>CAZZGQ010000169.1:0-2896 GCA_964653765.1 uncultured Elusimicrobia bacterium | reverse complement strand
CGGCGCGCGCGAGACCATCGCGTAGATCTGCTGCAGCCGCTGCTGGTTGGGGTTGAGCGTCAGGGCGACCTGGAGCTCGGTCAGCCCGGCGTCGCGCTTGCCGCCGGCGAGAAGCGCCAGGGCGTAGTTGCCGTGCAGCTCGGCGCGGGTGGGATTGAGCTCGAGCGCCTTTCCGAAGGCCTTGTAGCTTTCGTCGAAGCGGTTGAGCCGCGCCAACGCGATGCCGAGGTTGGCCCAGGCTTCCCAATACTGCGGCCACTCGTTGATGGCGGCCTCGTACGCCGGGATCGCCTCGGGAAATCGCCCCTGGGCGGCCAGCGCCAGGCCGAGGCCGTTGAGGGAGTGCACGTAATGCGGATCGATCTTCAGCGCTGCGCGCTCGCGGCGCTCGGCCGCGTCGAACAGCCCGCGCGCCATGAGGCCGTCGGCGAGGTTGTGCTGGGCCAGCGGCACGTCGGGGCGCACGTCGAGCTCGCGCGTCCACAGCGACTCGCCCGAGCGCCAGAACGTCGTCTGGCGCAGCGTCAGGCCTGAGAAGACGACGAGTACGGAGGCCGCCGCCGCCAGGGCGAGCTGCCGCTTCTTCTCGTCGGCCAGGGCGCTCTTGAGCGCGCCTCCGGCGAGCAGGGCGAAGGGCAGGCAGGAGAGATAGCTGTAGCGGTCGGCCGCCAGTTGGGTCCCGAAGCGGAACACGCCCAGCACCGGGGCCACCGTCACCGCGTAGAACGCGGCGCCCGCGGCGAGCTTGGGCCGGCGGCGCGCGGCGGCGGCCAGGGCCCAGGCCGCGATCACGAGCAGGGCCGCGCAGGGCCAGAACGGCCAGTCGTCGAGCGCCGGATTGGCGGGCAGCGGGTACAGCGGGATGAGGCCCGACGGCCACAGGGTCTTGAGCGGGTAGAAGCACAGGCCGTACGCCGCCACGGCCAGGCGCGAGGAGGCGGGGAAGCGCGACAAGGGCAGCGACGCCCCGTTGGCGGCCTGCGCCCACAAGCCCACGGCGCCGAAGGCCACGGCCAGCGCCGCGAAGGGAGCGGCCTTCTTCAGCCAGGCGCGGTCGAGCTTCTTGCCCAGGGCCACGCCGTCGAGCAGCGCCAGGCCGATCGGCAGGGTCACGCCGGTGCCCTTGGAGAGCAGGCTGGCGAGGAAGGCGGCCAAGGCCTGCGGCGTCTTGCCCTCGAGCCACAGCACGACCGTGAGCAGGTAGAAGAAGCCGGAGAGGACGTCGCGGCGCTCGATCGCCCAGGCCACCGACTCCACGCGCAGCGGGTGGACCGCGAAGAGCAGGGCGGCGAAGAGGGCCGGCCACGGCGTCTCCTCGCCGAGCAGCCGCCGGGCCACCAGGAAGAACAGCGCCGCGGTGGCCGCGTGCAGCAGGATGCTGGTCAGATGGAAGCCCAAGGGCACCGGGCCCCAGAGCGCGCGGTCCAGCGCCAGCGACAGCCACGTCAGCGGGTGATAGTGGCCGCCGAACGTGGCGGTGAACATCCAGCCCACGTCGAAGTTCGCCAGGGCGGCGTTCTTGAGGATGAAGACGGGATCGTCCCAGTCCGTGAAGCCGTTGAGCAGCGCGGGCAAGAACGGCAGGGCCGCGAGCGCGGCGACGAGCCAGGGCAGCCGGCGGCGCTTCATTCCGAGAGCAGCACGGGCGCCGACGGCGGCGGCACGTCCTCGGGCAGTCCGGCGAAATAGTCCTCGATCATGCGGCGGATCAAGGCCGTGTCCATCGTCTGGCACACGTCCACGCGCAGCGGCTTGGCGTGCGGCAGGCCGACGGTGTACCACATGACGATGCGGCGCATGTTGAGGGCGGCTTGCCGCTCGCCGCAGTGCTGCAGTTCGAGGTCGAAGTGGCGCAGCAACGTATCGCGGCGCTCGGCGACGGAGGGCACGTAATTGGGTGCGCCGTCGCCGCGCATCGCGCCATCGAGATTTCGATAGACCCAGGGGTTGCCCAGGCCGGCGCGGCCGATCATGATGCCGTCGCAGCCGCTCGTCTCCTTCAGGCGCTTGGCGTCCTCCGGCGTGACGACGTCTCCGTTGCCGATGACGGGGATCTTCACGGCCGACTTCACCTTGCCGATCGCCTCGTAGTCCGCCTTGCCGGTGTATTGCTGCGCCTGCGTGCGCCCGTGGATCGTGACGGCGCTGAAACCCTGCGCCTCCGCGCGCTTGGCCAGCTCGACGGCCTCGGCGCCGGAGGGATCCTGGAAGCCCTTGCGCGTCTTCATCGTCACAGGCAGCTTTTTGACCGCCTTGCGCACGGAGGCGAAGACCTTTTCCGCCTTGTCCGGCTCCTTCAAGAGGGCCGAGCCCTCGCCGTTGCCCGTCACCTTCTTCACCGGGCAGCCGAGGTTCAAGTCGATGAGGTCGAAGGTCCCCATGCCCTCGAGGATGGCCGCGGCCTCGCCCATGATCTCGGGATCGCAGCCCAGCAGCTGGGCGCCGAGCGGCCGGTCTTCCTTGGTGCTGGCCAGCAGCCGCTTGGTCTTCTCGTTGTCGCGCACCAGCGCCTGCGCCGAGACCATCTCGAGGAAGGAGAAAGCGAGCCCTTTTTCGCGCGCGACGAGCCGAAACGGCAGGTCCGTGCAGGCGGCCATCGGCGATTGGATGATCGTCGACGGCAGCTCGAGGCTTCCCAGGCGCAGAGTCACAGCCCCTATATGATACCTACTAAACAATGGTGTCAGGCTCGATTGTTTGGTTCTTGGCCCAGGAGGCCGCGCGGCTAGGGCCGGCCCCTGCCCCTGTCAAGAGAGGCAAATACGGATGAGGCGCCAGAAGAGTATAATCGCCCGAGCTATGGCCAAACCGAAGATCCTCGTCACCCGCGCGATCCCCGATCAGGCGTACCAGCTGCTCGAGAACCATTTCGAGATCGACCACTACGACAAGCACA
>CAZZGQ010000168.1:2400-7053 GCA_964653765.1 uncultured Elusimicrobia bacterium | reverse complement strand
TCGAACTCCGGGCCGTAGTGCAGCGCGCCGTCGCCGAGCATGAAGCCCAGGCCGCCCGTGGCGAGATAACGGCGGTGAGGCCCCGAGAGGACGTTGACGATCTGCGCGGCGCCCCAACGGTCGCGCGGGCGTCCCCAGCGCGCCGGCGTCCATTCCGCGCCGAGCGCGGCGGAGCCGTCGACCTCGTCGTAGCTCCAGGTCTCGGTGCGGCCGTCATCCCAGCTCAGGCGCGCGAAGGCGCCTAAGGTCTTGCCCAGCCGCAGGTCGTCGCTCGTGGTCAGGCCGTATTTATGGTGCGCGTAGCTGGCCGTCCGCGTGACGTCGGGCGTCGTGCCCGTCTGGCGCGCCAGCGCGAGCGCATCGTCGTAGCCGCCCATGCGCGCCTCGTTGTCGTAGAAGAGCAGGCGGGCCGTGCCCTGACGCCCGCCGACGTCCAGGCGGCGCTCCCCCTCGATGGCCAGGCCGTGCGCCTTCCAGACGCGGCGGTCGACATCGGAGGCGTTGGCCACTTTGGGCTCGGTGGCCGCGACGGCGCGGACGGCCCACTCGGGAGCGTGCAGCTCCGCCATGAAGCCCCAGGCATAGCCGAACGTATCCGCCGGATAGTCCCAGGCCGCCGAGTTGGCCAGGGCCCAGTTCATGAATTGCGTGCGAGGATCGTGGGAATAGGCGTTATTGTCGAACCAGTCCATCAAGCCGAACTTCCCCGCGACCAACGTCAGCCGCGTGGCGGCGACGGGGCCGGCGATCTGGCCCGGGGCGTCCTCCAGCGTCTCGACGGCCTCGCTCAAGGCGATCGTCTGTTGGACGTAGAGCCGCGCCGTCTTGATGACGGGCTCGGGGTTGCCGATGCGGTAGGTCTCGCCGTTGGGAAAGCCGGCGATGCCTTGCGCGCCGCTCATTCCCTGGCCGCCCGACATCTCCGGGCTGAAGAAGAACGCGGTCGAAGGCAGCGGCCGCCAGCCCGTGAAGAAGGTGGACGTCACCGAGACGTCCTTCTCGGGCTCGGGAATGAAGCTGTGCGGGCCGGTGTACGGCGCGCGGATGCGCGAGTGGCCCTGGTCGATGATCGTAGCCTGGAAATGGAGCGTATAGCGATCGGGGGCGAGGAGGTCGGAAAAAGAGGAGCCGCTCACGGCGGCCGGACAGAGCCAGAGAGCGGCGCAGGCAAGCCCCCACAGGCCACGCATGGCCGATCTTATGAAAAAAAAGAAAGCCCGGAGGTATTCAACCGTTCTCGGCGCTGAAATGGTGTTGCTAGCAACACCATTCTTGAGGACTAAATGGCCAGCCCGGCCTCAGCGGCTGCGGCCGCCCCGGAGCGGCGGCGGTGGATCTTCTCCACGGCGCCCTCGATCATGTGGTAGAGCGGCGGCAGCACGAAGAGGCCCAGGAAGGCCGACGAGCACAGGCCCCAGACCACGACGGTGGCGATGGGCCGCTGGACGTCGGAGCCGATGCCCGTGGCGAGCGAGGCGGGCAGCAGGCCCAGGATGGCGACCACGGCCGTCATGCTGACGGGCCGCAGGCGCATCGCGGCGCCCTTGGCGATCGCCTCCTCCAGCGGCAGGCCCTCTTGCTTGTGCAGTTGGCGGATGTAGCTCACCATCAGCACGCTGTGCATCGTCGCCACGCCGAAGAGGCTGGTCAGGCCGACGCCGGCGGAGACGCTCAGGTGCATGCCGCGCACCCAGAGCGCCAGCAGGCCGCCGAAGAGGGCGAACGGCACGGTCATGATGACCAGGAAGGCGCCGCGCAGCGAGCCGAAGGCCACGAACAGCACCATGAAGATCACCGCGACGGTCATGGGCACGAGGAGGGCGAAGTGGCGCCGCGCGCGGTCCAGGTTCTCGAACATGCCCAGCCACTGCACCTCATAGCCGTCCGGCAGCTGGACCTCGGAGGCGAAGAGCTTCTTGGCATCGCTCACGAACTCGCCCTGCGAGCGGCCGCGGATGTCCGTGCGCACGGTGACCCGGCGCTTGTTGTTGGCGCGGGCGATCAGGGTCTGGCCGTCGACGACGGCGATGCGCGCCACCTGAGCCAAGGGGATGGCCTCGCCTTGGTCGTTGAACACGGGCAGCATGCCGATGGCCTGCGGCGTGGCGATGTAGGGCTGGGCGTATTTGACGACCACGTCGAAGCGCCGCTCTCCTTCATAGAGCGACGTGACGGGCAGCCCGCCCACGGCCGTGTTGATCACGTCGTTGACGGCGTCGGCCGAGAGCTGATAGCGCGCCAGCCGGCTCTTGTCGATGGCGATCTGCAGCTGCGGCTGGGGGCCCTCCTGCTCGATGGCGACGTTCACGTGGCCGGGGACCTTCTTGAGCACGGCCGCGACGCGCTCCGCGAAAGCGCGCAGCTTGGAGAGGTCCGGGCCGACCAGCTCCACGCCCAGGTCGGCCGAGGTCCCGTTGGTGTCCTCGGTGACGCTGTCGATGATGGGCTGAGTGAGGTTGAAGCGCACCGTCGGGAACTCTTCCTCCAGGACGCGGCGCAGGTCCGCCTCCAGGCCGAGCTTGGTCTTGTGGCCGCGCCACTGATCGCGCGGCTTGAGGATGATGTCGAACTCGGCGCGGCTCGTGGGGAAGGGATCGGTGCCGTCGTCGTTGCGGCCGGACTGCGAGACGACGTGCTCCACCTCGTCGAAGCGCCGAAGGATCTGGCGGATCTGCGAGGCGTAGAAGGCATTTTCTTTGAGCGAGATGCCCTCCGGCATGTTCGCGCGCAGCCAAAAGCCGCCCTCGTCCATGTAGGGCAGGAACTCCGTGCCCAGGCGCGGCACGATCACGGCCAGGGTCAGCGCGAACAGGCTCAGGGCGCCGTAGACGACGAGCTTGCGGTGCGCCAGCAACTGGCGCACGAGGCGCTCGTAGCGGGGCTGGATCACGTCGAAGAGGCTGCGGTGATGCTTGAACCCGCCCGACTTGAAAAGGAGGCTGCAGAGCACCGGGACGAGATAAAGAGCGATCAGCACGGCCCCCAGCAAGGCGAAGCAGAGCGTGATGGCCATCGGCCGAAAGAGCAGGCCCTCGATGTAGCGCAGCGACAAGAGCGGCAGGTAGGCGACGATGACCATGAGCATCGCGAACAACATGGGAGCCTGGATCTCGCTGCAGGCCGCGACGATGGCGGCCATCGTGCCGCCCGGCTTGCGTCCCTCCCCCTGGCTCGCCAGGTGACGGGTGATGTTCTCCGCCGTCACGATGGCCCCGTCGACGATGATGCCGAAGTCGATCGAGCCCACCGACAGCAGGCTGATCGGGATGCCCGTCAGCTTCATCAGGATGAGCGCGAAGAGCAGCGAGCCCGGGATCGTCAGCGCGACGATCAAGGCGATCTGCGGGCTGCCGAGGAAGGCGAACAGGATCAGCACCACCAGAGCGATGCCTTCCATCGTGTTGTGGAAGACGGTGCGCAGCGTCTCGTCGATGAGCGTCGTCCGGTCGTAGTACGGCTTGGCTTGGACGCCCTTGGGCAGGATCGACCCGTTGAGGTCCTTGATGGCCGCCCTGATGTTCTCGAGCGTCTCCGAGGGGTTGGCGCCGCGCAGCATGATGACGATGCCCTCGACGCCGTCGGAGTCGTCGTCCTGGCCGAAGATGCCCGTCTGAGCGACGTGATCCGGGATGACGACGCCCAGGTCGCGGACGAAGACCTGCGTGCCGTTGGAGTTCTTGACGAAGATGTCGGCCAGCTCGCGGTAATCCTTCACTTGCCCCAGGCCGCGGATCACCAGCGAGCTCGAGCCGCGCTCCATCAGGCTTCCGCCGCCCGTGCTGTTGTTGGCCGCGATCGCCGCCTTCACGTCCTGAAGCCGGACGCCGTGCTGCAGAAGCTTCTGCGGGTCCAGGCGGATCGCGTACTGCTTGGCCAGGCCGCCGAAGTTGGCGACCTCCACCACGCCCTTGGCGCGCAGCAGGCGCGGCTTGACGACCCAGTCGTTGAGCTCGCGCAGCTGCATGGGGCCGTGCGCGGCGTCGCCCACGAGCTGATAGCGGAAGATCTCGCCGTAGGCCGTGGACAGGCTGCCGAGCGTGGGCTGGGCGTCCGGCGGCAGGCCCGCGTCGCCGAGCTTCTGGAAGACGACCTGGCGCGCCCAGTAATCGTCCACGCCGGGCTCGAACTCCACCTGCACGTCGGACAGGCCGAAGATGGTCCGCGAGCGCACGATCTCCGTGTGCGGCACGCTGGACATCGCCCGCTCGAGCGGCGCCGTCACCTGCTGCTCGGTCTCCTCGGCGGCGCGCCCGGGATACGGCGTGATGATCTCCACCTCGACGCCCGAGATGTCGGGATAGGCGTCGATGTGCAGCGTGGTGAAGGCCCAGATGCCCAGGCCTCCGAGCAAGGCGGCCACGCCGAGGACGAGCCAGCGGCGCTTGAGCGCGGCCACGACGGTCTCGTGCAGCATCAGCTCCCCCCTCCCTTCGTGGCCAGGACTCGCTTGAGCAGCGGCTTGAGCAGGATCGCCCCGCGGCCCACGATGCGGTCGCCGGGGCTCAAGCCCAGCACGGCGACCTCCGTGGGACTGGCGTCGACGACGCTGACGCTCTGGGCGGCGAACTGCGCGGGAGCCACCTCCTTCCAGACGTACTCCCGCGTCTCCTCGTGCACGGGAGCCGTCGTCGGGATGCGGACCGGATGGCCGCG
>CAZZGQ010000168.1:0-2300 GCA_964653765.1 uncultured Elusimicrobia bacterium | reverse complement strand
GAGGCGTTGGAGAGGGCGATGACCTGCCCCACGGCGCGGAAGGGCCGGCTTTCCTGGGCGGCTCGGCCGATCTCCACGATCTCCAGGCGCGTCAGGATCTTGGAGCCCGCGTTCAGCGTCAGGCGGCCGCCCGAGAAGGAAAAGGGAGACGGGGGTTCCAAGGGTGGCCCCGGGCGGTGGAAGCCCAGCGCCACGAGCCCCGCCAACGCCAGCGCGGGGACGGCCACCAGCCCCCAGCGCCGAATCCCCGTCACGGCATCACCTCGGAGGCGCAGGCGGCGTTCAAGCGCGCGACGTTGCGGCGGTAGTCGCCGACGGTATCGTAGTAGGCCGAGACGGCGGCGGCGTACGCGTTGACGGCGTCGAAGTAGTCGAGCAGAGCCGAGGAGCCCATGCCGACGAGCTTCTGCTGCTCGTCGCGGACCTTGCGCGCGTTGCCGAGCTGGCGGGTCTCGTAGTCGATGATGAGGGCGCGGTTGAGCGAGAGCTGATCGTAGATGCCGGCGATCTCCTGGCGCGTGGCCAGCTCCAAGGCGGCGATCTGCTTTTGCACCTGCTCCGCCGCCAGGGACGCCTTGCGGATGTTGCCCTGGTTGCGATTGAAGAAGGGCAAGGGCAGCGTCACGCTGGCGTCCCAGGAGTTGCCCCGCGGGATCTTGCGCGTCGTGGGATCGTCCGGATTGGCCTCGATGGGCCCCTGCGTGCTGAACCCGTAAGTCGCGACCACGTTGTCGAAGCGCTGCGCCAGGGCTAGGCTGCGGTCGAGACGAGCCTTTTCCAGGGTTAAGCGCAGCGCCTGCATGTCCGGCCTGTGCTCGAGAGCCGTGGCCAGCAGGCTTTCCACGCTCGGCGGCGGGGGCATCGGGAAGTCGCGCAGGGGCGTCGCGGGCTCGAGGGCTCCCTCTTGCGCGCGGCCGAGGATGACGGCCAGCGCCGTTTGCGCGGCGCGCATCGTCACCTCTCTCTGGCGCCGGTCCAGAACGGCCTGGTCGCGCGCCAGTTGCGCGCGCAGCCGCAGCAGCGGCAGCCGGCTGGCGCCCCCGATGCGGCTCTCGATCACGTCGAGCAGCTGCTGAAGGCTGTCCTGCTTCTCCTTGGCCAAGTCGAGCTGATGACGGAAGACCAGCACGTCGATGTAAGCCAAGCGGATGTCGCGCAGCTTTTGGCGCGCCGCGTCCTGGAAGGCGGCCTTGGCGACGTCGACGGCCTTGGCCGCGCTGCGACGCGCGGCGGGGATCTTCCCGCTGAGGTCGAATGGGTACGAGAAGCCGAGGTCGTACTGGCGGGGGCCGGCCGCGCTGGTCTGGTTATAGTTCTTGCCGAAGGGGTGGAAGATCGTGTCGATGAGCAGAGAGGGGTTGTTCCAGAGGCCGGCCGTCAGCTCGTCGGCTTCCGCGAGCGGCACGTTGTATTGCGCGGCGAGCAGGTCCAGGTTATGCGCCATGCCCTCCTGGACCGCCTGCTGGTAGGTCAGGCCCCGCGTGGAGACGGCGACCTGGGCCGAGGCCGGGGCGGCCAGCCCCAGCGCGATGATGAGCGAAAGTCCCATGACCTAGATACGAATGAACCCCTGAAAAAGTTCCCTTCGAGAAGAGCTTACCCCATCCGGACGTTCCAAAGGCAAGGTCTTTGGGGATGGGCGAGGGCTAGGCCCAATGCCGGCGCCGCGATAATGGAACGCTAACGCTTGGGCGTGATCACCGCGCGGTAGCAGTTCGGCCGCTCGTGGGCGCCGCGCTCGATGCGCTCCTCGGGCCGCGCGATGATGCCGCCCAGGCCGTCGCAGCGATAGTGGCAGACGTGACGCGCGCGGTCGCCCGGCTGCTCGATCAGATCGCAATGCAGGCCTTGAGAGACCGGCGCGCCTTTGACCAGGGTGAGCTCGCCCTCGGACGCCGGCTGCCCGGCCGGGGTGGCCAACCGCGGCTGCTGACGCAGCGCTGCGAAGAACTGCGGCAGGTCGCCGAAAGTCTCGGCGGTGACGGGCGCCGCGCACGCGGCGCAAAGCAAAGACAGCGTCAAGATCCGGTATTTCATGAGCCCATCCTACGCAATTGCGCTCATCGACGCTAGCCGAAGACGCCCGACAGCAGCGCCGCGCCCACGATGGCGAAGGCCACGGCCCCGGCGCGGCGCAGCACGCGCGGGCTCAGGACGTGCTTGAGGCGGCTGCCCGCCATGGTGGCCAGGCCCGTGACGCACCACAGCGCCAGCGTGGCCGCGCAGAAGATGGTCAGGGGCGCATGGTACTTGGCGGCGAAGGTGGCGGTCGAGATCTGGGTGAGGTCGCCCCATTCCGC
>CAZZGQ010000167.1:4548-7104 GCA_964653765.1 uncultured Elusimicrobia bacterium | reverse complement strand
GTCGCCCTGGGCATGGTCGACATGCTCTACCACACGGCCATCCCGATGAACACGACGGAGCTCTTCAACCAGACCATGGAATCCGTCGGCCTGCTCCCCGTGCAGCCGGGCAGCCGCTTCGAGGCCAGCTTCGGCCACCTGATGGGCTACGCCTCCGGCTACTACGGTTACGCCTGGTCGCTGGTGTTCGCCGACGACGCCTGGACGCGCTTCGCCAAGGAAGGCATCTTCAATCCGAAGGTCGGCCGCGCCTGGCGCGACGAGGTCCTGGCGCGCGGCAGCACGCGACCCGAGATCGACTCCCTGCGCGCCTTCCTGGGCCGCGAGCCCAGCGAGCAGGCCTTCATGGACAACATGTCCGGCGAGCCGCAGGTCGATCCCGAGACGGCCAAGCGCACGGCGCTGATCGCCGAGCACGAGGACGCCCTCGCCCAGCTGATGGACATCCCCGCCGTGCTCGACTTTTCGTTGGACATCCGCGGCGCGGAGCCGACGTGGTACATCGAGATCGCCGCCGAGGCGGACGCGAGCCGCGTGGCGCGCGCCATCGCGCGGATCGAGCCGCAGCTCAAGGGCAAGCTCGTAATCATGCCGGCGGCTCCCGAGCAGTGAGATGAAGCGCTCCGCCCTGTTCCTGCTCGCGCCTCTGCTCGTCGGCGCCTGGATCGCGCCCGCGCGCGCCGTCCAGGTCGGCATCGACGCCCCCGCCGTCGTCCCGGCGGCGGCCCCGTCCTCCGGCGTCGAGTTCCGCGTCCCCGCGGCCCGGATCGAGTCCGGCTACGCCGACGCGGAGCGCGCCTATCGCTCGGCGCTCGACGCCATCGTGGCGATCCCCGACGACCAGCGCACCTTCGAGAACACGATCAAGGCTTACGAGCTGGCCGGGACGCATTACGGCGAGGCCATCAGCCCGCTGATCTTCCTGTCGCAGGTCTCCACGGACGAGGCCGTCCGCGAGGCCGCGCACAAGATCGAGGCCCAGGCCGGCGCCTTCGGCGCGGGCGTCATGGCCCGGCCCGAGATCTACGCGGCCCTCAAGGCGGCGGCGCGGCGCTCGACTCATCTCAGCGGCGAGGACGCCCTGCTGGTCAAGCGGACGCTCAGCGGCTTCGAGGCCTCCGGCCACGCCCTGACGCCCGCGGCGCAGCAGCGGCTCAAGGCGATCGCCGAGCGGATGGCCGCCCTGGGCCCGGAATTCGAGAAGAACATCAACGACGACAACACCCGATTCGAGACGACGGCCGTCGAGCTCAAGGGCGTGCCCGCCGCCTACGTCGACGGCCTGGAGAAGACCGCCGACGGCAAGCTCCGCATCGCTTTGACCGAGCCCGACATGCTGCAGGTCATGCGCTTCGCCGATGACGGCGACGTGCGCCGCCGCTACGAGCTCGCCTACAACCGCCGCGCGGCCGGCAAGAACGAGACGCTGCTCGCCGAGGCCCTGCGCCTGCGCGACGAGCAGGCCAAGATCCTCAAGGGCCCGGACGCGACGTATCCCGATCTGGCCTTCGAGGACCGCATGGCGGGCCAGCCGCAGCGCGTCTGGGACTTCCTCAACGGGCTGATGCCCACGCTGCGCGAGCGCGGCGTCAAGGAGCTGGCGGACCTGCTCGCCCTCAAGCGCCGCTTCGAGCCCGACGCGACGCGGGTCCACTCGTGGGACCTGCGTTATTTGGGAGAAAAGGTCCGTCAGGAGCGCTACGGCGTCGACAGCGAGGAGCTCAAGAAGTACTTCCCCGTCGACACCGTGGTGGCGGGCACCATGCGCGTCTACCAGCGAATCCTCGGCGTGAGGTTCACGGAAGTCGAGTCCCCGGAGAAGTGGCACAAGGACGTGCGGCTCTTCCGCATCGACGACCCCGAGACCGGCCGCGAGATCGGGTATTTCTATCTCGACCTCTTCCCGCGCGACGGCAAGTACACGCACGGCGCGGCCTTCGGCATCATCAACGGCCGCGAGCTCGAGACGGGCGGCTACCGCAAGCCCGTGTCGGCGATGGTCGTGAACTTCGCCCAGGGCAAGGAGGGCGAGCCCACGCTCGTGCCGCTCGAGGACGTGGAGACCTTCTTCCACGAGTTCGGCCATCTGATGCACCAGACGCTGACGGCGGCGCGCTACGTCTCCATGTCCGGCACCTCGGTCGCGCTGGACTTCGTGGAGGCGCCGTCTCAGATGCTCGAGAACTTCGTCTGGGAGCGCGAGGTCCTGGACGAGATCTCCGGCCGCTTCGACGACCCCTCGAAGAAGATCCCGGACGAGCTCTATCAGAAGCTCGTGGCGATGCGCCGCTTCAAGCTCTACGGCGGCGCGCTGCACTACCTGCGCCAGCTCGCCTTCGCCACGATCGACCTCACCTACCATACGGCCGTCCCCCTTCAGACGAGCCGGCTCTTCAATCAGTTCATGGAGCAGATCTGGATGGTGACGATCGACCCCCAGACGCGCTTCGAGGCGGCCTTCGGCCATCTCATGGGCGGCTACGGGGCCGGCTACTACGCCTACCTGTGGTCGGAGGTCTTCGCCGACGACATCTTCTCGGTCTTCAAGGAGAAGGG
>CAZZGQ010000167.1:0-4448 GCA_964653765.1 uncultured Elusimicrobia bacterium | reverse complement strand
CCTACTTCTTGCGCGTGTAGGCGATCTCCATCGTCTTGGTCGCCTTGCCTTTGGCGTCCACCGTCCACATCTCGTATTTGAAGTGGTCGACGTCGAGGAGCGTGACCGCGTCCTTGAGCTGCTGGGGCTTGCCCGTCAGGACCTCGTCCATCGTGCCCTGCGAGCGCAGGATCTTACCGGTGGCGTCCGCCTTCCCCGTCATGACCAGGATCGAGGTGCCGAAGTTGTCCATCCAGGTCGTGATGTACTTGCGCTTGAGATTATCGTAGCCGGTGTAGCCCAGGCCCTCGAAGCCTTGGCCCATCATCGTGCCCACGTGCTTCTGCTCGAGATAGCGCCCGCCTAGGACCATCGTGAGCACGGCCGTGCCCTCGCTCTCCTGCGGCCCCGCGTCCGGCGTGCCCCAGAACTTCGTGCGGGTCGTCCAGGTCCCGACCATCTCCTCGAGGCGTTTGTGGTTCTCGTTCGGCGCGGCGAACTGCTGCCAGGCCCGCGTCATCGCCGCGGCGTCGGGCTGCGAGGCGTCAGGTTGTCCGGCCAACAGCGGAAGCGGGAGAAACGCGGCGAGCAGCAGGGCTTGGATCATGCGGGGACTCTATCAAATCGTGATTTGCTTCCGGGGTCTTGTGGTGCCAGGGTTTAAGTATTGTGCCTAGGCACAAAACGGACGCTCGCGTGTTCTAGGTCGCCGGACCCTGTTTTCGACGGGGCTTTTGGCGGAGGGCGCCTGGGACCTTCGTCGCGGCGGCGGGAAGGGCCCGGCGCTACACTCGGCTCAGACGAAGAGCGCGAGGAAAGCGTTGAGATGCTTGGCGAGATTGACGAGAAGCCCCGAGAACTCCCTCTCCCGCGGATAGACCTTGATCGGCCGGCCGAGATCCTCGGCGACGATCGGGATCGTGAAGAGAAAGGTCGCGCCCACGCCGCGCCAGCTGTCGGCCCAGATGCGGCCGCCGTGCAGCTGCACCATCTGGCGCGCCAGCGTCAGGCCAAGACCGGTGCCCTCGACCTCGGTGACGTTGGAGCAGCGCGTGAACATGTCGAAGATCTTCTCGAGGTCCTGCGCCGGGATGCCGCGGCCGGTGTCCTTCACCTTGAAGAGGACGGTGCCCTCGTGCTCGCGCTTTCCGAGCTCGGCCGAGATCGTCACGCGCCCGCGGGCCGGGGTGAACTTGATGCCGTTGGAGATCAGGTTGGTCAGGATCTGGACGATGCGGCGGGGCTCGGCGGCGATGCGAGGGAGAGGCTCCCCGTCGGCCAAGACGAGCTTGACGCCCTGGGCGAGGGCGGTGGCGCGCAGGCCGTCGGCGGCGTCTCGGATGAGGCCGCGCGGCTCGCAGGGCGTCTTCTCAATGGAGAGCTTGCCGGCGACCACCTTGGAGTAGTCCATGATGTCGTTGACGAGCGTCTCCAGCCGAGCCGTGTTGCGCACGGCCACCGAGAGCATCTGCTGCTCCGAGGGCTGCAGACGGCCTTCGATCTGCTCCTGCAGGATCTCGAGGCCCAGCCGGATGGCGGTGACCGGGGCGCGCAGCTCGTGCGTCAGGTAGGCGGCGGGAAGCTGGGGCTGCGCGGCGGGCGCGGGCCGCGGCGAAGGGACGGGGACCTGGACGGCGGTCTGGACCGGCGCGGGAGCGACGACGGCCTCGCGCTCGGCGGGGCTGAGCGCCAGGTCCTCCCACTGCGGCTGCTGGATGTCGATGTGCGCGTCCATGGCAAAACCTTCGCTCCATTGTGCCCGAACCCTGTTACAGGGGTATTTCGGCCTTGGGGCAGGGAACTTTTTGAGGCGTTCAATCGTATACCCATCAGGACGGAGCGGGCGTCATGACGACCATCGAAGCCTTCGTGGAAAGATACGCGGACAAGGGCTATCAGGTCGCCTATCACCTCTGCGGCAACGCCGAGGACGCCAAGGAGCTCGTCCAGGAGGCGTTCGTGCGCGTTTTGGCCAAATGGGAGAGCTACGACTCGGAGCAGCCCTTGGAGAACTGGTTCCTGTCGATCCTAAAAAACCTGTATTTCGACGGTCTGCGCCGCTACGAGCGGCGCAACACCGTGCCGCTGGACGCCCCCGTGCCGGAGCTCTCCACCGGGGAGTCCTTCGCCGACGTGCTGGCCGACCACGGCGAGACCCCCCTCTTGGAGCGGCTGGAGCGCCGCGAGGCCGCCGATAGCGTGCAGCGGGCCCTGTCCTCCCTCACCGCGGAGCATCGCGGCATCCTGACGTTGGTCGACGTGGAGGGCCTGGGTTATGAGGAGGCCGCCGAGGTGCTCGACTGTCCCCTCGGCACGATCCGCTCGCGCGTGAGCCGGGCGCGGATCGCTTTCAGGAAAGCCCTGCTGGCGCAGGGCGAAGGAGTCATGGAATGAGCTGCGAGGACGAAGAGATCTTGACGGCCTACGCGGACGGCCGCTGCGCGCCGGCCGAGCGCGAGCGCGTGAGCGCCCACCTGCAGTCTTGCGCGGATTGCCGCGGTCAGCTACGATGGCTGGGCGCGATGAAGGCGTCCCTGGCGTCGCTGCCGGCGCCGCGGGCGCCGCGGGAGTTGACGGACTCGCTTCGGCGGCAGGCGCGCCTGGCGGCCGGCCGCAAGCGGGCTCGCCGGCGGCGCGAGCGCTGGCAGGCCTGGACGGCTTGGGGGTCGACCGGGCGCGCGGCGGGCCTGGGGTTGGCGGCGGGACTCGCGGCGGCGGCCGTGGCGGTCATGCTGCGGGTCGGCGAGCCTTCGGAGACGGTGTCGTTGGACGACATGCTGGCGGCGCATCGCGCGTACGCTTTGACGATGCCATTGACGAGCCAAGAGACGGTGATGAGCGGCCTGGCGGATGCCCTGGCCGGGGAGGGCCCTTGAGCAAGGCGCCTTTGGCGCTGGCTCTCTTGCTGGCCGCCGCCCCCGTTTGGGCGCGCCGGTCCAAGATGCCGGCCGCCACCGACCTGCTGCGGCGCAGCCTCCAGCCCAGCGCCGGCTCCTATGAGGGGCGGATGCGCGTGGAGATCTTCGCCGGCGGGATCTCCAGCGTCAAGCTCATCGCCGTGCGTTTCCAAAAAGGGATGTACCGCCGCGAGGTGCTGGACGCGGCGGGGCAAGTGGTGCAGCTCGCCGTGTCGGACGGCAAGAAGGAGTGGATCTACGACAAGGCGCGCAACAAGGCCTGGGTAGGCGAGCCGGCCGATCCGGATCTCAAGCGCCTCGGCCCCGACGACGAGTTCGACCTGCTGACCGATAATTACGAGGTCACGGCGTCCTCCTCGGAGCCCGTCGCGGAGCGCGCGTGCTGGCGCTTGGAGCTGCGCGCGCGGACGGACGGCCGGCTGCAGCGCCGTCTCTGGGTGGATCGCAAGACCGGCTTGGTGCTGGCCAGCGAGGACTACCGGCCGCAGGGCGGCCTGACGTCCTCGGCGCGCTTCGAGAAGCTGAGCTTCCCCCGCCGCCAGTCCAAGAAGCTCTTCCGCTTTCAGCCCCCGCCGGGCGTGGCCGTCGCCAAGCGCCAGGACAACGACTTCCTGGCGCTGGAGCAGGCCAAGAGCGCCGGGGGCGTCGAGCCCAAGACGCCGGCCTGGCTGCCGCCCGGCTACGTCTTCGAGAGCCTGGACGTGCTGCCGCGCGGCGGCAGCCGCATCGTCCACTACCGCTTCTCGGACGGCATCAACGTCTTGTCGCTGTTCCAGTGCCCGGCCAAGGTGAAGCTCGATTTCGGGGCGACGTCGGCGCAGACCGTCCGCTTGGACGCCGGGGAAGGCACGCTGGCGTGGACGCAGGAGGGCCAGGCGCTGGGCTGGGAAAAGGGCCGCTCGCGCTTCCTGCTGGTCGGCCCTCTCTCCGGCGAGACCCTGCGCCGGATCGCGGACTCGGTGCGCTGATGCTGCTGAGGGACATGCATCCGGTGGAGCGGCCGCGGGAGCGGCTGGCGCGCAGCGGGCCTCGCTCGCTGAGCGACGCCGAGCTGCTGGCGCTCGTGCTGCGCACCGGCTACAAGGGCCGCGGCGCCACCGAGGTCGCCGCCCAGGCGTTGGCGCAGGCCGGCAAGGACCTGACGCGCTGCTCGTTCGAGGAGCTGCGCCGCCTCAAGGGCGTGGGCGTCTCGCGCGCCGCGGCCCTGGTCGCCGCCTTCGAGCTGGCGCGCCGCGCCGCCGAGACGGGCCGCCCGGTGCTGGACGCGCCGGCCCGGGTCTACGAGCTCGTCTCCCCCGCCGTGCGCGCCGCCAAGAAAGAGCACTTCCTGGCCTTCTACGTCGATTCCCGCAGCCAGCTGCTGCACCAGGAGACCGTCTCGATCGGCACGCTCTCGGCCAGCCTCGTCCATCCGCGCGAGGTCTTCGCTCCGGCCGTCGCCCACAGCGCCGCGGCCGTGATCGTCGTCCACAATCACCCCTCCGGCGACTGCACGCCTTCCACCGAGGACAAGGACGCCACGCGGCGCCTCAGCCGGGCGGGCGAGCTGCT
>CAZZGQ010000166.1:0-7122 GCA_964653765.1 uncultured Elusimicrobia bacterium | reverse complement strand
CTGGAAATAATACATTATTCGAGCGCCCGCGTTCAATTGTTTTTCCGACGAGCCCCCGAACGCCCCTCCCCCGCGCCCGCGGCGGAGATCAGCGCTAGCGCCGAGGCGGTGGACGGGTGCCGAAGACCTCGCCGGTCTGAGGCACCTTCCACCAAATCGGCATGTTGACGGAGGCGAGATCATAGACGTACTCGCCCTTGGGCGTCAGGCGCCCGCCGCCGTCGAACAAGCGTCGGCCGTCGAGGTCGACCAAGAAGAACACCCACCGCGCCAGGACGCCCTTTTGCTCGAAGTAATCGATGGCTTCCCGGCTGCGCAGCGTCAGCCACCGCTCGTAGCCTTCCCGCGTGAGCTTGAACGTGGCCGGGGCCGTGGGCGAGGACTTGAAGGACACGGCCAAGCCGGCCAAGCCTCCCCGGCGGCGCAGCAGCGCGACGGCGCCGTAGCGCTCGGCTTCGCGCATGCGCTGGAGCAGGTCGAGATCCTCGGGCGACCAGCGCTTGGCGTCGGTGGAGAGGATGCGCCGCTGCCACATCTCCTGGAGCGTGGCCTCGGTCTGCGCCTGCACGTCGGCCGGCGCGGACGCCGCGATGTTCTCGACGGGCGCCTTGTGCTCGTCGGATTCCGCGCGCGCGGAGGCGGCCAGCAGCGTCCACAAGCCGACGCAAAGCAGCGCTCTCATCGTCTCATTCTACGAAATGCCGGCGCGCGAGCTCTCCCAGGCGAGCATGGCCTGCTTGCGCTCGACGCCCCAACGGTAGCCGCCGAAGGCGCCCGTCTCGCGGATCACCCGGTGGCAGGGGACCAGATAGGCCAACCGGTTGGCGCCGACGGCCGAGCCCACGGCCCGCGCGGCGTTCGGCTCTCCGATCGCGCGCGCCAGCTCGCCGTAGGACACCGTCCTTCCCGCGGGCACGCGCAGCAGCGCCTCCCAGACCTTGAGCTGGAACGGCGAGCCGACCAGCAGCGCCTTCAAGGGCTGAGCCCCCGCCGCCCCTCCGTCGAACAGCCTGGCCGCGACCGCCCGCGTCTCGTTCGGCCTGGCGCGCAGCGCGGCGCGCGGCCAGGCGGCCCGCAGCCGTCCCGCGTCGCCGTCGCCGCGAAGGAATTCCAGATGGCAGACGCCGCGGTCCGTCACCCCGATCAGGCAGGGGCCGAACGGCGTCGCGTGCCTCCCGAAGCGGATCTCGAGGCCCTCGCCCAGCGCCTTGAACTCCCCGGGAGTCACCGCGTCGAGCGAGACCAGCAGGTCGTGCAGGCGCCCGGGCCCCGACAGGCCCGCCTCGAAGGCGGCCTCGAGCACGCTGCGCGACCCGCGCAGCAGAGCCTTGGCGTGCGCCGACGTGAGATACATCAGGAACGCCTTGGGCGTGACGCCCGCCCAGCGCGTGAACAGCCGATGAAAATGCGACTCGCTCAAGCCGGCCACCCCGGCCAGCTCGGAGAGCGACGGCTGCTCGAGCCGGTGGGCGTCGACGTAGCGGATGAGGCGGGCGATGCGATCGTAGTCGGTGGTCATGCTGTCATCGTAACGGAAAGGCCGCCCGCGGCCCACCCGATTCTTGCGGCGCTACTTCTTGACGAGGATGCGCGGCAGCACGACGCCGACCTGCGACATGTACTTGCCCTTGCGGTCCGCGTAGGCGACCTCGCAGACCTCGGTGCCCTCGAGGAAGAGCAGCTGGGCGATGCCCTCGTTGGAGTAGACCTTGGCGGGCAGCGGCGTCGTGTTGGAGATCTCGAGCGTGAGATAGCCTTCCCACGTGGGCTCGAGAGGCGTGACGTTGACGATCATCCCGCAGCGGGCGTAGGTGCTCTTGCCCAGGCAGACGGCCAGGACCTCGCGAGGGATCTTGAACTTCTCGACGGTGCGCGCCAGCGCGAAGGAGTTGGGCGGGATGATGCACTCCGGGCCCTTGTGGTCGACGAAAGCTCGCGGGTCGAAGCCCTTCGGATCGATGACGGCGCCGTAGACGTTGGTGAAGATCTTGTACTCGTCCGCCACGCGGATGTCGTAGCCGTAGGAGGAGAGGCCGAACGAGATCTTGCCCTCGCCGTCCTGGCGGTCGACGAAAGGCTCGATCATGCCCTTCTCTTGGCACATCTGGCGGATCCACTTATCGGACTTGAGCATGGCTTCTCCCTCGAAGAACGGCTTCGGCCGCCTTGCGGCCGCTGGCCACGGCGCTTTCGATCGTCGCCGGCAGCCCGGTCTGCGTCCAGTCCCCCGCGAACACGAACCCCGAGGGCGACGCGGCGATCTCGGGCCGCAGCGCGTCGGAGCCGGGCACGGGCGACAAGGTGGCGAAGGGCTCCTTGACGACCTTCCAGCGCTTGATTGTAGCTTTTTGGAATTCCGGAAAGCAGCGCGCCAGGTCGCGCTTGGCGGCCTCGAGCAGCGCCTTCGGATCGGCGGCGACCTGGGCGTGCGCGCCCGAGATCACCAGCGCCAAGTACTGGCCGCCCCCGTCGAGCGACAGGATCTTGCTCTTGTTGAACGCCCACTGGATCTCGGTGCCGAGCATCCCGACGAGCGGCTCCGCGATGACCGGGCGGTCGAGCCACAAAGAAATCGAGACGATCGGAGCGGGCTTGAGGTCCTGCCAGGGGCCGAGGAGGCCGGGCGGGAGGTCGAGTTTTTTTAAATCCCAAGGCGGAAGGGTGGAGACGACGAACGGAGCATCGAAACGGCGGCCATCCTCCGCCAAAACGAATGCCTCGCCGGCGGCCTTGATCTTCGTGTTCAAAACGACTTGCCCGCCGCGTTTCTGGATGAACTCGGCCGCCGCCGAGGTGTATAGATCGGAGAGGCCCACCGTGCTCAGGCCCAAGCGCGTGCCCTCCACGTCGGCGTAGAACGCTTCGCGAAGCACCTGCACGAAACCCGTGGCCGCGGCGACCTCGGGCGCGTCGTTGAGCGCCCCGAGCGCGATGGGATCGAAGAGCCGCTCCTGGATGCGGCGCGACTGGCCGAGAGAGTCCATCCACTGGCGCACCGTCATGCGGTCGAGCTCGGCGGGCACCTTGACCAGGCCGCGCGTCTTGCGCACGTAGGCGTCGAGCTTGAGCAGGCCCAGCTTGTCGCCCATCGAAAGGCCGCGCAGGCCGAGGACGCCCGCAGCGAGGTGCAGCGGGCTGCCGAGCGCGGCGGGACAGACCAGGGCGTCGCGCTTGCCCTCGGCATCGGCGTAGTCGACGCGGATCGCATCGCCGAAGGAGAGCCGCTCGCTGGTGCCGATCTGCTCGAGGAAGGCGCGCGTCTGCCGGTAGCAGCCCATGAAGAGGTGCTGGCCGTTGTCGACGACGTGGCCGGTCTCGGCGTCGCGGAAGGAGTACGCGCGGCCGCCCAGGTGCGGCTTCTTCTCGAGCAGGACCGCGCGCCGGCCTTCGGCCGCCAAGGAGACAGCGCAGGACAGGCCGGCGAAACCTCCGCCGAGGATTACCGCGTCAAAAGTGGAGGCCATGACAGTAGAGCCAAGCCTTTCCGGCAAGCTGCGCTTTCCGCCATCCCGACAACCTGTGCTTATGAAACAAAACCCGAAAGCCGTTTTCCGCTATTTCATCGAGCAGGCCCTCGTAGACGTGGGCCATGACCTCGGCCGGCAGCAGCGACGGCCGGTCGCGGAAGTCGACGGCGCTGCGCCCGCGGCGGTAATACATCTTGGCGCGGTCGTAGAGGCCGCGCATGAGCTTGTCGAAGGAGTCGTCGTGCACGCGGCTGATCGCTTTGGCGCGGCTGTAGCCCGCGGCCGCCATCTCGGCCTCGGGCAGGTAGACGCGCCCCAGCTCCAGGTCGGCGCCGACGTCGCGGATGATGTTGGTCAGCTGGAAGGCGTAGCCGAAATCGCGGGCGAACTCGTCGATGGACGGCTGCGAGGTGTGCTTATACCCGAAAATGCGTACCGCGAGATTTCCGACCGAACAGGCGACGCCGCGCATGTAGGACTCGAGCTCGGCCATGTCGCGGTAGGAGCTCTGCTCGAGGTCCATCCGGCAGCCGCGGATCATGTCATCGAACGGTTCGCGCGGCAGCGCGAAGCGGCGGATCGGCGCGCGCAAGCGCGCCGAAACCGGATGTGTAGGCTTATCGTCGAAGAGCCGCCCGATTTCTTCGACCCACCAATCCAACTGAGCCCGAGCCTGATCCTTCGGCAATCCCTCATCGACGATGTCGTCGATCAGCCGGCAATACGAGTAGACGGCCGAAAGCGCCTCCTTTTGCGCCTTATTGAGGAACAGGAATCCGAGGAAAAAATTCGAACTGCGTTCTGCTTTGGGGGAAGCGGCGCTTTCGGCCGTGGATGTCACCATCTCAAGAGCGAGCGCACGAGCAGCGGGATCCATTCGCGCTTGGAGAGCGCCGGCCTTGCCGTGACGGTGTCGAAGCCCTGCTTCTTGATCTTGCGCAGCACTTCCCGGCCGCCCAGCCACGTCAGCTTGATCTCCCAGGACAGCGGGAAGGCCAGCCGGGAGGGCAAGGGCCGGCCCTTCTCGAAGAGGGCGCGCGTGCGGCCGACCTGGAACTTCATCAGCGAGAGGAACTTCTCGTTGACCAAGCCCATGCGCAGGTCGGCCTCGGTGTAGCCGAACTGCTTGAAGTCCTCCTCGGGGATGTAGATGCGGTCCTTCTTCAGGTCGACGGAGACGTCCTGCCAGAAGTTGGCCAGCTGCAGGGCGGTGCAGATCGCGTCCGAGAGCTCGAAGAGATGCGGATCGCGGTAGCCGTGGATCATCAGGACGATGCGGCCCACGGGATTGGCCGAGCGCTTGCAGTAATCCAGGACTTCTTCGAACGTGGCGTAGCGCTTCTTCTCGGTGTCCTGCAGGAAGGCGCTCAAAAGATCATCGAACGGCGTGAGGGGCAGATCGAGCTCGGAGACGGTGTTCTTCAGCGCGAGGAAGACCGGATGCCGGGGATGCTCCAGATCGTTGAGCTGGGCTCGCCAATCGAGCAGCCTCTCCCGCCGGACTCCCTCGTACTCCGGCTCATCGGAGAAATCGTCGGCGATGCGCGCGAAGCCGTAAAGGGCGGCGACGTGCTTCCTGAGCTTGCGCGGCAGGAGCTTCGACGCCACAGGAAAGTTCTCGTAGTGGCGCTGCGCCAGGTCCTGGCAGAACTGATACGCTCCGTCCACGTCCCCGGGATCGCGCAGCGGCGTCTCGTAGGCCTTGAGCGTGTCGGCCATTATTTCTTCGCGCCCACGCCGATGCGGGTGCGCTTGTGCGCGCGGCGCAGCCGCTTGAGCGGCTTGTAGGGCTGGTCGCTCCACTCGAACTCGAAGTCGCCGCAGCGCACCAAGTCGCCTTCTTCGATGCCGGCGCGCTTGAGCGCCTTGTCGACGCCGATCTTCTTGAGCGTGCGCTGGAAGCGGTCCACCGCCTCGGGAAGCGTGGCATCCAGCATCGCGGCGGCGCGCTCGACGAACTGGCCGCTGAGCTTGTAGACGCCTCCGCCCAGGGGCTGCACCTGGAAGCCCGTGTCCACCTTCACCTCGCGGACAGCGGCTACTTGCTCAAAAGTTTCTGGCCCCGCTGTCCGCGAAAGCTCTTCGATGACTCGGTCCAGCAACGTCTCGAGGCCGCGGCCGGTCGCGGCCGAGATCCCCAGCACGTTGCGCTTGCGATACTTGGCCTTGAGTTTCTTGAGCGTCGTCTCTCCCTCCGGCAAATCCATCTTGCTGACCACGAGGACCCGCGGCTTGTTGTATAAGCGAGACGAAAAGCTCTTCAGCTCGTCCTCGATGACCTTGACGCCGGCGACGGGGTCCGTTTCCATGTAGCCCGTCGGATCGACGAGATGGACGAGCAGCCGCGTGCGCTCGACGTGGCGCAGGAACTCCAGGCCCAGGCCCTTGCCCTCGTGGGCGCCCTCGATGAGGCCGGGGATGTCGGCGGCGACGAAGTGCGCGCCCTTATGAGAAGCGACCCCCAAGTGCGGCGACAGCGTCGTGAACGGATAATCGGCCACCTTCGGACGCGCCGCCGAGATCGTCGACAGCAGCGAGGACTTGCCCGCGTTGGGAAAGCCCACGAAGCCCACGTCGGCGATGAGCTTGAGCTCCAGGTCGTAGGTGATCTTGTCGCCGGGCTCGCCCTTCTCGTAGATGCGCGGCGCCGTGTTCAGGCGGGACTTGAACGAGAGATTGCCGCGGCCGCCGCGGCCGCCCTCGGCGGCCAGGAAGCGCTGGCCCGCCTTGTGCAGGTCGGCCACCAAGACGCCGTCTCTGTAGACGACGGTGCCGACCGGCACGGGGATGAAGATGTCCTCCCCGGCCATGCCGGTCTTGTCGCCGCCCTTGCCGTGGACGCCGGGCTTGCCCAGGATGTGCGGCCGGCGCGCCAAGTCGAGGAGCGTCGTGTGATGGACGTTCGCCTCGAAATACACGTCGCCGCCCTTGCCGCCGTCGGCGCCGTTGGGGCCGCCGAACTCCATGTATTTCTCGCGCAGGAAGGAGAGACAGCCGTTGCCGCCGTCGCCGGCCTTCAGATGGACGCGGACTTTATCGATGAAGCTCATGGGTGCCTAAAAAAGCCGCGGCGCCGCGCGGGGCGGCGCCGAGGTTCGTTGCGGACGGCGGTTAAGCGGCGGCCGGGTAAACGCTGACGCGCTTCTTGTCTTTCTTGGCCCACTCGAACGTCACGACGCCGGCGGCCTTCGCGAAGAGCGTGTCGTCCTTGCCGCGGCCGACGTTGATGCCGGGCAGGATCTTCGTGCCGCGCTGGCGGACGATGACCATGCCGGCCAGCACCTGCTGGCCGCCGTAGCGCTTGACGCCGAGGCGCTGGCCGTGAGAGTCGCGGCCGTTGGAGGATGAACCTTGTGCTTTGGTGTGTGCCATGTCAGTTGATGGAGATCGACTTGATCTTGATGTCGGTGAGGTCCTGGCGATGGCCCTTCATCCTCTTGTAGGCCTTCTTGGTCCTCTTCTTGAAAACCAGGATCTTCGGACCGCGGTCCTGCCGCGCCACTTCGGCGACGACCGTCGCCTCGCGGGACGTCTTCGGCTCCTGGCCTTCCTTCGCGTCGCCCACGGCCCAAAGAGCCTTGAACGTCACTTCCTGTCCCGGCTCAGCCTTGAGCTTCTCGACGCGGATGGTCTCACCCTGCGTCACCCAAAACTG
>CAZZGQ010000165.1:0-7169 GCA_964653765.1 uncultured Elusimicrobia bacterium | reverse complement strand
CGCAGGCTGTCCATGATCAGCTGCAGCACCCGCGGCTCGCGCATGTTCAGCGAGTTGCCGCAGCCGGTGTAGTCCATGTAGTAGCGCGGCTGGTCCTTCACGAGCCTGTAGTACGCCTGGTTGTCGATCCCGCGCAGCGACAGGTGCGGCCCCATGTGGTTGCCCTCGGCCGTGTGGTTGTAGACCACGTCCAGGATGACCTCGATGCCGGCCGCGTGCAGCGCCTTGACCATGCGCTTGAACTCGTCGACGGCGTCCTCCGGCTTGCTGGCGTAGCGCGCCTCGGGCGAGAAGAAGGAGAGCGTGTTGTAGCCCCAATAGTTGTTGAGCCCCCGCTCCAGCAGCAGCCGGTCGTCGAGCCTGTGGTGGACGGGCATCAGCTCCACCGCCGTCACGCCGAGGGAGGTCAGGTGCCCGATCACGGGAGCCGAAGCCAGGCCGGCGTAGGTGCCGCGCAGCTCCGGGGGCAGGCCGGGGTGCCGCATCGTGAAGCCCTTCACGTGCAGCTCGTAGATCACCGTCTCGTGCCAGGGCCGCCGCGGCCGGCGGTCGCCGGACCAGTCGAAGCGCCTCTCGTGCACGGCGCCCAGCGCGGCGAAGGGCGCGCTGTCGCGGTCGTCGCGCTCCAGGTCCCCCTCGCGCGCGCCGATCTGATAGCCGAAGAGGGCGTCGTCCCAGCGCACGTCGCGGCCGATGCGCCGCGCGTAGGGATCGAGCAGCACCTTCTTCGGGTTGAACCGCTTGCCGGCCGCCGGCTCCCAGGCGCCGTGGACGCGGTAGCCGTAGAGCTGCCCCGGCTTCAGGCCCGGGACGTAGCCGTGCCAGACCATGTCGGTCTGCTCCGGCAGGAGCATGCGCGTCTCGCGCCCCTCCGCGTCGAAGAGGCACAGCTCCACTTGGTCGGCGTCGCGCGAGAAGAGCGCGAAGTTCACGCCCTCGCCGTCGTAGCTCGCCCCCAAGGGGTACGGCTTGCCGGGCCAGATCATCGGAAACGCGGCTTTCGCGGCCGCGACTCGTCGTACCAGAGGATGTCGACCAGGAGCGCAAAGCCCCCGCCGGCGGCGGCCAGGAACAGCAGGATCGCCAGGCCGGGATAGCCGAAGAGCCTGAACCGGGTCTCCACGTGCATGAGCAGCGCCGCGCCGATGATCAGAGAGCCCAAGACCACGCCCATCGCCACGCGGTTGGCGATCTTCTGCAGGCCCTCGATGAGCCGGACCTCGTCGAACGCCTTCACCTTGATCTCGAGGCGGTTGTCGCCCACGACGTCGAGGATGCGCCCCATCCGGTCGGGCAGCCTCTCGGCGAACTTCTTGAGCTCGATGAGCCCGGTGAACAGCGCGCCCTGCGACAGGCTCCGCGAGAGCCGCCCTTCCACCAGGTTCAGGGCCTCGCCCCGGATCGCGGCGTTGGGATCGTACTTCGGATCCAGCGTCCAGACGGCGCGGTCGAGGTTGAGCAGCGTCTTGCCGAGCATCGTCAGCTCGCCGGGCAGCCGCAGCCCGGACTCGCGCGAGGCGCGCGAGATCTCCAGGATCACGCGGCCGGTGTCGATCTGCTCCAGCGTGGCGCCCTTGTGCTGGAGCACCAGCCGCGAGACCTCGCGGCGGAAGCTGTCCTCGTGGAAGCCCTCGCGCGCGCGGCCGATCTTCACGGCGATGTCGCTGGCGGTCTCGGCGCGGCCGTCGACGACGGCCAGCAGCAGCGCGAGCAGGTCCTCCTGCAGGCGCGGCGGCAGCTGCGCCGTCATCCCCAGGTCGACCAAGCCCACGCGCCCGTCGTCGGTGACCAGCACGTTGCCGGGGTGCGGGTCGGCGTGGAAGAAGCCGTCGACCAGGATCTGCTTGAGATAGGCCCGGAACAGCTCGTCGGCGAGCGCCGTGCCGTCGATCTCGGTCAGCCGCAGGGGCGAGAGGCTCGTGACGTTGCGGCCGTCGATGAGGTCCATGGTCAGCACGCGCCCCGTGCTGTAGTCCTCGTGCGGCAGCGGCACCGTGATGAGGGGATAGCCCAGGAGGTTGCGCGCCAGCCGCCGGAGGTTGCGCGCCTCGTGGACGTAATCCAGCTCCTGCATGAGGTTGCGACGCAGCTCGTCGACCGTGGCCCGGAACTCGTAGCGCCGCCCCACGTCGGTGTGCCGGTCCACGAACGCCGCCACCTCGGACAGCGCCGCCAAGTCGTCCTGGAAGATCAGGCGCACCCCCGGCCGCTGCACCTTCACGGCGACGGCCCGGCCGTCGCGCAGGCGCGCGCGATGGGTCTGCGCCAAGGACGCCGCCGCCAAGGGCTGGCGCTCGAACTCGGCGAAGACCTTGCTGAGCTTCACGCCCAGCTCCTCCTCCACGATGCGCTCGACGGACTCGAAGTCGAAGGGCTCGACGTCGTCCTGCAGGCGCGACAACGCCTCGACGTAGGCCGGCGGCAGCAAGTCGCTGCGCGTGGAGAGCAGCTGGCCCAGCTTCACGAAGGTGGGCCCCAGGCGCTCGAGGTCGTCGGTCAACGCCTTGGCGCGCGACTGGTCCGGGGCGCCGGCGTCGCGGGCGTGCTTGTAGAAGAGGCGGAGCAATTCCCGGTAGCGGCCCAGGTGGCTCGCCTTGAGGCTGACTCCGAGCACGGGCTAGGCGACCCCTCGCCCGCCGCCCGCCGGACCGTAGCCTTGGTCGGCGTTGTAGGACGTCCCGCCCGGCGGCGTGCGGCCGCTCAGGAAGCGGTCGAGGACCGGGATGTGCGCGCGCGCCTGCGGCAGCAGCTCCGTGCGGATGAGGGCGCGGATGTCGGGCGGCGTCTCGTCGTCGTCGAGGACGCGCTCGTAGTCCTTGATGCCGCTCTCCTCCCCGTCCTTCAGCGCCTTGAACACGGCCTTGTCGCCGAGCACGGTCGCCGCGCCTTCCCAGAACCGAACCCAGGCGCCGCGCGAGCCGGAGTGGGTCGGCGGCTCGATGCCGCGCTCGGCCAGCTTCTCCTGGAGCAGCGCCGCCGCCTTCTCGTGGTCGTCCTCCATGCGGCGCAGCTCCGTCGCCGTCAGGCCACGCACCTTGCCGAGGGCGTGCTTGTAGGTCTCGAGCGCCGAGAGCTCATCTCGAATGAGGCCGCTGACGGACTCCGTGCCCGTGGGCGGCTTGGCCCGCTTGAACAGGGGCCGCGCCGCGGCCTCGCCGTGGCCCGGCTGCGAGACCTGCTCGAGCACGGGCTCGGCCATCTGCGGCGCCCGCCGCGCCAGATCGCCCAGCGAGACGACGCCGACGAGCTTGCCCTCGCGGCTCAGGACCACCATCCGGCGGATGCGCTTGTCCTCCATGACCTGGGCGGCCCCCTCCACGTCTTGATCCTCGAAACAGGAAAAGAAATCGCGGGTCATCACGTCCGTGACCGCGGTTCCCGAATAATCCAAGGCGTCCGCCACGAAGCGCAGGACGATGTCCCGGTCCGTGACGACGCCCACCACCGCCTCCCCCTCGACGACCGGGAGGAAGCCCACGTCGGCGTCGCGCATGATCTCGGCGGCGCGCTGGACCGTGTCTTCCGGGCGTGCGACCTCCACCTCCAACGTCATGATCTGTCCCAGCTTCATGGCTCCCCCAGCCTTTGCGGCTCTTCTGCGTCCATCATACGCTCCCCCTGGCGACAAGCCCATAACGCTCGGGTAACCCTTTCGTAAGCGTTGGCGCATAGGCCCCTCGCGGAGCGAGCGCTGGTGGAGTTATCCACAAATTTGCAGCGCTGAAAAAATGTGGGTAACTCGTCCGTCGAGCCGGCCGGCGGCGGCCCGTCATCCAGCCGTCGCCTCAGATTGAGGGTTCGCGTATCCCTCGTGCCTACAATGGAGCTTGGCGGCGGCGCTCGGCCGCGGGAGGGTCTATGGCGAGAGCGATTTGGACCGGCAGCGTCGGCTTCGGCCTGGTGAACATCCCGGTGAACCTGTATCCCGGCGAGAACAAGGAAGAGCTCGGCTTCACGATGCTCGACAAGCGCACCATGGACCCGGTCGGCTACAAGAAGGTCAACAAGAAGACCGGCCAGGAGGTGCCCAAGCAGGAGCTCGTGAAGGGCTTCGAGCTCGAGGAAGGGCGCTACGTGGTGCTCGAGGACGCGGACTTCAAGCGCGCCGCTCCCGAGAAGAGCCAGCGCGTCGACATCCAGGCCTTCGTCGACGGCGCCTCTCTCGATCCGGCCTATTTCTCGGCCCCCTACTTCCTGGAGCCGGCGGCCAAGAGCGAGAAGGTCTACGCGCTGCTGCGCGAGGCTCTCAAGCGCTCGGGCAAGATCGGCATCGCCACATTCGTGCTGCGCTCCAAGCAGCACCTTTGCGCCCTGCTGCCGCGCGGCGACGCGCTGATGCTCGTGCTGCTGCGCTACGCCCACGAGCTGCGCGATCCCGGCGAGCTGCACCTGCCCGCCGCCGAGGCCAAGAAGCTCAAGATCAGCGAGGCCGAGCTGAAGATGGCCGAGCGCCTGATCGATGATCTCGCCGCGCCCTGGGATCCGTCGCGGTACAAGGACGACTACAAGGACCAGCTGATGGAGGTCATCCAGGCCAAGGCCAAGACGGGCAAGGTCGAGGAGGTGGAGATGCCCAAGGCGCCCGCCAAGGCGCCGCCTCCGACCGACATCATGGAGCTCTTGAAGAAGTCGGTGGCGCACACCGCCAAGGGCGGCGGCAATGGAGCGCCCGCGAAGGGCCGCTCCGCCGCCCGCGGCAGGCTGGTGCATTAGCCTATGTCCCTTAGAACATATCATCGAAAGCGCCATTTCAACCGGACGCCTGAGCCGCGGGGACGGGAACGGCGCTCGGCGAAAATCCCTTCGTTCACCATCCAACGGCATCATGCCACGCGTCTCCACTACGATTTTCGCCTCGAGCTCGACGGCGTCCTTAAGAGCTGGGCCGTTCCCAAAGGGCCTTCCCTCGATCCGTCGCAGCGGCGCCTGGCCGTGGAGGTCGAGGATCATCCCGTCGAATACGGGACCTTCGAGGGCCGCATCCCGGAAGGCGAGTACGGGGCCGGGACGGTGGTGCTGTGGGACCGCGGCACCTGGACGCCGCTCGACGATCCGCGCGAGGGGCTGCGCAAGGGCCATCTGCGCTTTTCCCTCGACGGCGAGAAGCTCCACGGGCGCTGGGACCTGATCCGGCTGCGCCCGCGGGCCGGCGACCGCGGCAAGACGAACTGGCTGCTGATCAAAGTCCAGGACGAGTCCGCGCGCCCGCTCGCCGAGTACGACATCGAGGAGGCGCGGCCGGAGAGCGTGGCCTCCGTGCCAGCGCGCCGGGCGCGGCGCGTCTGGCGCTCGAACCGGACGGCCGCCAGGAGCGCGCGGCCCAGGACGCCGCGCCGCAAGGCGTCGGCGGCGGCCCTCGAGCCCGGAGCGCTCGAAGGCGCGAAGAAGGCCGCCATGCCGGAGCGGGTCGCGGTGGAGCTGTGCACGCTGGCCGAGGAAGCGCCGGCCGGGGAGGATTGGCTGCACGAGGTGAAGTACGACGGGTACAGAATCCTCGCCAGGATAGAGGACGACGACATCCGATTGCGGACCAGGAACGGCAACGATTGGACTAAGAATTTTTCGCCGATCTCGTCCTCCCTCGCCGAGCTGAAGACGAGATCGGCGATCCTTGACGGCGAGATCGTCGTCTTGAACGAGAAGGGCGCCTCCTCGTTCCAGGGCCTGCAGAACCTGCTGAGCCAAGCGGGCCGCGGGCAGCTCGTCTACTACGTGTTCGACCTGCTCTACCTGGACGGCTGGGACCTGCGCGGCGTTCCCCTCGTCGAGCGCAAGGCGCTGCTGGCGCGCCTGCTCGAGGGCGCTCCGGAGAGCGTGCGCTACTCGGACCACGTGCAGGGGCGCGGGCCCGAGTTCTTCACCCAGGCCTGCCGGCACGGCCTCGAGGGCTGCGTGAGCAAGCGCGCCCGCTCGTCCTACGTCGGCGCGCGCGCCAAGGACTGGCTCAAGGTCAAGTGCCTGCAGCGCCAGGAGTTCATCGTCGTGGGCTTCACCGAGCCCGCGGGAAGCCGCTCGCGCTTCGGCGCGCTGGCGCTGGCGTTCCGAGACAAGGGCGCGCTGCGCTACGCGGGCCGCGTGGGCACTGGCTTCAGCGAGAAGACGCTGGAAGACGTCCATCGCCGCCTGGCGCCGCTCGAGCGCGATACGCCGCCCCTGGCGAAGCCGCCGACGGGCGCCGACGCGCGCGGCGTGCATTGGGTCGAGCCGCGGCTGGTGGCCGAGGTCGCCTTCGGCGAGTGGACCGACGAGGGCATCGTCCGCCACCCGCGCTTCGTGGGCCTGCGCGAGGACAAGCCGGCGGCGGAAGTCCGCCGGGAGACCCCCGCGCCGCTGGTCGTCCTCACCAACGAGGACCGCGTCCTCTATCCCGAGCAAGGCATCACCAAGCGCGACCTCGCGCGCTATTACGAGGCGGTGGCCGAGAGCGCCCTGCCCCATCTCGCGCGCCGCGCGCTGGCGCTCGTGCGCTGTCCCCGCGGCCACGGCCAGCACTGTTTCTTCCAGAAGCATCTCACCGAGACGATGCCCCCGGCGCTCCACGGCGTCGACCTCGCCGAGAACGGCGTCAAGCGCACGTACCTTTATATAGAAGACGTCGACGGGCTGCTCTCGCTCGTGCAGCTGGGCGTGCTCGAGATCCACCCCTGGGGCAGCCGCGTCGAGACCTTGGAGCAGCCCGACGTCATGACTTTCGACCTCGACCCGCACGAAGAGGTGCCCTGGCCGCGGATGATCGAGGCGGCCCGCGATCTGCGGCAGCGGCTGAAGGAGATCGGCTTGCGCAGCTTCCTCAAGACGACCGGCGGCAAAGGCCTCCACGTCGTCGTGCCTCTGCGCCCGGCCGCGGGCTGGGACCGGGTGAAGGACTTCTCCAAGTCCGTGGTCGAGCTCATGGTGTCCCAGGAGCCCTCGCTCTACACGGCGAAAATGTCCAAGGCCAAGCGGCCCGGCAAGATCTTCCTGGACTACCTGCGCAACGGCCGCGGCGCCACGGCGGTGGGCGCCTATTCCACGCGCGCCCGCCCGGGCGCTCCCGTGGCCGCTCCTCTGGACTGGGACGAGCTCGACTCCAAGCTCCGCCCCAACCAGTACACGGTGCGCAACATGCCCGCCCGCCTGCGCTCCCTGCGCTGCGACCCCTGGAAAGGCTTCTTCGACGCCGACCAGCG
>CAZZGQ010000164.1:3168-7172 GCA_964653765.1 uncultured Elusimicrobia bacterium | reverse complement strand
TCGATGAGCCGGCGGCGGACGAGCTTGAACATCGTGGCGCCGTCCGAGAGACGCGTGCCGTAGAGGACGTTGAAGAGGTGCGTATAGAGCAGCCCGCCCCAGTTCACGACGCGGCCGTAGAGGCCCTCCACCAAGCCGCGGAAACGCCGGTACTGCCAGCGCTGCTGCGGATCGAGCCCGCGCGAGCCGAAGACGATGTCGGCTTCGCCGGTCATCAACGGTTTCAGCAAACGCGGATAGTCGGAGACGGAATACTCCAAGTCGGCGTCTTGGATGACGAAGACGTCGCCCGTGATGAGAGAGAGCCCCTTGCGAACGGCCGCTCCTTTGCCGCGCGGGCGGTCCTCGTAGACGACCCGAACTCCGGGCTTGCCCTCGTAACGGCGGACGATGTCCGTGGTGCCGTCGGTGGAGCCGCTCTCCACGATGACGAGCTCCTTCTCCACGCCTTCCAGGCTCATCGCCACGATCTGGTCCAGCAACGCGGCCGCGGTGGCGGCCTCGTTGTAGATCGGGATGATGATGGACAGCTTCACCCTTCGCTCATCCTCGGCGCTGCTTGAGCCAGAAGGCGACGACGTGGCCGATCGCCATGTGGGCGTCCTCGATGACGCCGTACTGGTCGGAGGGGACGATCAGATGGAAGTCGACCGCTTTCTTGCAGGCGCCCCCGTCGAAGCCGAGCATGGCCATGCAAACGGCGCCGGCCTTCTTGGCCACCGCGGCCGCGGACAGGATGTTGGTCGAGTTGCCGCTGCCGGTTATCAGAATCACCAGATCGTCCTTCTCGACGAGGCCTTCAAGCTGATAGGAGAAGACTTCGTCGAACTTGAGGTCGTTGCCGATCGCCGTCATGTAGGCGGCGTTGTCGTTGAGCGCCACGCACTTGATGCGCTTGCGCCCCTTCACGTAGGCCGTCTTCGACAGATCCGTGGCCAGGTGCGACGCCGTCGACGCCGAGCCGCCGTTGCCCATGACCCAGATCGTGCGGCCCTGCTGCTCGCAGCGCTCGACCTCGTTGGCCAGGCGCTCCAGCGCCTTGAGGTCCAACGTGTTCCAGAATTCCAGCTCGCGATCGCGATACCAGCGCGCGAAGTCTCCGGCGGACATGCCGCCCGGTCCGGTCACGTGCGTCGCGCCCGGCTTGGTCCCTTTGATGTTAGCCGCTGACATAGACGATTTTTGAGCCCTCCTGTTCGAAGCGAAACGGGATTTGCCGCCAGCCTTTGAGCGCGGACACCACGGCGTTTTTCTTGGTCGGCGGGCAGCAGAGCAGCAGGAAGCCGCCACCGCCCGCGCCGAGGATCTTGCCCCCCTGCGCGCCGGCCTTGCGGCAGGCCTCGTAGGCGCGGTCGATGGCGGGATTGGAGATGCCGCCGGAGACGCTCTTCTTGAGCAGCCAGCCCTCGTGCAGGATCTCCCCCAGCGCGTCAACGTTGCCGCGCTCGAGCTCCAGGCGCAGGTCCTCGGCGAGGCGCCGCATCGAGGACAGCGAGTCCGCCTTGCTCGTGAACTTGGCGCGGAAGCGCCGCAGCAAGGGGCTGGCCCGGCGCGTCACGCCCGTGTAGAGCAGCACCAGGCGGTCGAGCAGCTTGGCCTGCGTCCCGGCCGGGAAGATCAGCGGATCGACGCGCACGTGCTCGTCGGGCATGAACTCGATGTGGCGAAAGCCTCCGTAAGCGGCGATGTATTGGTCCTGCTTGCCGATCGGCTCCTTGAGCCGGCCGATCTCCACTTGGCAGGCCTCGGCCGCCAGCTGCTCGGCGCTCACGTACTCGCCCTTGTAAGCGTGCAGGGCGTGGAGCACCCCCACCGTGAAGCTCGAGGAGGAGCCCAAGCCCGTGCCGCCGACGACGTCGGCCATGGAGGTGACCTCCACGCCGCGCGTCAGGCCGGTGAGCTTCAAGCACTCCCGCAGGATCGGGTGCTTGATGTCGTCCACCTTCTTCACCAGCTCCGTCTTCGAGTACTTCAGGATGATGGAATCGTCGAAGTACTTGTTGACCGTCACGTACATGTACTTGTCGATGGCCGTCGAGACGACGGCGCCCGAGGACTTCCTGTAGAACTCGGCCAGATCCGTGCCGCCGCCGGCGAACGAGATGCGAAACGGCGTGCGCGAGATGATCATGCCCGCGCCGCCTCGAAACGGGCCAGCCGCTCGGGCGTGCCGAGATCGGCGAGGACGCCCTGCATGACGCACCCCAGCAGCTTGCGGCCCCGCGCCAGCGCGGCAGGGAACACGTCGCGTCCGAAATCCGAAGGCTTGTCGCCCGGGATCAGTTCCGAGAGCGCAGGCCGCACGATCCAGACGGCCGCGAGCGCGAGGTCGCCCGGCCCGCCGCGATAGATGCGCTTGATCGCGTCGCCGTCCAGTTCGGCGAGATCGGAATCCTGCGGATGATCGGTCTTGAGGAGCACGAGCGTCGCGTCGCCTATCCGAGACGCGTGGAAATCGAGCAGCGGCCGGAGCTCCATCTCAGGATATAGATCGCCGTAGACGACGAGCAGATCGCCCTTCGCCTTCAGATCGGCGATGCAGCCGGCCGTCCCGCGCGGCTTCTCCTCGATCGAATAATCCAGCTTCAGCCCCCACTTCTTCCCGTCGCCGAAAAAGCCCTTCACGGCTTCGGCCTTATAGCCCAGGCAGAGCACGACGTCGGAAAACCCTTGGCTTTTCAGCCAGATCAGCTGATGCTCGAGCAGCGGCTTGCCGCGCACGGGCAGCATCGGCTTGGGCATGTTCGCCGTCGCCGCGCCCATGCGCGTGCCAAGACCTCCGGCGACGATGGCCGCCTGCATGGCTGGGAGTATATCAAAGTGGTCCGACATCTCCCTGGGAGATGTGGATGGCTAGCCTGGGCTAGCCGTCCACCGTCATTTGTGGATAACTTTGGACGCGCGCTCTCGTGCCAAGATCCAGCGCGCCGCCGAAGCCAGGTTGCTCCGGATGACGGCCGGCTCGCCTGGATGCTTGCCGTCGCGTCCGCCCTTGCCGGTGCGCACGAGAATGGGCGTGCAGCCGGCGGCCAGCGCCGTGGCCACGTCCGTGGTCGTGTCGCCGACGAAGTAGCTGCGGCGCACGTCCAACCCCAGCGCCTTGGCCGCGCGGCGGATCATCAGCGTCTTGGGCTTGCGGCAGCCGCAGCCGTCGTCCGGCGTATGCGGGCAGAAGTACAGGCCGTCGAGCTTGGCGCCGAGCGTGCGCAGGTCGGAGGCCAGCCGCGCATGGGAGGCTTTCAGGTCGGCCACGGTGAAGTAGCCGCGGCCGACGCCGGACTGGTTGGTGATGACGACGACCTTGAAGCCGGCCTTCCTCAGCTTCTTGATCGCCTCGGCGGCTCCCTTCAGGACATGGACCTGCTCCGGGCGCTTGAGGTAGTTGACCTCGCGGATGACGACGCCGTCGCGGTCCAGGAAAACGGCCGGCTTGCTCACGACGGGATTCTACAAAATAGCTAGAATCGGCCCATGAACGCCGCCGACCGCCTCAAGCTCGGTTTCGCCACGACGATGTTTCGCGCCAAGCGGCTGTTCACCGGAGGAAGATCCATGGGCAAGCCCGCTCCCGCGGCCGTCGGCCGCGTCCATCAGTTCACGCTCAAGACCATCGACGGCAAGGACAAGCCGCTCGCCTCGTACAAAGGGAAGGTCATGCTGCTCGTCAACACGGCCTCCGAATGCGGCCTGACCCCGCAATACGAGGGGCTGCAGAAGCTGCACGAGAAATACGCCGGCCGCGGGTTGGCCGTCGTGGCCTTCCCCGCCAACGAGTTCGGCGCCCAGGAGCCCGGCACCAACGAGCAGATCAAGACGTTCTGCTCGATGAAGTACCGCGTGACCTTCGACCTGTTCTCGAAGATCGTCGTCAAGGGCGCCGGCATCCACCCGCTCTACAAGTTCCTGACCTCGGAGTCCGGCTTCGACGGCGACATCGACTGGAACTTCGCGAAGTTCCTGGTCGACAAGAACGGCACCGTCATCGCCCGGTTCCCGGCCGAGCA
>CAZZGQ010000164.1:0-3068 GCA_964653765.1 uncultured Elusimicrobia bacterium | reverse complement strand
CGGGGCCGCGGACCCCGCTCTTGGAAGCGCTTCGGCCGCGGCGCTGCGGCGGCGCGTCCTCCGCAAGGGGGCTGGCTCGGTCCTCGTCCTCGTCGTCTTCGAGCTCCTCCCCGTCGATCTCGAGCGCCTCGCCCTCGAGCTCGTCGTCGTCAAAAAGGCCCTCCGGCTGATCGAGATCGTTGGGCTCCTCTTCGATCTCGCCGCCGACCGACTCCTCGCCCAAACGATCGCGGGACCTTTCGCCGTAGCTCTCCCTGTCGTAAGCCATGAACCCTCCTGCGTTGGATAGGGCGCCGCGCGCCCACGGCCACTATAACGAACGCGTCTTGTGCGGCGCGTGAAGCCGCTGTAACGCTTTCGTTAAGGCCAGTCGGAGCCGTAGCGCGCCTTGTAAGCGGCCGCGGTCATGGCGGGAGCGAGCGTCTTTTTGTCGACGGGACGGCCGGCGGCCAGCCGCTCGATGTCGGCGTCGAGCCGGCGCAGGCGAGAGCCCAGCTCGGGCAGCGTCGCGCCCTCGACCTTGAAGTCGAGGAAGGCGTCCTGGCCCTCGAGGTGCTCGCGCGAATCGATCACGCCTTCGGCGACGAAGCGCGGCAGCGTCTGAGCCGCGCCGCGCACGATGTAGCGCTGCACCTGCACGTGAGGAACGACGGGAATCGTGGGCACGCGGCCCTGATGCGCCGGCTCCGGGACCGGCGGCGGCAGGATCGGCGCGTTCTCCGGGCGGCTCTCGGAGCGCTGCAGCTCGCCTTCGGAGAGCAGCAGGCTGGGCACCACGACGGAGACCGGCGCGCCGTAGACCATGTCCTGCGCGCTCGCGTCGTTGCCGGCCGCGCGGATGTTGTTGAGCAGGGCCAGCGGAGTGCCGACGAGGTCGAGGTCGCGCACCAGAGTGAGCTTGCCGGTCTTGGCCTCGACGAGATAGACCAAGCCGCCCGTGAACCGGATCGACGTATGGCCGCCGGTGCCTTCTTGCTGCGAGAAGCCGCGCAGCTTGCGCACCCAGATGCCGTAGGGCTTGCCTTGCCGCTTGCACTCGTCGCGCAGCAGCGTGAGCAGCTTGTCCGTCGAGTAGGCCGTCTTCGACTCGAGGAAGAGCGAGCCCGGCATGCCTTCCGGGGTGTAACCCGCGAAGGCCCGGCCGTGCCCGTTGGACTTCGAGAAGCCCACGACCGGGTAGCGCGAGAGCAGCAACCCCCTGAGCACGCCGTCCTCGACCAGCGTGACCTTCCGCGCCGGGATGCCCTGGTCGTCGAAATCGTAGTGGCCGGCGAGCGGCTTGCCGGCGAACTCGGCCCGCGTGGGGTCGTCGCTCAACGTGAAGCCCTTGGGGAGCACCGTCTTGCCGAGCTTACCCTGGAAGGTCTGAGCTCCGGCGGGGTTGCGCTGTTCTTCCCCCGATAAACGAAGGCCCACCGAGAGCATCACCGCGGCGGAGACGGAAGGATCGAGGAGGGCCGGGGCCGAGAAGGGCGAGGTCGTGGAGGCGACCTCGAGGGCGTGCAGGTCGCGGATCATGTCGGACGACGCCGATCGGATCTCGGCCGCGGAAGGCAGGCCGGCCGGGGTCGTGGCGGCGAACTTGCGCGAGACGTAGAGCCGGGTGCCGTCGGCCGAGCGCGCGCTGGCTTCGACGTCCAGCTCGGCCACGTCGCGGCCGAAGTCGACGGCGCTGCCGTCGGTGTCGCGCAGGCGAGTCCATTGCCGGCGCAGGCGCGCGGACGAGTCGGCGGAGAGCAGGCCGGCCTCGCCCCGCAGCGCGCGCCCCGCCTCCACGGTGAGGGCGCCCAGCGCCGCCGTGTCCCAGGGCGAGGCGGGCCGCTCCAGGGGACGCGAGCGCGGCTCCTCGCGCGTGAAATCGTCGGTGTCGTACTCGGTCTTGCCGCGGGCGACGCGCAGCGCCTGCTTGCGCAGGAAATCGGCGGCGGCGTTCTTGTAGGCCGCGTCCAGCTGCCGCCAGAGGGCGAAGCGGACGGCGAACTCGTCGTCCTCGTAGCTGATGCCGCGGGCCTGGAAGCCGGAAGGCTCGTTGACCGGGTGGTTGTCGAGCGAATAGTCGCCCACGCGCAGGTCCGGCAGCATCATCCGCTGCTTGTACTGCCCCGTGAAGATCGGCGCGCCCATCTCGCAGCGCTGCTCCCACGAGTCCACGTCGATGGCGCTGAGGCTGACGAAGTAGGGCGGCGGATAGCCGTCCTGATGGAGCTGCGTCTTGGCGCGGTTGAGCTCCAGGCTCATCGCCGCCGCCAGCGCCACCTCCAAGATCACGGCTTCTTGGGCTCCTTGGCTCCCGCGACGGCGTCTAGATCGTGGAACGGCGAGGGCAGCAGCGGCGGCCGCGCCAGGTCCTCGGGCAGGCGCTGCAGCTCCACCTCGGAGACCAGCACGCTCGGCGCGATCTGGTCGACCGGCACCATGCCGGACTCCGCGCCGCAGAAAAAGCCGTTGGCGATGGCGTCGTCGTCGGCCGCCGCCACGATGCGGTTAAGCATGATCAGCGGCGTGCCCACCATGCTGACGCCGCGCACGAGCGTCTCTTCGCCGGTCTTGGCGTCGATGCGGTAGACGAGCCGCGGCCGGACCTCCAGGGTCTGGGCGGCGTCGCGGCCGTTGGGGTTCTCGCCGCCCCAAGAGCCGGAGAGCAGGTAGCCGTACGGCTTGCCGGCCTTGCGGGCGAGCGCCATGAGCTGCTTCTTGAGCTCGGCGCGCGACACGGGATGGTCGGCGCGGACCATGAGGTTGGCCATGCGGCCGGTCGGGCGCAGCTTGCTGTCGGCCCGGCCGTGGCCGTTGGACTGCGCGAAGCCCTTGATCGGCCAGCGCGACATGAGGAAGTTCTTGAGCACGCCATGGTCGACGAGCACGACCTTGCCGGCCGGCACGCCCTCGTCGTCGTAGCGGTAGAAGCCGTGCACGAGCTGCCCTTGGAAGGACTCCAGCGTCGGGTCGTCCCATAGGCTCAGGAAGTCGGGGATGATCTTCTTGCCCACGAGGTCCTTGAAGACCTGGCTCTGCTGCGGATCGCGCTGACGCTGGCCCTCGAGCTTGTGGCCCAGGGCCTCGTGGAA
>CAZZGQ010000163.1:0-7219 GCA_964653765.1 uncultured Elusimicrobia bacterium | reverse complement strand
CGGCCGGGCGATCGCGTGCTGCTGCCGCGCGCCAAGCGCGCGCGGCCGGAGCTGCCGGCCGGGCTGCGTCGGCGGGGCGCGCGCGTGAGTATCGTCGAGGCCTATCGCACCCTTCCGGATACGACGTCCGCGCCGCTGCTGCGCCGTCTCGCCGATTCGGGGCGCGTCGACGCGGTCACCTTCACCTCCGCGTCCACGGTGGAGCACCTGGCGCGGCAGCTCGGCCGCGCGCGCTTCCGCAAGCTCTTCGCCCGCGCCGTGGCGGCGTCGATCGGGCCGATCACGACCCAGGCGCTGCGGCGGCTGGGCGTGCGTCCGCTGCAGGCCGCGGGCGCCAGCCACGAAGACCTGGCCGCGGCGCTGCGCCGCAGGCTGACGGAGAGGCGCCCATGAGCCGCCACGAGCTGCCGGCGCTGCGCGGCCTTCTCGCCCAGGCCCTCGAGACCTCCGGCGCGATCCTGCGCCGCCACTTCGGGCGAGCGCGCGTCTCGCTCAAAGGCCGCGCCAACCTCCTCACCCAGGCCGACGTCCAGAGCCAGGAGGCCGTCCTCTCGCTGATCCGCCGCCGTTTCCCGGATCACGATTATCTCGCCGAGGAGAAGGCGTCCAAGCGCACCGGCTCCGAGCATGTCTGGGTCCTCGATCCGCTCGACGGGACGACCAACTACGCTCACGGCTACCCTGCGTTCTGCGTCTCGATCGCGCTGCTGCGCCGCGGCCGGCCGCTGCTGGCCGGCGTCTACGATCCCTCGCGCGACGAGGCTTTCATGGCCGAGGAAGGCCGCGGCGCGCGCCTCAACGGCAAGCCGATGCGCGTCTCGCGCGCGCCCAAGCTGGCCGACAGCCTGCTCGTCACCGGCTTCGCGTACGACCGCGCCGAGCGCTCGCGCTACTACATCGAGTTCTACCGCGACTTCATGACGCGCTGCCACGACGTGCGCCGCAGCGGCAGCGCGGCGCTGGACCTGGCCTGGATCGCCGCCGGCCGAGCCGACGGCTTCTGGGAGTTCGGGCTGAGCCCTTGGGACGTGGCGGCCGGCCTGCTGCTCGTGCGCGAAGCGGGAGGGCGCGTCAGCGACTTCTCGAACGGCGATTGGGCCTCGTTGGACGCGTTCGGCAAGCAGACGCTGGCCACCAACGGCAAGATCCACGCCCCGATGCTGAAGGTCATCCGGAGCCATTTGAAATGATGAACGACATCCTGATCCTGGAAGGAGCCCGCACCCCGTTCTGCACGTGGGCGGGCGGAACGCGCGCCGACGGCGAGAAGGGTGGGACCTTCAAGCCGGTCGAAGTGCCCGACCTGGGCGGCGCCGCGCTGAAGGAGGCGCTGAGCCGCGCCGCGCTGCAGCCCTCGGCGGTCCAGCGCGTGCTCTTCGGCAACACCTACGCCGTCGGCGCCCAGGCCACCTACGCCGCGCGCCATGTCGCCTATCGCGCCGGCGTGCCGCCGGAGGTGCCGGGCTTCACGGTCACCGCCGCCTGCGCCAGCGGCTTGCAGGCCGTCGTGGAGGCCGCCGGCGCCATCCGCCTCGGCGAAGCGGCCGTCGCCGCCGCGGCGGGCGCGGACAATTGCAGCCTCGTGGCGCGCAACGTCTTCGTCCCGTCGTTCAAGGAGATGATGTGCGGCCGCCAGATCGCCGAGGTCTCGCAGGACATGTCCAAGGAATACGGCTTCTCGCGCGCCGACCAGGACCGCTTCGCCTTGCAGAGCCACCGCCGCGCCGCCGACGCCCGGACGCGCGGCGTCTTCAAGGAAGAGATCGTGCCCGTCGACGGCGTCGAGCGCGACGACGCGATCATGGAGGAGCCGGCGCCGCAGCGCTTCGCCGAATCCAAGGTCCTCTTCGAGGGCTACGAGGCCACGGCGGCCAACACGCACGCCGTCGTCGACGGCGGCGCGGCCGTACTGCTCGCCTCGCCGGAAGGGGCCAAGCGCGCCGGCAAGCCGCCGCTCGGCCGCCTCGTCTCCACCGCCCTCGTCGGCGTGCCCTCCGACCGCATGCCGTACGCCTCCGCCGCCGCCGTCCGCGAGGCCTTGTCCAAGGCGGGCTGGGGGTTGGGCGACGTCGACCTCTTCGAGATCAACGAGACCTTCGCCTCGCAGATGCTCGTCGCCGTCAAGGAGCTGGGCCTCTCCGAGGACCGCGTCAACGTCAACGGCGGCGCGATCGCGCTCGGCCATCCTTTCGGCGCCACCGGCCCGCGGCTCGTCTACACGCTCCTCAGGGAGCTCAAGCGCCGGGGGCTCAAGCGCGGCGTCGCCGCCATTTGCGCCGGCGGCGGCACCGGCGTGGCCGTGGCAGTCGAAGCGCTCTAGAACGCGCCCACGGCGACACCGCGCTCCACGTTATCGGTAGGAATCGAGACCTTATAGAGCGCGTATTTGCCGTCTTGCAAGAGAAGGTTGCCTCTTTGGGCGAGCACTTCGTCCATGAGCTTCCTCGCATTGGCGCTTTCGCTGGGGAGGCGAGAGCGGTCCACGATAATGTGCGTGATTCCCATCTGTTGAAGCTTGTGGGCGAGCTCGTCAGCACTGCCAAGCAACGGATAAGGCAGCACACCTTGATACCAGGACCCCCACTGGTACGGAGCATCGAAATAGTAACCCTCCGACATGGCGAACAACAGGGTCTTCGAAGGCTCCGCGAGCAGCAACTTGTTGGCTGCTCGGAAGAAGGGGTAAGGTTCGAACGCTCTAGTCAAATAGACCTGCCGAGGAGATTGTCCGGGGAACATCGCCGAGCGCACTTCAAGGACAGCGAACAGCTCGTTGCCTTGGCTCAACGTGGCTATAGGAGCGGTCGCGGTCGCGAATAGAGCGATGCCGAGCGCCACCGATAGCGAATCGCCTCGGGTCAGCCGGCTCAGGTACCAGGCCAGAAGCAACGCGAGCGCGGGAAAGTAGGGGATGAAGAAGCGCCAAAACTCCAGTTGGGAAGCGAGCAGGGCGGCATAAGGAAGGCTGCAGAGCAAAACGAAGAGGAGGAATGGCGGCACCGCCTCTCGAGCCCTGTCGCGCGCGCGCGACCACAGCAGGGCGATCGCCGGCGTCAGGATCAGGTACTGAGGATCGTAGTGAGTGATCCCGTACCAAGTCGGCGGGAGCGGCAGGCGCGTCGACTTCAGGTAGGTACCCAAGAATACCGACGGGTTCCAACGACCGCCGAGAAGCGGGTAGAAGAAGGGCCAAACAGGATTCCCGGCGCCGATCCAAGTCTTGACGTACCACGGTCCCGCGACGATCATTCCGCATCCCACGAATGCCAGCGCCTCGCGCCAGCACCGATGCGCGCTCTTCCGACGCTGGAGGACGATCCAGCCCGCGATCATGACGAGCGGGATCAGGCCCAGCAGCTTCGCCGCGGCCGCGAAACCGGCCATGAGTCCAGCGGCGATCAGCCACGGCTTCTTGCGCTCTTGCCGCCAGCGCCAAGCGCAGTGATGCGCGCCGAGGACGAATAGCCCCAGCCAAACGTCGATCTGCGCCGTACCACCGAACCGGGCCACAACCGGTTGCGCCGCGACCACGGACGCCGCGACTAGACCCCAGGCGCGGCCGATATACAAGCGACCTAAGTGATACACGAGCGCGAGGAAAGCGCACATGGCAACCACGTGCCAAAGCGCGGGGGCCAGGTCGCTCTTCGCGGCCAGGAAGACCGAATACGAAGTTTCGATCAGATGGGGCCAGTGGCTGTACAGCAGCCACGGAATCTCGCCGATCCGGCCGCGCTGGAGGTAGAGCTTCGGCAGGACGAGGTGATAGGCCATCACATCGGCGTCCGTCGGAGGGGCGAGAGCTCGAATGAGAGCGGCCCACACCGCATAGAGGATCAAGCCGGCGCAAACCCAGGCGCCCGCGCCGAGCTCGAGGTCCTGGCGCGGAGGCCGTAGCCGCGCGAGGGCGGGAGCGGACCAAGCGGCTGAAAGCACCAACAGGGCCGCGAGCGGAAGCGGTTTCAGAAGGCCGAGTAGGCCTAGCCAGAAGATCGCCGACGCTAGCGCTCCTGCGCCAAAGCTGAACGATAGTGCGAACGATTCTGGTCCATCCGCAACGCCGCCTACGGTTTCGAGGATGCGCGCGCCGACGGCGGTGGCGAGGGCGGCGGCACAGGCGACTAAGAAAAGAGGATAGGCGCAATCACGCGCGATATCTCGAAGCGACGCCAAACCGAATGCGCCGGGCTGGCGCAGCATGTACTCGAACAGCGAGCGGTCGGCGCAGAAGACGAGCCCCAAAAATAGGGCGATCGCAAGCGTCCACCCTCGTCGTTGTGACACGCGGGCCAATTATACCCCTTTTGCTAAGATCGACCCGTATGCGTTTGCCGATGGCCTGCGCGCTCGTGGGCTGGCTCGTCTTCATGGCCTTGGGAAGCCGCTTCATCGCGATCTCGGGGCCTACTTACGACGAGGCGACCCACCTCCTCTGCGGCTACGTAGCCTTGAGTGGCGGGCCGCTGTTGAACTGGACCGACCACCCGCCGCTCGCCAGGGCGTGGGACGCCCTGCCTCTGCTTGTCTTGCGTCCTTCGCCGCCGCCCCCAGAGCGAATTCCGTACTTCGCCCGAGCGGACCTGTTCCTGTACAAGAATGCCGTCGACGCGACGCGATTGCTGAACTCGGCGCGACTCTGGAGTTTGGCCACCTGGGGTGCGCTGCTATTCGGGGTCATCGCCGCTTGGTCGTTCTCGGAGGCGGGCGGGGCGGCCGCGGCGGCGGCCTGTGTGCTCGCCGCGTTCAGCCCGCCGCTGATCTCGAATGCCGCGCTCGTGACGACGGATTTCGCTCCGGCCGGGCTGTACGCCTTGCTGTTTTGGCTGGTGTCGCGGCGACGGCGGACGCCCTGGCTATGGGCCGCCGCAGGCTGCGCTCTGGCGCTGGCGCTGACGGCGAAGTTCAGCATGATCGCCGCTCCTGCCGTGCTCTGCGCGGGACTTGCCCTGGAGTGGTTTTGGCGTCGGACGGCGATCGTGACTTGGCGGGACGCCGCCCTCATCGCCGGGGCGAGCGCGATAACCGTGCTCGTAGTCTACGCGCCGTGGGGTCCGAGCCTCTTCGTCCGCGGCTTGATCGCGACGATAACGAGGATCGGCCAGGCGCGCGCCTCCTTTATCGCGGGCCATGTCCTTCGGGAAGGAACGCTGGCTTACTTCCCGCTGGCTATCCTGCTCAAGACGCCGCCTCCGACGCTGCTCTTGGCGTTGGGGGCAGTCATTGCGTGGGCGCGCCGATGGGACCGGGACAAGCTGTGGCTGTGCCTGCCGCCCGCCGCCTTTCTCGCTTTGGCGCTGCGGACTCCGGTGCAGATCGGCTACCGACACGTGCTGCCGGTCTACCCCTTCCTGATCATCATGGCCGGCTGGGCGGCGGCACGGCTTTGGAAGCGCGACCGGTTGGGACGCGTCGCATTGATAGGTTTGCTGTGCTGGCAGGCGGCGGACGTGCTGGCCGTCGAGCCGTACCAACTCGCCTATTTTTCCGAGTTCGCCGGCGGCCCGGCCCGGGGCTATCGCTGGCTGGTCGATTCCAATCTGGATTGGGGGCAGGACCTGCCTACTCTCGCCGAGGAGCTTCGCCGGAGCGGCAACCCGGCAATCTACTTCTCATATTTCGGGGTCGGGGACCCGTCATACTATGGCATCCGTTACCTGCCCATCGCCTGGTATACGGACATCGGCCAGCGTAGCGGCGTCTTCATGCCGGCTGGAGCGCGGGTCTGGGTGGCCGTCTCGGCGACGAACCTTCAAGGGGTGTATTACCAGGATACCTCTCTGTGGGCTTGGCTGAAGGACCAACATCCTATCTTCGATGCTGGCCACTCGATCTTCGTCTACGATCTGTCCCGAGACAAGCAGGGGCAAGATCGCCTGCGAGACATCGTCTCCGCAGCGGGCTTCAAGACGCCGGCGCGAAATGCCGGCAAGCAGGATCGCTAGAAGCCATCCGGAAACCTACGAAGCCCTCCGGTTGAGCGCTATTGGATTTTGGCTAGGCGATATTGATCAAGCATGCCGAAGGCATGCAAGCGAGGAGCAACGACGCCAAAATCCAATAGCGCTCAACCCCTCGTCGACAGAATTTATAGGGCCTCGCAGGTTTCCGGATGACTTCTAATCACCTTTCGGTTCTAACAGCCGCGGGCCGCGCTCAGAACCTGAACGCGAGCGTGGCCTTGTTCGTCATGCCCAAGTCCCCGTAGGGCACCCAGGCGTAGTCCACGCGGAAGGAGCCGAAGTCGAGGCCTCCGCCGGCGGTCACGCCGGTGACGCCGTCGATGCTGCGCGTGTGGCTTTGGTTGAAGCCCAGGCGCAGCGCCGCCGTGAACTGCGGCTGGCGCAGGACCGCCTCGCCGCCCACGGCCACGTAGGGGTCCTGGTCCACGGGCAGCACGACGTCCAGCAGGCCGTTGAACCAGGGCGACGCATGCCATTCGGCGCCGCCGCGCAGCGAGAAAGGGAGGGGCGACGCCACCGAGCCCAGCTTGATCGGCTCGCCGAGGTTCGAGAGCGCCGCGCCCAGGTCCAGCGCGCCGTCGCCGATGTCGGCCACGTGATCCGCCTGGATGCCGGCGTCGACGGCGCCCGTCGTCGCCGTCTCGCCCGCGAGCTCAGAACGGATGACCTTGAGCGCGGCGCCGGCGCGCACGCGGCCCATCGTCATCCCGTAGCCGATCGAGAGCGCAAAGTCGTTGGGCGTGAACTGGCCGGTCGGGTCGCCGACCGTGTTGTAGGAGGTGATGGCGGACTGCGTGAAGTAGACCGCGCCCGCGGCCAAGGCGCCGGGGCCGATGCCGGGCTTGGCGAACGCGGCGCCGCCGGAATATTCCGTCTCGAGCAGCGAGCTGTACGAAAGCGACAGATTCGACTTCGCGCCGGATTCGTAGCGCCCCAAGCCGGCCGGGTTCCAGAAGAGCGAGTCGGCGCCTTCGGCGGCGGCCGCGGCCGCCCCGCCCAACGCCTCGTAGCGCGCGCCCTCGGGGAGCTTGAGGAAGGCGGCGCCGGTCGTGCCGGCGGCCTTGCTCGAGAACGGATGACCGGGGAAAACGGAGGAAGCGCGGGCCGGGACCGCGGACAACGCCAAGGCGCAGCCGAGGAGCAGGGGCTTCAGATGGGCCAGACCGGCCCCTTGCGGGCGCGCGCCGGGGCGGGCGCCTCGGCGGCCGGGGGCTGGGACTCGGCCGCGGCGGCGGACTGCGGCTCGGACTCGGGCTCGG
>CAZZGQ010000162.1:1275-7250 GCA_964653765.1 uncultured Elusimicrobia bacterium | reverse complement strand
GGAGCGCAGCACGGTCCTCGGACTATAGCGCCTGGAAGGCGCGCGCTCAAGCCTTCAGGCGCTTGGGGAGAGCCTCGATCTTGCGGGCGAGGACGAAGTCCTTCTCGGTGAGGCCGCCCGCCGAGTGCGTCGACAGCTCGAAGGCGAGCTTGCGGTAGCCGGTCAGGTGCGCGTCGGGGTGATGGTCCATCTCGTCGGCCGCCTTCGCCACGAGTGCGATGAGCTCGGCCGCCGCCGCGAAGCCTTCCATCGCCAGCTCGCGGCGGATGGAGCGGCCGTCCGCGGACAGGGTCCACGAGGGCAGCTCGCTCAAGCGGCGGCGCGTTTCCGCGGGCGCGAGCAGCTCTTCCTTGATCATCGGATCACCGCCAGGCTCGACGTGTAGCCGTGGATGTAGTTGCAGCGGCCCACCGGCCCGATCTCGCCGTTGGCGAAGAAGCCGGCGAGCGGCAGCGGCCCCTTCATCCTCTGGATCACGCTGCTGTCGTGGTCGGCCTCGCCGTAGAGACCGCGCCCGCGCCCGCAGCAGCTGACGAGCAGCGCGCCGCGGCTTCCCTGGCCCTCGCTCATGTGCTCCAACAGGACCTTCAGGTCCTCGTCGGAGGTCCGGGCGTCGCGCAGCTGGAACTGCAGCGTCTGGCCGGGATGCAGCGCCGTGCCGATCATCAGCGCCCCCGTCTCCGCGTCGTAGCCCATGAGGTTGCGCACCAGGAAGTCGCCGCGGCTGAAGTGGTCCTTGTACTCGTTCATCGCCACCCCGACGAACAGCGACTGCCGCGCCAAATCCTGGTCCGCGGGCGTCAGGCCGCGGATGACCTCTCGCAAGACCTCCAGAGGCGCCTTGCCGCCGAGCTCGTAGAGGACGTGCCCGTCGGCCTTGGTGACCGTCAGGGGCGTGCCGATCGGCCGGCAGCCCTGCGCCACGACGATCTCGAAGTCCACGTCGCCGCTCAGGGCCACGCCCGCGGCGCCATCGGTGTAGACGTCCTTGTTGAGCAGCAGCCACGTCGGGCGTCCGATGGCCAACCCGGAGGCCAGCCCCCCGATCACAGGAGCCCCCGGGTAGCCCTCGTTGAAGAGCTTGACCCACTTCTCGGCGTCGCAGGTCATCGGATCGCCGAAAGCCAGGAACTTGGGCCGTTCCGTGGGATAGATGTCGAGCCGCCGCATCAGGCTCTCGCCGCCGTCGAGCTGAGCCAGCTCGTTGGGCGCGAGGTAGAAAGGCGAGAGGCGCACCCCGGGCAGGCTCATGCCCATCAGCGTCACCGCCGGCTCCATCTCCACCTCGCGGCCGCCCGCGATGACGCCGCTGGAATTGCAGCCGATCAGCGTGCGGCAGGGCAGGAACTCGGCGATCAGCGTCGCCAAAGTGGCGGGCTCGAGGCCGGGATAGAGCTCGGTGACGAAGAGCATGGCCAGATCGCAGCCGTCGGGCAGCTCGGCGGCGACCTTCCGCGCGGCCTCCTGAACGGCGAGCCGCCAATCCCTGAGCGTCGACAACGACGAGGCGAACGCCTTGGTCATCTTCTTCCCCGCCTCATTGTATGCCGAGCGGGGGGCCGAGTCCATCGCCGCAGGATGACGCCGCTAAGACAGCGCCTTGAGGACGTCCGGAACGGCCTGCGGCGTCTCGGCCGAGGCCAGGGGGCGCAGGTCGGAGCCGCAGCCGAAGAGCCGCGGATAGCTCGGCGCCTCGAGCTTGTGCGCCAGGATGTAGTCCTGGTCGTCGGGATCGACGAAGGAGACGATGCGCCGCGGGACGTAGCCCCGGTGCAGGGCCGACAACAGGGCGTCGGTCGCCGGCTCTCCGGGCCGGCCGATGAGCTCCAGGTCCATGCGGCCGCGCGCCAGCATGTCCTGCACGCGGGCCAGGCCGGCGGCCGGGGCGCCCGCGACGTTCAACGTGGCGCCCAGCCCCCACTCCAGCCAGCGCTTGTAGTTGGCGTTGCCCTTGAGGTGGTGCAGGCGCCAGAGGCCTTCGAAAGCGGCCGCGTGATCTTCGGGCGCGGCCGGACGCGGCTCGCGCAGCAAGCCGAGGTCCTCGCGCTGCGCCACGCGGTCCAGGAAGCCGCCGCGATCGCGATCCCAGAGCTCCTGGAACAGGAAGCGGGCGAGGTTGTCGGCGAACTCGCGATGGGGCTTGTGGCCGCTCATCAGGAACGCCTCGCTGAAGGCGAGCAGCGTCCAGGCGTTGTCGGCGAGCAGGCCGTAGACCATGGTGCCCCCGTCCTGGCGGCGATGGATCATGCCGAGCAGCGGGTCATAGGCGCTCCCGCGCAGGAAAGCGAGCACGTCGTCGGCCGTCTGGCCGAAGCGGAAGCCCGGCTCGAAGCTGGCCGCGCGCTGCAGGGCGAGCGCGGCCTGGGCGTTCTCGCCCGCGAGCAGCTCCGCCGACGGGACGGCCGCGTGGCGGAAAGCCCGCCGGGCCGGATCGTACAGGTCGCGGATCATCGCCGAGCTGAGCGACAAGGCGGCCTCGCGCCAGCGGCGATCGCCTGTGAGCGCGAAGGCGTCCCAGAGCAGCCGCGAGGCGACGGCGTAGCCGCCCAACGTGCGCGCGCCGTTGTCGAGCCGCGCGGCCAGGCCGGCCAGCTCCGTCTCGAGCCGGGCGCGGGCGGCGCCGTCGGACCACTCGGCCGCGGCGTAGAGCAGCAGCTCCTGCGCGGCCGGCGGCAAGGGCGCCGGCGCGGCGAGGATGGCGGCCGCGGTCTCGCGCGGCCGGGACTCGGGCAGCCGTCCCCGCGTCGGGCCGCCGACCGCTCCGGACCAGGCCGCCGGCGCCGCCGCTGAAGCGCCGCCGGCGGAAGGCGGCGCGTACGCCTCGAGCCAGCGCGGCAGCGCCTGCCGCGCTTCCTCGAGCGCGCAGCTCGCCACGATCCCGCCTTCATGATTGAGCAGGCAGACCTCGGCTTTCTCGCGGTAGCGCCGATGGACGTCGGGCCGGTCGCAGCGGTCGGCGCAGACGGCCACGCAGCGGTCGACCAGCGAATCGAGCCCGGCGAAGGCGGCCTCGAACTGCGCGGTGTCGCGCCCGGTGGCCAGCAGCAGCAGGACGGGAGCCCCGCAGCGCCGCGCCTCGGCGAAAACCTCCGGACGCCACTCCTTCCAGGCGATCACGTTTTCGAGGAGTCCTCGGCCAGCTCGAACATGGCCTCGATCGGCCGGCGCGCGCGCGCGGCGAGCTCGGGCTTGATCTCGATGCGGTGCGAGGCGGTCGGCCGCTCCAGCACGCGCAGGATGTGAGCCAGGTCGACGGCCTTCATGTAGGGGCAGAGCCGGCACATCGGCACGAAGACCTTCTCGGGGAACTTGGTGCGCGCCAGGTCGCCCAGGCCGCATTCGGTCACGAGCATGTAGTAGGGCGCCTTCGTCTTCTCGACGAGCTTCATCATGTCGCCGGTGCCGCCGACGAAATCAACCGAGGACACGAGGCCGGGGCTGCACTCGGCGTGGGCCATGATCTGAACCCCGGGATACATCTTGCGGTACAGCGTCACGGAGGAGGCGTCGAAGTTCTCGTGCACGATGCAGCGGCCGTCCCAGACGATCATCTCCTGGCCGACCTTCTTGCCGAGCTGCTTGGCGAGGTTGCCGCCCATGAGCTTGTCCGGGATGAAGATCAGCCGGGGGTGCTTGGCGTAGAGCTTGGTCAGGATCTTCACGGCGTTGGCCGAGGTCACGATGACGTCGGACTCGGCCTTCACGGCGGCGGACGTGTTGATGTAGGTGACGACGGGCAGGCCCGGGTTCTTGGCCTTGAGCGCGCGCACGTCCGCGGCTGTGATGCTCTCCGAAAGGGAGCAGCCGGCCTCCAGCGCGGGGAGATAGACCTCTTTCTCGGGATTGAGGATCTTCGCGGTCTCGGCCATGAAGCGCACGCCGCAGAAGATGATCGCCTTCGCCTCGGTCTCGGCGCAGAGCTTGGAAAGTTTGTAGGAGTCGCCGATCATGTCGGCCACGCCGTGGATGATCTCGGGGCGCTGGTAGACGTGGGCGGGGATGACGGCCTTCTGCTCGCGCTTGAGCTCGTTGATCTTCCAGGTCAGGCGGGCGCAGCGCTCCAGGTCCTGGTCCGAGTAGCCGAGGTCGGCCAGGCCCTTGGCGGCGAGGCGGTCGGCCTCCGCTTCGAGCTGCGCGCTCGTCGGTTCGGCGACGGAAAGGGTCTTCACAGGGTCAGCTCCGGAAAGTTGGTGAACACGCCGTCGACGCCGAGCCGGTCCATGCGCGCCAGCTCCTTGCGGGAGTTGATCGTGTAGACGAGCGCGCGCAGGCCGCGCTCCTTGCACTCGCGCACGCGGCGGGCGTCCGCTTGGCGCGCGCTGATGTTCAAGCTCTCGGCGCGCAGCTCCTCCATCTCTCGAAAGGCGGTCTTCATGCCGGTCAAACCCAAAAGATAGCCGATCCGCAGCCGCGTATCCAGGGAGCGGATCGAGAAGAGGGCGGCGTGGTCGAAGCTCGAGACCAGGGTGGTGCCCCAGGCCTTGCGGCGCTGGATGAGATCGACGACGCGCTCCTCGATGCCCGGGTAGTAGCGGGAGCCGCGCTTGATCTCGAGGTGCAGCTCGGCCTTGCCCTGCGCCAGGTCGTAGACGTCCGACAGCGTGGGCACGCGCTCGGCCGAGAAGCAGGGATCGAACCAGGACCCCACGTCGATCGCGGCCAGCTCCTCGCGGGTCAGATCGCGCACGCGCGCTTTCTTGCGGCCCACGCGCTTGAGGTCCTCGTCGTGCAGCACGACGAGCTCGTGATCGCGGGTCTGGTGGACGTCGAACTCGACGGCCTTGGCGCCCATCTCGAGCGCGAGGCGGAACGACGCCATCGTGTTCTCGGGGGCGTAGCCGCTGGCCCCCCGGTGGGCGATCAAGAGCATCGAGAGAGGCGCTCCATGAAGCGGCCGTAGACCTCGTCGGGCACCTCGACGCCCAGCGGCTTGTCGCGCCCGGTCCCGGGTCCGTGGAAATCGGTGCCGCCCGTGACGAGCAGCCCGTTGTCGGCGGCCAGGCGCAGGTAGCGGGCCACATCGGAGGGGCCGTGCGTGCTGTAGTAAGCCTCCAGGCCTTCGAGGCCGAGCTTGGCCCAGCCGGCGAGGAGCGACTCGTCGGCCAGCGTCTCCGGGTGGGCCAGGCTGCAGAAGCCGCCGGCCTCGCGGATCAGCGCGATGGCCTCTTCCGGCGTCGGCCCGGCCGAGTCCACGTAGCCCGGCTTGCCGCGGGCGAGGAAGCGGTTGAAGGCCTCCTGGCGGCTCTTCACGACGCCTTTGCGGCGCAGCGCATCCGCTACGTGCGGCCGGCCGAGGGTCTGCTTGCCCTCCGCGACCACGTCGTCGAGCTCGATAGGCAGGCCGAGCTGGCGCAGCTGCTCCACGATGCGGCCGATGCGGGCGTGGCGCCGCTGGCGGAACTCCTCGAGACGGGCGACGAACTGCGCGTCCTGCCACCGGAACCCGTAGCCGAGGATGTGGACGTTGTCCTTGTGGATCGTGTTGATCTCGATTCCGCAGCGCAGATCGACGCCGAGAGGCTTGGCCGCCTCCAGCGCCTCGGGATAGCCCGACACGCTGTCGTGGTCGGTCAGGAAGAGGAGAGCCACGCCGGCGGAATGAGCGCGCCGGACGACCTCGGCGGGCGCAGACGTGCCGTCGGAATACGTCGAATGCGTGTGGAGCTCGAAACGCTTCAGAGCCGCGCCCTTAGACCGTGACGACTTCCTTGATCTCGGGGACGTCCTGCTTCATGATGCGCTCGACGCCGCCCTTGAGGGTGGCCGTGGCGCTGGGGCAGCTGTCGCAGGCGCCGTGGAGGCGCACTTCGACGATGCCCGTGTCCTCGTGCACGTCGACGAGCGAGATATCCCCGCCGTCCGACTGGATGTACGGCCGCACCTTTTCCAGCACCTTCTCGACTCTCTCTCTCACGGTCATAGATTCTCCTAAGATTTTTTCAGCTGCTCCAGCATGTTCGAGACGCGGCCGCAGG
>CAZZGQ010000162.1:0-1175 GCA_964653765.1 uncultured Elusimicrobia bacterium | reverse complement strand
GCGCCGTGCACGCTCGCCAGCAGCATCGGGCCGTACGGGCACGCCGGCGAGGTCAGGCTCATCACGACCTTCACCGACTTGCCGTTCTCGGACTCCTTCACCTCGGCGCCGTAGATCAGGCCCAAGTCCACCACGCTCATGTGGATCTCCGGGTCGTGGACCGGCTGCAAGGCCTCGCCGATCTGCTTGAACGTGACGTTGTCCACTACTCGACCTCCTCGAAATCGACGGTGCGGCCGGGCTTGGTGCCCAGCCCCTGCTGCACGGTGTTCCAGGCCAGCGTCGCGCACTTCACGCGCATGGGGAACTTGCGCACGCCCTCGAGCGACTTTAGGGCGTCCAACTCCTCCGGCAGCGACTCCAGCGGCTTCTTGTGCAGCATCATGTCCTTGAAAGCGTTGATCAGCTCCTGGGCCCGCTGCGGCGTGCGCCCCTCGAGCGCCTCGGCCATCATCGCCGAGGAGGCCTGGCTGATCACGCAGCCGTGGCCCGTGAAGCGGATCTTGTCCAGCGCCCCTCCCGCGCCGGCCTTGATCGTGATCTCGATCTCGTCGCCGCAGACGGGGTTGATGCCGTGCGAATGGAAATCGGCGCTCTCGACGACGCCCTTGTGGGCCTCGTCGCGGAAATAGTCCAGCAAGACCTCGCGGTACAGGTCCTGGAGCTCGGCGTCGCCTTGGGCCATATCAGACCGCCGCCTTCGCCGGCTTCTTGAAGAAGGCGATGGCCTTCCGCAAGGCGCCGACGAACGCGTCGACCTCCGCTTCCGTGTTGTACAGATAAAAGCTGGCGCGCGCCGTGCCGCCGCACTCCAGCCGGCCCATGAGGGGCTGGCAGCAATGATGGCCGGCCCGAACGGCCACGCCCTCGAGATCGAGCGCCGTGCCCACGTCATGCGGGTGCAGGCCCTTCACGTTGAAGGAGACCACGCCGCCGCGCTGGGCGAGGTCCGTCGGGCCGTAGACGACGACCTCGGGCTCGTTCTCGAGCGCCTTCAGCGCGCGGCGAGTGAGCGCCACCTCGTGCTCGCGGATCGAATCCATCCCGACCTTGTTCAAATAGTCGATCGCCGGGCCGAAGGCCACGGCGTCGGCGATGTTGGGCGTGCCGGCCTCGAACTTGTGCGGCAGGACGTTGGGCGTGAAGCGATCGGGCCAGACGCGCTGGATCATGTC
>CAZZGQ010000161.1:0-7266 GCA_964653765.1 uncultured Elusimicrobia bacterium | reverse complement strand
TCCACGGCAGCGTCGGGAAAAGCCAGTTCATCCGGCCGGCGGCCTTGTCGAGAAGGGCGGTCATTGTTCTTCCTCCGCGCCGAGGATAGCGCCTCGGGAGACCGGCGTCAAGCCCGCGGGACGATCGTGACCGCGGCGGCACCCGGCCGTCAACACGAGCGAGGTACACTGGCCCGGTGAAAACCCTCAAGACCACCCTCTGGCTCGCCTTGGTCGCGCTCCTAGCCTCGCCTGTGTCCGCCGCCATCGTCTACCTGAAGGACGGGACGCAGATACAAGGCACGGTCGTGGACGCCACCGCCAACGACGTCGTGATCCACACGGCGGACGGCACCCGGCGCGTCTCCTCCGACAAGATCGCGCGCATCGACTATGCCCAGACGGGGGCTCCCGCGATGGCCGCGCCCGCCGCCGCCGGCGGAGGCTCCGAGTGGGGGCGCCTGCAGTCCAGCGGCTTCGACGTGCGCAAGCAGATGGTGTCGCTCGGCCTGGGCTTGGCGGTGCCGCTCAACGACGCGGACATCAAGTCCATCGACGGCGGGACGAGCGGCGGGACCAACGGCACGATCGGGCCGCTCGTCCGGATCGAATACCTCTATTACCAATACCCCCAGGCGGCTTTCGGCGGAAGCTTCGACTACTTCCACCGCAGCGCGGACGGCCGCACGGGCCCGGTCTCCACCAACAACCTCCAGCTGACGAACATGGAGGTGTCGGGCGACTCGGTCCTGTTCCAGGCCATCGCGAAGTACACGTTCACCGACCATGGCCGGACGCGCCCCTACGTCCGCGGCGGCATCGGCTTCCATCACAGCTGGACCGATATCGAGGCCAGGCCCCAGTCGGGCTTCGCTTGGTCGGATACCGGCACCTCGGAGCATCGCACGGTGATCAACGGCGCCGCGACGGGCCTGGCCGGATCCTTGTCCGTCGGCTTGGACTTCAACTACGGGGCGCCTTCCAACTTCGGCGTGGAGCTGGGATGGCTGGGCCTATCCAGCGAGACCTACGGCACGACGGCGTTCGGCGACTCTCTGGGCCTGCAAGGTTTCTCGGGCCCGATCCAAGTCTTCTCCTTCCTCGGCCGCTGGGGCTGGAGCTTCTGATGTCGTGGTCGTTGGCGCTGCTCGCGGCGCTGGCGCTCGCCTCCATGCCGGCTCGCGCGGCTCGGGACCGCGATGACGTCTCGGTCCAGCCCGCCGGAGGGGGAGGCGGGGGCGGCCACGGCGGGGGCGGCGGCTCCAGCCATGGGGGCGGGGGCGTCGGCCGCGGCGCCGGCGTCAGCCCGAGCGCGGGCGTCATCCCCGGCGGAGGAGGCGTCAGCCGCGGCATGGGGGCGGGGCCGATGGGCGGCGCCCACGTCGGCCATTCGCCGCCCGTCGTGATCCACATGCGCCAGGTGACGGTGCCCGCGCCCCGGCAGCCGGCTCCTTCGGCGCGCGTGCAGTCCGGCGTGCGGCCCATCGCTCCTCCGGCGCGCGACGCCTCCGGCAGGCCGTTTCGCGGCCGCACGGCGACGTCGCCTCCCGCCCACTCCGCCGTCGTGACCAACGGCGCCGTCGTGCGCAGCGTGCAATCGGCGCAGCGCGTGGAGGTCGTCCCGAATCATTTCTTTTGGCACGACGTCCACGGCAACCATTTCTGCCACTTCTTCGACGGGCACGCGCACTGGTTCGGCTTCTATTGGGGGCCGGCCTTTTACTGGACGCAATGGTGGGGCGGCTATTGGTGGTGGTACGACCCATCCTATTATCGCTGGGTCTACTGGTGGAACGGCTATTGGTGGTGGCCCGGCCCCGGCGGCGTGCCCTATGCCTACGTCGACAACAACTACTATCCGTACCAGGAAGTCACGGGAGCCGTCATCGTGAAGAATCCGCAGTTGGACCAGGCTCCGCCCGGCATGCCGGCCGAGGGCGTCCCCGGCCGCTCTTTCGCCAGCCCCGATCACCGGCGCATGGTCCAGATCAGCGGCGACCAGGGCGAGGCCTACCTCTACGACTCGAGCCGCGGCTCCCCGTCGTACATGGCCTACCTGGCGCGGGGCGCGCGGCAGGCGCGCTTTTCGGGCGGCACGGAAGGCCGGCCGCTGCGGATCCTGCTCGACTTCTCGGACGGCTCGTTCGCCCTCTACGACGAGCAGGGGCGCTCGCTGGACTTCAACAGCCCGGCCAACGCCAACCAGAACAGCGAGGAAGAGCTGCCCGGGCCGCCGCCGGAGCCCGCGAGCGCGCCTCCGGGGTCTCCGAAAGCGCCGCCCAAGCCTCCGTCCGAATAAACCTCTACCCCGATAGCGCGGCGCGCCGTCCGTCAAAAACTTTTTAGGCCGCCGTTAGGCGCGCGCCATAGGTCGCGGACGCGCCTGTCCCTATAATCCCCGCCATGACCGCTCTGGCCAGCCGTCTGCTGTCGGTCGTGGCGGCGCGCGTCGGCGCGGGCGCGGCCGAATGGCTCTCGGGGGCGGCGCGGCGGCGCGACGGCGGGCTGGCCGTCCCTTTCGCGGCGGCGTCTCGGCGGCTGGGCCGCCGGCCGCTCGACTTGAGCGAGGCCGAGACGGCGGCCCTGGGCGAGCTCGGGTTGGATTGGCCGCTGGCGCGCTGGAGCGTCGCGGACGCGGGCCGGGCCGCCTTGCTTCTCTCGGCGGCGGGGCACCTTCCCGCGGCCCGGCTGGAGGCGCTCGTGGCCGACTTGTACCGCCACGGCGACGCCGGCGAGCAGGCCTCCTTGATGCGCAGCCTGGAGTTGCTGCCCTGCCCCGCCGTCTGGCTGGGCCTGGCGCGGCAAGCGGCGCGAGGCGGCATCCCCGTCGTGCTCGAGGCCCTGGCCCGGCACAATCCCTATCCCGTCCGCCACTTCCCGGACGAAGCGCTGGAGCGGCTCGTCGCCGAGGCGGCCGCGCTGGGCATCGGTCCGGACGAGATCTGGGCGCTGGAGCGGCGCCGCGAGGCGCGCGGGCGGCCCGTCCTGGAGGCGTCGTGAAGCTGTTCGAGCCGCTGGCCCGGCTCAGCCGCCGCTGCTGCGACGACTACGCCGCCGCGGCTCAAGCCGGCATCGGCGCCGTCTTTGAAGCCTCCGCGCCGCACGGACCTCCGCGCCTCAACGCCGGGACGTTCGAGGACGACTTCGGCGCCCTGCTGCGCTGGGAGCCCGCGCGCGCCTCCGCGGCCGGGCTCGAGCATTCCTGCGCCCTGGGCCTGCACGGCCGCGAGGCGCATGACCCCTCCTTGGCGGACGCCGTGCTGTGGCTGCTGCCGCGCCTGCTCGGCAAGGACAACGTGGCGGCCGTCGGGGAGCTGGGCCTCGACGAAGGGACGGCGCAGGAGGAAGAGGCGCTGGCCCGGCAGCTCGAGCTGGCGCGGCGCAGACAGCTTCCGGTGATCGTCCGCGTGCAGCGGCGGGGAGGGGCGCGGTCGGTGGAGCGGCACCTGGCCCTGGTCGCCGAGAGCCGTCTGCCTCCCGAGCTCGTGTTGCTCGTGGGGCTCGAAGAGCCGTCTCTCGCCGTCGCGCGCGCCGCCGGCTGCTGGTCCTGCCTGGCCGTGGGTCGCCGCGCCTATCCCGCCGCGCTGGCGCCGGTGCTGCGGCGGCGCTGGGGGCTCGAGCGGCTGCTCCTCTCGGGCGAGCCGGACGGCTGCGGCGGAGACCTGCTGGCCGTGCCCGCCGCCGCGGCCGCGCTCCGGGACGCGGGAGAGCCGTCCGCCGTGATCGAGCGGCTGCTCTGGGACAACCCGCGCCGGTTTTTCGCGCAGAGCCGCCGCGCCGTGGAGGCCTCATGACTCGGACGCGGGTGCGCGCGCCGGAGGGGGCCAGCGTCGAGCTCTCGGCGCGGCACGATCTCGCCGTGCGCGTCACGCGCGACGTCCTCAGCCCGCGCAATCCCGATCTCCTCGAGCTTCTCCGCCGCCGCGAGCCCGCCGCCAGGCACCGCGCCTTCTTCGTCGTCGACTCCGGGGTGGCCGCGGCGCGCCCGGACGTCCCCGCCGCCGTCGAGGCGTACGCGCGCGCGCACTCCGCGAGCCTCGTGTTGGCCGGGGCGCCGCTGATCGTCCAGGGCGGCGACGCCGTCAAGGCGCGCGGCGAGGTCTGCGACTGGATCCGAGCCCGGCTGACCGGCGCCGGCATCGACGCGCGGTCCCATGTCGTGATCGTCGGCGGCGGCGCCCTGCTCGATTGCGCCGGCTTCGCCGCGGCCACCCTCCACGGGGGCATCCGCGTCACCCGCGTGCCCACCACGCTGGCCGCGCAGGTCTCCTCGGCCTGGTCCTGCGACAGCGCCGTGCACGCCTGCGGGCGGCGCGACTGGATGCGCGCGGCCCAGGCGCCCTTCGCCGTGGCCATCGACCCGCGGTGGCTGGCTTCCTTGCCGGAGAACGAGCGGCGCTGCGGCCTGGCCGAGGCTTTGCGCGTCGCCGCGCTCGGCGACCCCCGCCTATTCCACTGGCTCTGCGACCGGACCGAGGCGCTGGCCGCCTTCGACCGCCGCGCGATCGAGACCCTGACGCGTTGGTGCGCGCGCCTGCAATGGGAGCGGCTGCGGGGGCAGGACCCGGCGCATCCGGGCGACGGGCGCGCCGCCGGGCTGGGCCGTTGGGCGGGCTACGCGCTGCGCGCCTTGGCCGACGACGCCGGCAACGAGGAGGAGGCTTCGATCGGCTTGGCCGTCGACGTGCTGCTCTCCGTCGTCCTGACCGGGTTGGCGCCGGAGGCGGCGAAGGCGGCGCTGGAGGCGATGACGGCGCTGGGCCTGCCGCTCTGGCACGAGGCGCTGGGGCGCAGCGACGATGAGGGTCGGCCCGCGCTCATCGCCGGGCTGGCCGAACTGCGCGAGCGCGAGGGCGGCGCCCCCTCGGTCACGCTGCTGAGCGCCCTCGGGCGCCCGGCCAGGAGCGACTGCGTCGGAGCGGAGGCCTTGGCCGCCGTCCTCGAAGCCCTCTATCGCTGGAGCGGCCTCGAGCCTTAGGACGCCGTGATCCGCGACTCGGCGTTGTGGCGCCTGGCCCGCCCGCTCGACACGATCCCGATCTGGACCGGGGCTCTCGCCGGAGCCTTCCTCGCGCGGCCTTCCACCGGGCCGCTCCTGGCGGCCGGAGTGGCGGCGGCGCTGGCGCTGGCGGGCTGCGCGGGCTCGGCGCTCGACGACGCCTGCGACGCCGCCGTCGACTCGATCCTGCGGCCGGGCCGGCCCATCCCCGCAGGCCTCGTCAGCCGCGAGGCCGCGCTCGCCTGGGGCGTGGCGGCCCTGGCCGCCTCGGTCATCGCCTTGGCCGCGGCGGACTTGCGCTGCGCCGGAGCGGCCCTGGCCCTGGCCGGGCTCATCGTCGTCTGCGCCAGCACGCCGCAGGACCGCGCTTGCCTCCCCGTCCTACAGGGGGCTTGCCGCGGCCTGGTCTACGCGGCCGCCGCCTTGGCGGTGTCCGGCGGCCTGACCCGCTCGTGCCTGCTGGGGGCGGCCGCGCTGGCCCTTTACGCCGCGGGCGTCTCGGCCGTGAAGGCCGGGCGAGGCGAGGGAGAGCGCGCCGCGCGGGTGGCGCCCTTGCTGCTCTTTCCCTTCGGCGTCGCCGCGCCCGCCATGGCCGCCACAGACGCGCGGGCCTGCCTTTGGCTCGCGGGCCTTGCCTGGGTGACCCTGTGCTGCCTGCGCTTGGTGCGCGGCGAGGGCTCGCGCGCCGCCTCGGGCCTCTTCGCCGCGCTGCCGGTGATCGACGCCCTTATGCTCGCGCGCAGCGTCGAGAGCCCCGTCGTTTGGCTCGCGGCGGCGGGGCTGCCCGCCTCGCTGGCCCTGCGCCGCCTGCTTCCAGACTAACCGGGCCGGGCGTATAATGAGAGCAGGAGGTGTTCTATGCCTCAGACGATACAATCACCCGTCAACGCGCTCAGCAGCGCGGACTGGTTCAAAGCCAAGCTGCAATTCGAGATCGGGCCCGTGGAGCTCGATCATCTGCTCGAGGAGAAAGACAGTGTCATCGCCCTCGACGTGCGCGACGCGGACTCCTTCGCGAAGGAGCACATCCCGGGCGCGATCAACATACCGCTGGCGGACCTGCCCAAGCGCTTCTCGCAGATCCCACGCGACAAGACGATCGTCACCTACTGCTGGACGGTGACGTGCCACTTGGCGACGAAGGCCGCCTTGGAGCTGGCCGAGCACGGCTACAAGGTGCTCGAGCTCGTCGGCGGGATCGGCGAATGGAAGAAGGGCGGGCTGCCCGTGGAGGGAGCGGAGTCGAGCCAGACGAAGAAAGCTTGAAATCCGTCTCCCCGAGGGGTATCCTGCGGGCGTGACTGACGGCGCGATGCGCTATTCCGTCGTGCTGAAAGGCGGGCCATTGCCCAAGCCGGCGGCGCTGGCTCAGGCCGTGGCCCCGGTGCGGAAAGCGCCGGTCCACGACCTGATGGCGCCGATGCGGCGCTGCTGGGGGCTGGTCGAGCTCGATTGCGACGAGCCCGCGGCGCGGACCCTCGTCTCTCGCCTCGGCGAGGCGGGCATCGCCGCCTTGGCCTTGCCCGCCAACCTCATCGAGGACCTGCCGCCCGCCGAGCCGGCGCGGACGCTGGAGACGCGGCTCGAGCCGCCGGCGCTGCTGGCCGCCGCGGTCTTTCGCGCCACCAGCACGCGCGTGGTCAAAGAGGAGACGGGCCCGAGCGCGGGCGAGCGCGCCTTGAAGCTCGGCCTGTCGCTGGCCACCGGCCTGCCCATGGGGCTCATGGGCGGCGGCGGCAAGCGCATCGTCGAGAAGAACGTGGAGAGCTCCGAGCTCGTCTATTTCCTCGACATCTACCTCGGGCGACCGCTGCGCCGGCTGCGCATCGACGCCCAGGACTTCGACTACGCTTGCCTGGGCCAGCGCAAAGGCTATGACGCCCCCGGCAACTTCCGGCGGTTGCTGGAGATGCTCTCGCCGGCGGCCAAGAGCCTCAACGCCGGCGCGCGCGGCCTGCTCGACTCCAAGCCCGTGCGCGAGCTTGGCTACGACAGCCTCGCCGACCTCGATCGCGAAGCCCGCTGGCTCTTCACCCTCGAGTCGCTGAAGTAGTTAACAAGGGTGTCAGGCTCGATTGTTAACTAACTCGGTGATTTCAAATAGCCCGAGCGGGGTTTTCGTCACACTCGTGCCGTAAACCCGACCCGGGGGCTCGACCCTGAAAGCCTGGGTTTACGGCACGAGTGTGACGTAAACCCTCCTCTGAACTATTCCAAATCCAAAAGAGCAATAGAGTTAGTAAACAATCGAGCCTGATAATCATATAGAGGTCCCCTCCTCGAGGTTG
>CAZZGQ010000160.1:4826-7275 GCA_964653765.1 uncultured Elusimicrobia bacterium | reverse complement strand
TTGGCGGCGGCGCTCACGCCGGAGGCTAGCGCCGGCCGGCCGACTTCCTGGGCGAGAGCGCGCGCCGCCGTCTCCGCCGTGGAGGCCTGATGCTCGAGCTCGCGCAAGGCGGCCCGCGAGCCGGCCTGGCCGGCGTCGTCGGCGAGGTCGTCCAGCCTGTCGGCCGAGGCGCGCAGCTCGCTCTGGGCGGCGCGGGCGGCCGCGTCGGCCGTCGTGCGCCGGCCGCCGGCGTCCAGCCCCGTGTCCAGCGCGCGCCGGAGCCGGGCGAACTCGGCGGGCGTCGCCTCGCCGGAAGCGAGCCGCGCCGCCACCTCCTCGATCAGGCGCGCCGCCAGACCGGGCGACGGGCCCGATTGGGTGCGCGCGTCGTACCACTGCAGAAGCGCCTGGAGATCGCGCAGGCCGTCGAAAGCGCTCAAGGCGTCGGCGAGCTCGAGCTCGGAGGGATCGACGGCCGCGACCTGCCCCGCGGCCGGGTCCACGGCGACGGCGTCGCCCTCCGCCAAGCGGCGCTCCTCGTAGCCCTTCACCGGCTGGAACGTCCCTTGCGCCTCGCCGAGGACGGGCACGGCCAGATACAAGCCGTCGGCGGCCCAACGCGCCCCGCGCACCGCCACGGCGGGGACGCCGTGCCGCCGCGCGATGCGGGCGCCGGGGCCGCCGGCCCCTCCCGAGCCGGCGATGAGCGCCGCGGAGAGCCGGATGGCGTCGAGGTCGTCGGCGGCCGGCCGCCGCGCGGCGTAGACGCGGCCGCCTTGGGCGGCGACGCGGCGGTCGAAGGTGAGCCGGCCGACGACGCGATGGCCGCCGCCCAGGCTGAGCGTCAGAGCCGCGACGGCGAGTCCGGTCAAGGCAGGGAAGCGGCGAGCCGGACGCTGCGCGTGTCGGGATTGGCGAAAAGCAGCGTGCCCTGGAAGCGCTCGACGAGCCAGCGCGTGCCGTTCTTCGTGTAGAAGCCCACGAAGCGGGCGCCGGGCTGAAGGGCCGACGAGCGCGCGCGATGCGCGTGGGAGAAAGCCCGCGCCACCGCGTCCTCGGCGAGCGTCGGCGCGGCCTCGCGGCCGGTGATCAGGCGCAAGCCCTCGGCCAGCTCCGTGAGAGCGCCTTCGCCGATCCACACGCCCTTCTCGACGCGCGGCTCGAAGTCGCGCAGCAAGCCGCTGAGCGCGGCCGATTCGCCGGGCGTGACGCCTTTCACGAGCAGGACGGCGCGCCCCGACTTACGATCGGCGTAAGCGAGAGCTCGCCCCGGCATCGCCTCGATGAGCTGGCGGTCGATCTGGTCGAGAGACCGCGAGGCGATCTGGTCGCGGAAATCGGCGCGGCCGGCGAAGAAGCCGGCGGAGCTCTCGCCGGTGAGCGCTTCATGCGTCTTCGCCTCGGCAAGCGCGGAAAGATCCATGTCGAGGACGGGCGCCTCGGCGGAGTCCAGGCCGTCGACGCGGCCGCGGTAGATCGCGGCCAGGCGCAGCAGCCCGCGGTCGGAGGAGGTAAGGCCGCCCAAGTGCGCGGGGCGGATCAAGCCGTAGAGACGGTCGTGGAGGAGGAAGTAGGCTCCGTCCCAGAGCTCGCGCGCCTCGGCGCGAGCCGCCGACCAGGCGGCTTCGCCGGCCGCGACCGGCGTCGAGGCGCCGGCGCGCCGGCGCAGCCGCGCGTTCGAGATCCAGAAGCCGACGAAGCCTTTCGCCCCGGCGGCCTCGGCGGCCGCGGGCACGTCCGGGCCCGCCGCGCCCAGCTTCATCTGCGCCTTCAGATCGGAGGGGACGACGATGAGCTGCCGCGGCCGCGCCAAACCGGAGAGATCCGCGACGATCTCATGGTCGCCGCGCGCGTAGAAGCGGATGACGGGAGCCAGCCTGTTCGCCGAGCGGACCGACAAGATCTTCTCGACGTCGCCGAGGTTGGGGAGCGTCACGCTCATGAAGGCGGCGGCCGACTTCGCCTCGGAGTCGAACCTCTTGAGGCTGGCGGCGTCGCCCGGGACCACGCCGGCCGCCATGCTCTGGAGGGCGCCCACCTCGTGCTTGGCGCCGGTCTCGTCGGGCAGCTCGCTCGTCACGGCGTGCAAGCGCGCCTGCTTCACGACCTCGCCGGACTCCTCCTTGACCTGCGCCTCGCTGACGCGATGCGCTTGGAACTGGGAGACCAGCACGTTCACGGCGGTGTGGTAGAAGGCGAACGCGGCGCTCGCCGCCGCCGGGGCCTGCTTGCCGTAGCGCCAGGCCTCGGTGTTGGCTTGCCGGACCTCGTGCGCCACCTGCTTGGCCACCGTCATCTCAAGGCCCTTCACCGCGCCCAGGCCGGCGTCGGCTCCGAGCGTGCTCAGATTGGCGTCGGTCCGGTCGTAATGGGTGTTGAGGGCGGCGTCGGGGCCGCCCGTCGCCTGCGCCGCCGGCGACACCGCCCGCTCCAGCGAGCCGGCCTCGCCCGCCGCCGTGCGGGGGGCCAT
>CAZZGQ010000160.1:0-4726 GCA_964653765.1 uncultured Elusimicrobia bacterium | reverse complement strand
GACGCATAATTTTCCTATATTATAGGCAAATTGTAGGCGTCCGCCCGTCGCGGCGCCTGGGTCCAAAGACCTAGACATGCTCAGCGCCCAAAACCTCGTCAAACGCTTCGCCGGCCGCCCCGCGGTCGACGGCATGACGTTCGAGGTCCCGGCGGGCCAGGCCGTCGGCCTGCTCGGACCCAACGGCGCCGGCAAGACGACCACCATGCGCCTGCTCGCCGGCTTCCTGCCGCCGGACGAAGGCCGCGCCCTGGTGGCGGGCTTGGACGCGCAGGCCCAGGCTCTGGAGGCGCGGCGCCGGCTGGGCTATCTGCCCGAGGACAACCCTCTCTACGAGGACCTCGAGGTGGTCGAGAGCTTGACCTACTCGGCCCGGCTGCGCGGCCTGGCCGACGACGGCCGGCGCGCCGCCGCGGTCAGGGACGCCGTGCGCCGCTGCGGCCTCAAGCTCGCCGTCGGCAAGCGCGTCTGGGAGCTGTCGAAAGGCTATCGCCAGAGGCTGGGCCTCGCCCAGGCCATCGTCCATGACCCAGAGGTCATGATTCTCGATGAACCCACCTCCGGGCTCGATCCCAACCAGATCGACGAGGTGCGCGGCCTCATCGCCGAGCTCAAGCGCCGCAAGACGGTGCTCCTTTCCACGCACATCCTCGCCGAGGCCGAAGCCTCCTGCGACCGCGTGCTGATCGTCCACCGCGGGCGCGTGGCCGCGGACGGTCCGCCGCGGCAGCTGGCCGTCGGCTCGTCGCGACGAACGCGCCTGCGCGTTCAATTGAAAGCGCCTCCCGGGGAGGCGCTGACGGCGCTCTCGGCGCTGCCGGGAGCCGCGGCCTGCCGCGCCGAGGGGGAGACGATCGTCCTCGAGTCCGCGGACGACCTGCGCGAGGCCGTCTTCCAGCTCGCGGTGGAGCGGCGCTGGCCGATACTGGAACTAGCGCAAGAAAGCGGCGGCCTCGAGGCCGTCTTCCGGGAGATCACGCGCGCGCCATGAGGCCGTTTCAGCCCGCCGCCGTCCGCGCCCTCGCCCGCCGCACGCTGGCCGCCGCCTTCGACACGCCCTCGGCGGCCGCCGCTCTCGTCGTCTTCTACCTGCTGACGGGCTACCTTTTCCTGATGCCGCTCTTCCTCAACGGCCAGGCCACGATCCGCCCGCTGCTCGATTTCACGCCGCTGCTGCTGGCGCTGCTGACGCCGGCGCTGACGATGGGCCTGCTCGCCGACGAGGTCCGGACGGGGACCTTCGAGACGCTGGCCACCTATCCGCTCGAGGACTGGGACATCGTGCTGGGCAAGTATCTGGGCTTTGCCGGGCTCCACGCGCTGCTGGCGGCGGGTCTGCTGCTCTACCCGCTCGTCCTTTCCGCGATCGCCGCCGGGCCCGGCCTCGACTGGGGGGAGTCGGCGGGCGTGCTCGCCGCGCTGCTGCTGACGGGGTTGCTGTTCGGCGCCATCGGCCTCTTCGCCTCCTCGCTGACGCGCAGCCAGACCGCGGCGTTCCTGACCGCTTTCGCGCTCTGCTTCGCCCTCGTGGTCTGCGGCAAGCTCTCGACGCTGCTGCCGCCCGCGGCGGGGACCCTCGCCGACTACCTCGGCCTCGACAGCCACTTGCAGACGCTGGCCAAGGGCGTGCTCGACACGCGCGACCTCGCCTACTTCCTGACGGGCTCGCTGGCCTTCCTCTTCCTCGCCGTGCAGCGGCTGGAGGCGCGGCGCTCGTGAACCCGCGCCTGCGCCGCCGCCTGTTTTCGTGGGCCGGCACGGCCGCGGTGCTCGCCGCCTTGGCCCTGCTCGATGCGGCGTCGCAGCTCGCGCCCGCGCGCCTCGATCTGAGCGCGGGCAGGGTCTACTCGCTCTCCGCGGGCACGAAAGCCGCCCTGGCCCGCCTCGAGCAGCCGCTCGTCATCCAGGTCTACTTCACGCCGCGCCTGCCGGTCCCGTTCTCGGTCAACGAGCGCTACCTGCGCGACCTGCTCGCCGAGTACCGCGCCGCCGGCCGCGGCCGCGTGACGATCGAGTGGAGCGATCCGGAGCGCGACGAGGCGACGCGGCGGCGCGCCGAGGAAGCCGGCGTGACGCCGGTCCAGATCAACCTGACCGGCCGCGACCGCTTCGAGGCCAAGCAGGCCTGGATGGGGGTCGTCCTGCTCTACGGCGGCAAGTCGCGCACGCTCTCCGTCGTGGAGGGACCGCAAGACCTGGAATACGAGCTGACCCGGCGTCTGCGGCGACTGACGTCGCCGCGCTTGAATATCGTCGGCTTCGTCGCCGGCCATGGCGAGAAGGCCCCGGGCGATCCGCAGCTGGCCGCCTTCTTCGGCGCGGTGAGCGAGCTCGTCGAGGCGCGCGCGGTGAGCCTCTCGAAGCCGCTGCCCCCGGACTTGGACGCGCTGTGGCTGGCCGGCCCCTCGACGGCGCTCAAGCCCGCCGAGCTCGCCGCTCTCCTGGCCTTCGCCAAGTCCGGCAAGCCGCTCGTCGTCCTGACGAACACCCGGATCGCCGACTTCGTCCAGTTCCATGCCAGCCCCGTCGACGCCGGCCTCGCGCCGCTGCTCGCGGCCTGGGGCCTGACGCAAGGGACGGGCTTCGTCGTGGACCGGCAGGCCGAGCGCGTGCAGCTGGAAGCGCCCGCCGGCCGCTTCACGGCCATGCGGCTGGTCGAGTATCCGTTCGTGCCGATCGCCACCAAGCTCGACTCTTCCCAGCCGGCCGTCGCCGGCCTGGACGCGATCCCGTTCCCGTTCGTCAATCCGATCCGCTTCGACGGCTCGAAGGCGCCCGGCGTTGCCTATCGCTCCCTCGCCGACTCCTCTCATCTGAGCTGGGAGACCCAGGCGGCCGACGTCTCGCCGGGCCGCGCGCTCGAGAGCCTGCGCTCGGACAAGCCGGGGCCGCTGTCGCTGGCCGGGGTGGCGACGGGCCCGGCCGGCAAGCTGCTCGTCGTCGGCACGTCCTACCAGCTCGATCCGCGGCTCGTCGAGAAGGCGCCGATCGCGGCTTTCCTGCTCAACCTCGTCGACTGGTCGACGCAGGACGAGACGCTGCTGAGCGCGCGCGGCAAGGGCCTCGAATACCGTCCGCTGCGGCCGCTGCCGCCCGCCGCGACGACGGCGCTGAAGTACGCGCTGCTGGCCCTGCTGCCGCTGGCCGCGCTGCTGCTGCTGGCCCTGCGGCACCGCGCCCGCTCGGCCCGGCGCCGCGCGCTGGCGGCTCGATTCGCTGATGCCTAGGACGCTGCGCTGGGGCCTCGCCGCCTTGGCCCTGGCCGGGGGCGCGTGGCTGCTCGCGCGCGGCCGCTGGAGCCCGGAGCCGCCGCGCCGGCCCCTGGCCGAGGTCGCTCCGGAGTCGGTGGTCCGGCTCGACCGCGAGAGCGGGGGAACGACCTTGACTCTGCTCAAGCGCGCCGATCGCTGGACGGCCGGCGGCGCCCCGGCCAAGCCCGAGCTCTGCGAGAAGCTGGCGCGCGGCGCGCAGGCGCTGACGCTCACCTCGCGCGTGGACGGCGATCCGCAGCGCTATGACTCCTACGGCCTCGGCGAAGGCCAAGGCGTCCGGCTGCGCGCCTGGGCCGAGGGAGCGGCCGCGCCGGCGCTGGACGTCTATCTCGGCCGGCCCGCCTTCGGCGGCGTTCTCTACGCGCGGCTGTCGGACGACGCCGAGATCCGCCTGGCCGAAGGCCTCGCGCCCGAGCTGCTGTCCCTGCCCGCCACGGGCTATCTGCTAAAATGACCGCCGTGCCCCGCGTGCTCCACGTCTCCGAGTCCAATGAATGGACCGGCGGCACCGCCCAGCTCCTCGCCCTCGCCCAAGGCCTGCAGGCCCGCGGCTGGGAGGTGACCGTCGGCTGCCGGCCCGGCAGCGGCCTCTCCAAGCACGCGGCGGAACGCGGCCTGCCGATCTTCACCGTGGGGCTGCGCGAGGACTATGACGTGCTCTCCGCGCTGGAGCTGGCGCGCTTCGTGCGCGAGCGCGGCATCGACGTCATCCACGCCCACCACAACCGCTCGCACGCCGTCTGCCTCATCGCCAAGGCGATCCTCTCCCTCACCGGGCACAAGCCGGCTCTCGTCGTCTCGCGCCGCGTGTCCTTCAAGCCGGGAAGGAACCCGTTCTCGCGCTGGAAGTACCGCAGCGCCTACATCGACCGCATCGTCGCCGTCGCCGACGCGGTCAAGGACATCCTGGTCGAGGCCGGCGTGCCCGCCTCGCGGGTCGCGGTGATCCGCAGCGGCACCGACGCCCAGCGCTTCTCGCCGCGCCGCGGCGACGACGCCCTCAAGCGCTCGCTGGGCCTGCCCGCCGGCAAGCCCATCGTCGGCAAGATCGCCAACGCCTCCCCGTGGAAGGGCCAGTCCGCGCTGCTGGAGGCCGCCGCCCTCATGGCGAAGAAAGGCAGCCCCGCCCACTTCGTGCTGGCCGGCCGCGACACCCAGGCGGACTGGGTGCGTGAGAAGGTCGCCGCGCTGGGCCTGCAGGACCGCGTGACCCTGCTCGGCTTTCGCACCGACGTGCCGGACATCCTCTCCTGCCTGGACGTGAGCGTCAACGCCGCGGTGCAGGGCGAAGGACTTTCAGGAGCTTTGCGCGAGTCGCTGCTGATGGGCCTGCCCGTCGTGGCCAGCGACGTCGCCGGCAACCGCGAGCTGCTCAAGGGCGGGAAGGGGGGCTGGCTCTACCCGAAGGACGATCCCGCCGCGCTGGCCGAGAAGCTCGGCTGGGTGCTGGCTCA
>CAZZGQ010000159.1:0-7320 GCA_964653765.1 uncultured Elusimicrobia bacterium | reverse complement strand
TCGAGGCCGAGCGCGCGGACTGGGCGCGGCTGTGGCGCGCCGTCCACGAGCGCTCCCGCTGCCTCGTCGTCCAGAACACCTTCGACCGGCCGCCCTGGCGCGCGCTCGACAATCACGAGATGCGCCATCCCTCGAGCCTCTGGCGCTTCGTCAGCCGGCTCAACGACGCCCTCCACGACAGCGCGCCGCCGTACGTGGTGCTCCACGACGTCGACAGCCTCGCCGGCCTGGCCGGGCGCCGGACCTGGAGCGACGACCGCTATTTCTTCCACGCCAAGCTGCCCTGCGCCCCGGATCTGATCGTCGACTACGCCTTCAGCGTCGCCTCGCTGCTCGCCGCCCGGCTCGGCCTGACGAAGAAGTGCCTGGTGCTCGATCTCGACAACACGTGCTGGGGCGGGGTGATCGGCGACGACGGCCTGGGCGGCATCCGTCTCGGCCAAGGAGGCGCCGAGGGCGAGGCCTTCGTGGCTTTTCAGCAGTACGCCAAGGCGCTCAAGCAGCGCGGCGTGCTGCTCGCCGTCTGCAGCAAGAACGACGAGGCCCAGGCGAAGGAGGTATTCGAGAAGCATCCGGAGATGGTGCTCCAGCTGCGGGACATCTCCTGCTTCATCGCCAATTGGACGGACAAGGCGGCCAACCTGCGCGAGATCGCCCGGCGCCTGGACATCGGCCTGGACGCGCTCGTCTTCGTCGACGACAACCCGGCCGAGCGCGCGCTCGTGCGCCAGCTCGCTCCCGAGGTGGCCGTGCCCGAGCTCCCCGACGATCCCGCCGGCTTCGTCCAGGCCCTGGAGCCCTACCGCCATTTCCAGACGCTGGCGATCGCCGAGGAAGATCTGCGCCGCGCCGAATACTACCGCGCCAACGTCGAGCGCGCCGAGGCGTTGAGCGGCTCGGCGAACGTCGACGACTACCTTCGCTCGCTGGCGATGGTCGCCAAGGTCGGCCCGATCTCCCCCCTCACGCTCGAGCGGGCCGCGCAGCTGATCAACAAGTCCAACCAGTTCAACCTGACGACGCGCCGGCGCTCCGCCGCCGAGGTCTCGGCGCTGGCGGCCGACCCGGGCTGGCTGACCGTCACGGTCTCGCTCGCGGATCGCTTCGGCGACAACGGGCTCATCAGCGTCCTGCTGGCGCGCGTCGACGGCGACGCCCTCGAGATCGACACCTGGCTGATGAGCTGCCGGGTGCTCAAGCGCGGAGTCGAGACGCTGCTCAACGAGTACCTCTGCCGCTGGGCCCTGGCCCGCGGGCTCAAGCGGCTGCGCGGGGACTACATCCCCACCGCCAAGAACGGGCTGGTCCGCGATCATTACGCCGGGCTCGGCTACTCGAAGACTTCCGACGGCCGCTGGGAGCTGGCCCTGACGCCGGACCGGGCGCCGCAGACATCCTTCATCGAGGAGAGACAGACCGATGCATGATACGCGCATGTTGGCTCAAGAGGTCTTCCGGCAGGTCTTCGACGACAGCAGCCTGGAGCTGCGCGACGACATGACGTCGGAGGACGTGCCGGGCTGGGACTCGATGGCTCACATCAACCTGATGGTGGCCACCGAGAAGCGCTTCAACATCCGCTTCGCCACCGCCGAGATCGCCAGGCTGAAGGAGCCGGGCCAGAACGTGGGCGCCTTTCTCGCCCTCATCGACAAGAAGCGCGGGCTCGGCGCGTCGTGATCGCGCCGCCCGTCGACCTCAACGTCTCGGGCGTGGAGTTCCTGACGGCGGCGCTGGCCGGCGCGGCGCAGTTCTTCTGGCTGCCGGCGGCGCGCCTGCGCCGGCTCGCCTGGGCCGCGGGGAGCCTGGCGGCGCTCTGGCTCGTCCTGCCCGATCCGGCGTCGCGCCTGGCCCTGGCGGCGTTCCTCTTGAGCGGCTATGGGACGGCGCTCGTGCTGCGCCGCCGTCCGTCGGCCCTGCTGCTCGGCGGCTATCTGGCGCTGCTCGTGGCGGCGTTCCTGCTGCTCAAGCGCTACGCCGTCGTCGGCTGGGCGCTGCCGGTGAGGCTGCGCGGCGTGGCGCTGGCCCACGTCGTGCGCATCACCGGGCTGAGCTACATCCTCTTCCGCCAGATCCACTTCCTGGTGGACGCCGCGCAAGGCCAGATCGAGGCGCCCTCGCTGTGGACCTACCTCAACTACCAGCTCAACGTCTTCACGCTTCTGGCCGGCCCGATCCAGCGCTATCAGGACTTCGCGGCGCAGTGGAGCCGCCTCGCCCCGGTCCACGAGACCCCGCACGAGCTCCTCGACGACTGCCGCAGGCTGCTCTGGGGCGTGCTGAAGCTGGCCCTGATCGCCCCCTTCTTCTATCGGGGCTGGGACGAGCTGCAAGGGACGCTCTTGCACGCCTCCGACTTCGGCTGGAAGTACCTGGCCGAATTTCCCGTCGTCTTCTACTTCTACCCGATCTATCTCTACTGCAACTTCTCCGGCTACTGCGACATCGTTATCGCCGCCGGCCGCCTCTTCGGCATGAGGTTTCCCGAGAACTTCGACCGCCCATGGTTGGCGCGCGACGTCATCGAGTTCTGGACCCGCTGGCACATCACCCTCGGGACCTGGATCCGCGACTACCTCTTCATGCCGCTCTACAAGCCCCTGGTGGAGCGCTGGCCCCGCCGCGCGCGCTCCTTCGTCTGGCCGGCCTACTTCCTGGCCTTCGCCGTGGCCGGAGTGTGGCACGGCACGACGATGAACTTCCTGCTCTACGGCGTCTGGCAGGGCTTGGGGATCTCCGTCAATAAGCTCTACGAAAGCTGGCTCCTGGCCCGCCGCGGCCGCCAAGGACTTCAGGATCACCTCCTCTCGCGGCCCGTCCGCCGCGCCGCGGTCTTCCTCAATCTCCAGTTCCAATGCGTCTCCATGCTGATCTTCTCCCAGCGCGATCCGCTGCGCGCCTGGCATCTGCTGCACGGCGTGACGCTGGTCTTGGTCCGCCGATGAACGACAAGCGCCGCCGCCTGCATCCGCTGCTCTACCTGCTGCTGATCCTGGGGCTCGCTTTCCTGGCCGGGCCCCTGATGATCTCCGCCAACGGCGCCACGGCCGTGCTCTATCGGGACTTCTAGGCCATGGAAGAGACCGGCGCTTCCGCGCTCCGCACGGCCCGCCTCTGGCAGCCGCTCGTCTGCCTGTCGCTGCTAGCCAGCGTCGCCGCGTCCGCGCTGGCCGTGCGCCGGCTCGTCCACGATCCGGCGCTGGGCGCCTGGATGGACGCCCAATGGGTGAAGGTCAACGACACCGCCAACGAGTACTCACGCCAATATCTCGACACGGAGGACCGGCTCCTGCTGCAGGATCTGACCGAGCTCGACCCCGCCTCGGGCGGCGTCTATTTCTTCGGCGCCTCGAACATGAAGTGGGCGATGCGCGTCCCCGACCTGTCTCCGGCGCAGCGCCGGCTCGTCCACGACTTCGGGGCCGGCGAGGGCCTGCCCTACTTCCATCTCCAGTTCACGCGCTACCTCGTCGACCACAAGGACCTGCTGCGCGCGGGCCCGGAGAAGACCCTGCTCGTCTACGGCGCCTGCTTCATCAACGCCCAGTCGTTCCGGCGCGACGATCCGAACGCCGTCTTCCCCCACATGTGGGAGCGCTACGGCCTCTACCGCTACGACGCCGACCGCGGGATCCTCCCCCTCAGCGAGGGGCCGCTGTGGGACGCCTACGCGCTGGAGAAGGCGCGCGCCTCCAGCTTCGTCCACGGCCTCATCGAGCGCGCGGGCCGCCTGGCCGTGCCCAAGGCGCTGCGCCGCCGCGACACGCGCAAGGACGCGTCCCGCTACGCCGCGGACTACGCGCTGCGCATGGGCCCGGACTGGCGCGACGGCGTGCGCGAGAACGGCGCCGAGCTCCAGCAGTGGCTCGACTACGCGCGGGCCCGCGGCATGCGCTTCACGGTCGTCTTGCTGCCGCTGGCCAGCTGGCACCGTCCGTTGCCCTACCCACCCGCCTATCGCGTGATGATCGCCGGGTTATGCCGCCGCAACCGCGTCCCGCTCGTCGACCTGAGCGGCCTGCTGACCGACGACGACTTCCTCGACCACATCCACGTCAACGCGCGCGGCCTCGAGAAGACCGACGCCGCCCTCATGGACGTCGCCCGCCGCTTCCTGCTGTCGACCGGCGCCTGGCCCAACAAGTAGTTAACAAGCGTGTCAGGCTCGATTGTTAACTAGTCCGATTCTAGGACCATTGCCGCGCCTGGGCCTGGGACTATAGGTCCCCGGCGTGCCCGGGCCTTTAGCTAGCATCGCTCTCGATGAGACTAGCTCTGCTGCTGTGCGCTTGGCCGGCGTTCGCCGGGATCGAGAAGGCGGCGCCCAGCCTGCCCGAGCTTCCCGCCGCCGCCGTTCCGGCGGCGCCGCTGTCGGCCGTCGCCGCCGGTCCCGCCGGCCCGGAGACCGCCGCGCAACCGCTCCCCGCGGCCACTCCCCTGCCCATCGACGCGCCGGCCGCCAAGGCCCTGCGCCTCTTCGAGGTGCAGGCCGCGCAAGCCGCGCCCGAAGGCGCCGACGTCGTCTCGGGCGAGCGGACGTTCGACGGCGCCGGCGAGCCGCGCCCGGCTCCTCCCGTCGGCGAGGGCTGGACGTTGGACGGCTTCACCGGCGACGAAGGCGCCGCTATCGCCTACAAGCGCGTCGGCTCGGACCGCAAGCCGGCGCGCGTCTTCTCGGGCGGTCTCGCCCTCAACGAGAGCTTCGAGCCGTTGTTCCGCTCGCAGAAGAAGCCAGGCAACCAATACTTCCTCTGGACGCGCGGCCATCCGCCGAGCGAATGGGTCAGCACGCGCCGCCCACTCGACGCCGATGCCCGCGATCTCGCGCGCCTGATCCTCCGGGCCGCCGCCAGCACGCGCACCGGGAGGGTGGAGCTCGTCCTGCATTCTTTCGGCACCCTCGTCTTCCAGCGCATGATCCAGCTGCGCGGCGAGCCCGAGGTGGCCCGGGCCCTCGACCGTCTGGACGGCTCGCGCGTGGTCCTGCTCAACGCCACGACGCACTATCCGGGCAGCGAGCGCGAGGCCGGCCCCGAGTTCGAGCAGATGGGCACGGCGACGCGCGCCTTCGTCGATTGGCTCGACCGCGCCGACGACCTGGCCGCCCAGTGGGAGCGGATGTACAAGCTCAACCCGCTCTTCTCGATGCCCGTTCGCATCTCCCTCGACCAGTGGTACATGCAGCGCCGCAAGCTCATCTCGCTGGCCTCGCAAGGAGCCGCCGACATGATGCGCAAGGACCTGCGCGAGCCTTGGCCGCAGCCCTTCGATCACGTGCGCGCCGAGCTCGCCAAGATGCTCGCGCACGACAGCCGCGACAAGGGCTGGCAGGAGGCGCTGCTGCGCCGCTCGCGCGACATGTTTGTGCTCGACTTCACCCCCAAGGACGTCGCCGAGATCCGCCGCCGCGGCATCTACGTGGACTTGGTCCACGCCAAGAGCGACCAGCTGCTCAACTGGGCCAGCGCGAAGGCGCTCTTCACCGTCCTGGGCATCCCGGCGCCGAGCGCCGCGCCAGACGAGGGCATGGTGCTGAGCGACGACAGCGGCCTCTTCCGCGCCCACGTCGTGGCCGGCGACCACTACTTCCCGCTCAAGCGCTGGCGCGAATTGGCTAGGATCCTCGATCCATGAGCTCCCTGCGCGCCTTCGCCATGCGGTACGAGCTGCCGCGCCGGCCTCAGCGGCGCGAGAGCGACGCCGCCGACCTCTCCACCTTCCTGCAGCGCGCTTCCGGTTCGCTCGCCGCCGACGCCCTGCACGTCGCGCCGCCCAAGCAGTTCTGGACGCCCCTGGCCGGTCCGATCTCCGGGCGCCTGATCGAAGGCACCCTTCCCGAGGATCACTTCGCGCGCTTCTCCCTGCGCCTGCCGCGCGAGTGGAACGGCGGCCTGGTGGCGGCCGCCGCCTCCGGCATCACGGATGAGCGGACCTACGACCTCTATTTCGCGGACTACGCGCTCTCCCGCGGGTTTGCCTTCGCCGCCACGGACAAGGGCGTGCGGCGCGCCGTGCTCGACAACGATACGGTGCTCATGCCCCACGTCCCGGAGAACAGCATCCGCCGCTGGTCCTCGCGGCTGGAAGCGCTGGCCCGCGCCGCGCAGGCGGAATGCCGCGCCTTCTACGGCCGCCCCCCGCGGCGCACGTACGCCGTGGGCCTCTCCAACGGCGGCTACATCGCGCGCCGCGCGCTGGAAGGCCGCTCGGACCTATTCGACGGCGGCCTCGAGGTCTCGGGGGTGATGTGGCGCGCCGACCGCGGCAACCTGCTGCGCGAGCTGCCCGTGGCCCTTCGGGCCACTTCTTCAAGATCATGGGATCGCGCCGCGCTCACCCGCGCCGGCTTTCCCGCGGGCGACCGCCGCTGGGATCCGCTCATCGCCTTCTACCGGCAGCTGTATTGGGAAGCCGTCATGCACCTGTTCCTCGGCGACGTGGATCCGGCGTACTCCGGCCCGGTCGAGGAGTATGACCTGGACGCGCGCCCGGCCTCGGTGCGCGAGGCGATCCGGACCTTCGAGAACACGGGCGACCTGCAGGCGCCGCTGATCTCGATCGCGGGCGCGCACGATTACCTGATCTCCTGCGCGGGGCACGCCCTGGCCTACGCCGACCTCGTCCGCTCCCGCGGCCGCGCGGACCGGCACAACCTGATCCTGATCGAGGACGCCTCGCACATCGACACCAACCGCGAGACGTTCGATTTCGTGCGCCCGCTGATGACGCACGCCCACGCCGCGTTCGAGCAGCTCGTGAGCGCGACGGAAGGCGAGGCCGCGGCCGCTACTGCGCCGTCCAGCCGCCGTCCACGGTGAGGCTGGCGCCGCGCATCTGCGCGGTGGCGTCGGAACAGAGGAACACGGCGATCCCGCCGATCTGCTCGGGCGTCGTGAACTCCCCCGACGGCTGCTTCTCGGCGAGGAGCTTCTTCTTGGCCTGCTCCGGCGCCAGGGTCTCGCGCTGAGCCAGCGCGTCGATCTGCTTCTGCACGAGCGGGGTCAGGACCCAGCCGGGGCAGATCGCGTTGCAGGTCACGCCCGTCGTCGCCGTCTCCAGCGCCACGACCTTGGTCAGGCCGATCAAGCCGTGCTTGGCGGCGACGTAGGCGGCCTTGTTGACCGAGGCGACGAGCCCGTGCGTGGAGGCGATGTTGATGATGCGCCCCCAGCCCTTCTTCTTCATCCCGGGAAGGGCGGCGCGGATGGTGTGGAAGCTCGAGGAAAGGTTGATCGAGAGCACCTGGTACCACTTGTCGACCGGGAACTCCTCGATGGGCGCCACGTGCTGGATGCCGGCGTTGTTGACCAGGATGTCGAC
>CAZZGQ010000158.1:0-7405 GCA_964653765.1 uncultured Elusimicrobia bacterium | reverse complement strand
GCAAGATCGTCGCGATCCGGCATTCGGATCTGAGAGGGGAAGCGAAGGCGCTGCGGGCTTTCTTCAGGAGCGCGGGGGTCGAATGGTGAGCTTGATCCTCTTGATCGGACAGCTTCTCGCGGCCGAGGCCGCGGCGGCCTTCCCGCCCTGCGGCTTCGTCCAGACCCCGACGAAGTCGTGGGCGACGATACGGACGAAGGGCTTCACGCTCTCGCTGCCGCGGGCTTTCAAGCGGACGACGGCGCCCGAGGCCGCGGGTCTGGGCGAGGAGACGTGGTCCGCCCGAGGCGTCAAGCTCAACATCGGCTACGCGCGCACCAGCGAAGAGAGCATCAAGAAGACCTATGCCGACACGATCTGCGAGACGACGATCGACGGCGAGCGCGCGATCGTCACGACGAGCTCGACCGCAGGGAAGGAAGGCGCCCTGCTCTGGTTCCCGGACATCCACCTGAGGATGCGCGAGAACGGAAAGATCGAGGAGGACGCCGGCGCCACGCTGCTCCTCTGGGGCGACGGGAAGGCGCAGACGCTGACGGCGGCGTTCGCCAGCCTCCGATTCCAGGACAAGAAGTACGCCGGAGCGCCGAAATAGCGAGGAGGCTTATGAACTACTCGGACCTGTCGTTGTGGTTCTCATCCAAAGGGCGCATCAACCGGCGGCCGTACTTCTTCGCCGGCCTCGTGGCGGGCGGCTTGGCGAAGGCGTTCGAGCTGGTGCAGCGCCTGGACAACCCGCTGTTCACCTTGGCCTACGCCCCGCTCGTCTTCTTGGCGCTCTACGTCTCGATCGTGCTCGCGATCAAGCGCTCCCACGACCGCGGCCGGCGCGGCTGGTTCGTCCTGCTCTTCTTCGTGCCGTTTCTGAATATCTGGCCGATGGTCGAGCTGACGTTCTTCAAGGGCACGGATGGACCGAACGAATACGGCGAGGACCCGCTGCAGCCCGCGGCGACCGAGGCGCCCACGGCCTAGCGCATGTTCCGGAACATGCTGGCGCTGGCCGCCCTGCTCGCCTGCGCGGCGCCGGCGGCCGCGTCCATCGCCAACTTCAAGGAGGTCGATCCGGGCGTCTATCGCGGCAGCCAACCGCGCGACGGGGACTGGGCCTATCTCAAATCGCTGGGCATCAAGACGATCGTGAAGCTCGACCTACCGTCCGAGGGGTCCGACGAGGCGGCCAAGAAGCTCGGCATCGCGGTGCTCGACCTGTCGGGGCCGCCGTCGGAGCTGGGAGACATGATGGGCGCGCCCAGGCCGGAGCGGATTCGCCTGGCGGTCAAGGCGCTCGCCGATGAGAAGCTGCGACCGGTCTACGTCCACTGCCTCCACGGCCAGGACCGGACCGGGCTGATCGTCGGCCTTTACCGCGTCGTCCACGACCACTACACCAAGAAGCAGGCGTACGGCGAGATGACGCGCAACGGCTTCCACCGCGAGCTCCACGGCCTGCGCGAGATCTGGGAGGCGTTCGACGGCAAGACGCTGCCGGGCGAGACGAGGAGCGAATCATGAACCAAATCTTGAGCGCCGTGACGCGGGCGCTGGACGAGCACCGCGAGCGCCACCGGCCGACCGGCTTCGAATTCGCGCTCGCGGACGGCATCGACTCCTTGAGCGGGGAGGCGTGGGATTCGATGACCGCGCGCGCCTCGTTCTTCCTGAAGCGGCCGTACCTGCGCGTCCTAGAGAGCGCGGGGCCGGAAAACCTGGCGCCGCGCTACGCCCTCATCTCGAGAGGGCGCAAGCCCGTGGCGGCGATGGCGGCGCAGGTCGCCACGCTCAAGGCGTCGCGGGTGGCGGCCCAGGTCACCAAGAAGAAGGCGCCCGCGCTCGACAAGCTGCAGGCGCGCATCGTGGTCTGCGGCAACCTCCTGTCCTGGGGCCAGCACGCGGTGGCGTTCGCGCCCGGGGTCGATCCCAAGACCGTGTGGCCCGGCGTGGCCGAGGCGCTCTACCGCATCCGCCGCGCCGACAGGCTGGCCGGGCGGACCGACTTCGTCATGGTCAAGGACATCGCCGACGCCGAGGGCCTGGGCGTCGAGGCGCTCAAGCGCTTCAGCTACCGGCCCATGGCGACCGACCCCAACATGGTGCTGGAGATCCCGCCGACTTGGCGCACCTTCGACGACTATTTGGCCGGCATGCACTCCAAATACCGTAAGGGCGCGCTGCGCATCGTGAAGGACGTGGAGGCCGCGGGCTGCCGGGTGGAGAGGCTTGAAGACGTCGCTTCCGAGGCCGAGCGCCTGCACTCGCTCTATCTCCAGGTCCACGAGGCGGCTGCCGTGCGGCCGGCCACGATCCCGGTCGGCTATCTGCCGGCGCTGGCCCGCGCGGCCGGGGCTGACTTCCGGTGCGCCGTGATCCGGCGCGGCTCGGAGCTGCTGGGCTTCGTCACCACGCTCAAGGACGGCGAGACTGCGATCGGCTACTACATCGGCTTCGACCGCTCGAAGAAAGACGAGTTGCCGCTCTACTTCCGCCTGCTGCAGATCGTCGTCGCCGACGCCATCGCTTTCGGCTGCCGCCGGCTCTCTCTGGGCCGCACCGCGCTCGAGCCCAAGGCGAAGTTGGGCGCCAAGCCCGTCCCCACGAGCGTTTGGCTGCGCCACTCCCATCCGCTGATGAACGCCGTAGTCAGCCGCGCGCTGGGGGCCGTGCCGCACGACGAGGCGCCCGAGCGCAATCCCTTCAAGGACGAGACGGCGGCGTGATCGCGGCGCTCCTCGCCGCCCACCGTCTTCGAGAACGATCTTTATGGGACGCCGAAGACCTACCTGAACCGCGCGCGCCACCCTCGCGCACGATCCGCCCAGCCTGGCCGGCTTCGGCGTCTTGGCGGACACCGAGGCGGCGAAGATCCCGGGCACGCTCAAGGAAGCTGCCGCACAGCGTGCCCTGGATCGCTTCCGCGTACTTAGCCGCTATTGTCCCCGGCCTTGACGGGAAGGGCGCGCCCTCGCATACTCATGCGCCGCATCGATACTTCCGGAGGAATAATGAAATTCGGCTCGTTTTTGACGCTGGCGTTGCTGGTCGGCCTCTGCGCGCAGGCGCGCGCGCAGGCGGGCAAGAAGATCGGCGTCCTGATGTGGCTCACGGATCAGGCGCGCTTCGTGCAGGCGAAGGACGGAGTCCTGCATGAGCTCGCCCGCGCCGGCTACAAGGAGCCCGCGACGACGATCATCGTCGAGGACGTCATGGCCGACAAGGCCAAGGCGGCGCCCGCGGTGGAGCGGTTCCTCGCGGCGAAGGTCGACCTCATCGTGGCGGTCGGCACCCACGCCGCTATGGCCGCGGCCGAAAGGACGAAGACGACGCCCATCATCTTCACGCTGGTCAACGATCCGATCGACGCCAAGCTCATCAAGAGCTGGGAAGCTCCCGGCGGCAACGTGACCGGCACCAGCACCTACATCCCCATGGACGAGATCATCTCCCGCCTTACGGCGGGCTTCACGGTGAAGAAGATGCTCGTGCTCTATACTCCTGGCGAGAAGCAGACCGAGCTCAACCTCAAGTCCCTGCAGGAGCTGAAGGGCCGCGGCATCGAGATGGTGCCTTTCGCCTACAAGTCGAAGGCCGATCTGCCTTCCTTTTCAGACGCCCTCAAGAACGTCGACTCCGTCTACTTCACGCCCAGCGTGAAGGTGAGTCACGACGCCAAGGAGGTGGTCGACGCCACCATCAAGGCGAAGGTCCGCACCTTCGCCGGCATTGACGAGTTCGCGGCCATGGGCGTCATGGTCACGCTGGCGCCCGATTCGTACGTCATGGGGACGCTGGCCGGTAAGAAGGCGGTCGCGGTCATGGGCGGGACCAACCCCGGCTCGGTTCCCTCGGAGTACCCGAAGGTCCGCAACCTCGTCGTGAACCTTAAGAGCGCGCGGGCGGCCGGTATCACCGTGCCGAGCTCCGTCACCTCGAAAGCCGCCAACGTCATCGAATAGCTCCTCAGAGCCTTCTCAGGGCTTTGACCCCCAGCCGGGTGTTCACGATCACCCGGGTCGCGTTCACGTCCGCGGGATCGACCAGCATCACGTCGTGCCCGGAGCCGGCGCCGCGGGCTTTCAGCGGAGAGGCGCCGGCGGTCTGCGCCGCGATGGGCACCGTTTGCGCGCCGTCGCGCAGGCGCAGGCCGACGTCGAGGATCGACGTCGGGGATGAGAAAGTCGCCGGCGAGCCGGAAAGCAGCGTGTAGCTCCCGGAGGCGAACCCGCCGCTGTCGACGTCGGCGGCGTACGCGTAGACGGCGTGAGAGCGGCCGTCTCTCAGAGACTCGGGAACGGGGAAGGAGAAGCCGTGAGCCAGCGAGCCTCCGCAAGCCGCGGCGACGGAGGCCGAGACTTGCCGGCTCGCCGAGGCCACGCCGAGGTAGATCCCCGCGGTCGCGCCTTGGCCTTCGCGCGGCCCGTCGACATAAACGAACGTGGTCAGCGCGATCGTCGCGCTGTCGCCGTCACAGGCCCAGCCTGTGATCGTCTCTGAATCGACGCCGCTCACGGCGCCGACGGGCGAGGCGGAGTCCGTCGGCGGAGCGAGGCCGCCGAGCATCTTGGGAGGGGGCGACGTCGGGATCGCGGCCGCCGTGCCCCCGCGGAAACAGCTGACGGAGTAGGGATAATCGCGCGTGAGCACGTAGTGGTACATCGTCACGAGCCGGCCGTCCCACATCACGGGGGATGTCCTCCCGTGGCACTCATCGAGATCGGCGGTCGTCAGTTCCACTCCGTTCTCATCGTAAGGCCCATAGAGGCCGAAGCCGTCCAGAGCGTAGCCGATCAGGGCGGCCGGCTCGTTGACGTGAGGGATGCAGTCGCTGGGCCGGAATCGATGGTACATGCCGTCGGGCCAGGGCGACGACATCCCGCCGCACAAGTCCTGCATCTCGTGGGCCGGCTCATCGCGCCCCTGGGAATCGAGAGCGCTCTGGTAGAGGGTCCCGTCGAGTCCGATCGCCACGTAGAGGCCGACGCAGCCCGGCTGCGCCGCGACCTGCGGAGCGCTCGGCAACGAGACCGAGATCGACTGAGCGCGCAGAACGTTGGGATCCTTGTCGAGGGAGTAGACCGGATCCGCCGGGTCGGCGGGGTAGACGCCCGTGAGCTCGCCGACCGGCAGGTCGTTGGTGGCGATGACGCGCTTGTCGCCTTGGGTGGCGATCGAAACGCGCGCGATCGCCCAAGAGACGCGCCCGCTCATCTGCGGTTTTTCCGTCGAGTCCCAGGTCGAGCCGTGGACCCACCAGCCGGTCGGGCTGCGCCCCGTGGCCGTGACGTGATACATGGCGGCGGGATCGCAGGCGAAGAGAGAGCCGGCGACCGGCGTCGTGCCGTACTTGCCGTCGCCTAGCGGCAGAGCGCGCGGGTCGATGGCGGCTCGCGACGGCGCGGCCAGCAGCGACGCGAGGACGAGCGCGAGGACGGTCACGGCCGAGAAGAGGCGATCGCGACGGAGCGGCGACGCGCGCGCAAGCGCGCCAGGCAGGCGGGACAGGAGCGTCGCTCGGGCCCATGCGCTTTTGGCGCGACGATCGTGCGCGGCGCTTCTACGCGGCCGGCCGTGTCCCCGCGGCGAGCGGGGAGCGGAAGCTCGGCCACGACGGCGGCGAGCATCGCGCTCAATAATGAGATCGTCACGACGGCGACGAGCGAATGGTCGCTTTTCATGGATGGTCTCCTATGGGCATTGCAGGGTCTTGGGCGAGCCTGAGAGCGCCGGATACGCGCTCGTGGCGAATCCGGATGAATCGATGTCGATCGCGTACACGTAAAGAGAGTGCTGTCGTCCGTCTCTGACTGTCGCGGGCAGCCGGAACGAGAAGCGGGGTGTGGCGATGACGGCGCCAAGATAGTCGCCGGCCGGCGAGGAATCCGACGGCTCTCGCGGACCGTCGAGGTAGAAAAGGATGCTGACCGGCCGCGACGGAGCGTCTGCGTCGCTTGCCGAGCCGAGGACCTCGGTGCACGATATGCTGGAGAGCGAGCCCGTGGCGGCGGCGTTGCTCTGCGCGGGACCGCCCGGCCCGGGGCCGGAGGGAGGCGTACCGGACCGAGAGCCCGACGGCATCGCCAGGGCGGCGGGGGTCCCTCGGAAGCAGCCGATCGTGTACGGATAGTCGCGCGTGAGCACGTAGTGATACATGAGACGCGGCTGGCCGTCCCAAGGGACGACCGATGTCGTGCCGTGGCACTCGTCGAGATCGGCTGTGGTGAGCTCGCGGCCGTCCTGGGCGTAGGGGCTGTAGATGCCGAAGCCGTCGAGGGCGTAGCCGACCAAAGCGGCGCTCTCGCCGATGTGCGGGATGCAAGGCGAGAGCGAATGGTAGTGGTACGTCCCTCCCGGATTTGGATGCCCGTTGCACTCGTCCTGGACCTCGTGCGCGGGCGCGTCGTGTCCTTGGACATCGAGGGCGCTGTAGAACGGCACGCCGTCGAGAGCAACGCCGATAATGGCGATCGAGACGCAAGAGGGGCTTGCGGCGAGTTGCGGATCTATCGGCGTCGTGAAGGACAGCGACTGGGGTTGAACCGGGTTGGGATTCGGGTCGATGGGGTAGACGGGGTCGCTGTCCTGAATCGGGTAGAGGCCGGTGCGCGCCACGGGCGGCAGATCGTTGCCCGTGAAGACGCGGCGGCCTCCGCTCGTCGCGATCGAGAAACTCGCGTTCGGCCACTGCGCGGAACCTGTCACCGTCATCTTCTGCGTCGTGTCCCAGGTGCTGCCGTGGATCCAGGGACCCAGGGCGTGGGCGCCGATGGTCTGGAAGTAGTCGCGGGAGGGATTGCATGGCAGGATGGAGCCGACTTTCGGCGATCCGACGTACTTGCCGTCGCCGAGCGGCAGGCGGCGGAAATCGAGGGGACCCGCCGCCGGCGTGCGATACCTCAGGAGCGCCCTGGGGCCCTGGTCCGTCATGACGAGAAGCCGCGAGGCGTCGCTGTCGGCGGGGTCGGCGAGCGCCACGCTGTACAGCTTGCCGTCCGAAGCCCTTATCCTCAGCGGCGAGCCGAGAGCGCCGGCCGGCTCGACGGCGATCGGCACGGTTGTCTTGCCGTCGCCGAGACGGAGGCCGCTGTTGACGTAGGTCTCATGGGCTCGGGAAGGCGCCGCCAGCGCCGCGGCGGCCAGGATCGCCGCGAGCTCTCTCATTGACCCACCGAGATCTTGCAGCAGACCGCGTAGGCCACGTCGTTCGCCTGATAGGCGTAGGAGCCCCATGCCGCGTTCACGTACGGGAACGAGGTGATCGTCCAGGGCCGGGGAGGGCCGCCTGACGAGGGCGGCGGGCCCGAGTTCGTTATCCCGCCTCCAGTCAGAGTCGTGCCCGCGGGACACCACGGGCCAAACCAGCCTTCCTGCGTGGCCGTCTGCGTGACGGTCGTGCACGTCAGGCTCAGCG
>CAZZGQ010000157.1:0-7412 GCA_964653765.1 uncultured Elusimicrobia bacterium | reverse complement strand
GCCTCTAAGTCCGGTTTTCGCCCCATTTGATTTACCTACCGGTCAGTAAATAAATCCTAGCAGGAGTTCCCCCTGGCGTCAAGGGAAATCTTTTTGTTGAAATGGTGCCCATGACCTTCTACCTCCCGATCCTGGTGGCCGTTTTGGCCAACGTCCTCTATCACAGCTCCCAAAGGCTGACGCCGGTGGGGGCTCCACCTCTGCTGACGATCGGTCTCAGCTTCGCCACGGCCTCGATCCTGGCTCTGACGGGCTATGCGGTGACGGGGCAGGAGGGCATGGCCGGCCTGCGCTCCCTCAACTGGACGAGTCTGGGGCTGGGCCTGGCCGTGGTCCTGATCGAGACCTCCTTCTTGATCGCCTACCGCCGCGGCTGGCCGGTGGGGATCACGGGTCTGGTCGTCGTCGCCGGCCAAACGGTGCTGCTGATCCCGCTGGGGCGCTTTGCCTTCGCCGAGCGGCTGCCGCCGTTGGCCTGGGTGGGCGCGGCGCTTTGCGCGGTGGGTTTGGCGTTGATCGGCTTGGCGCCGCGGCTGGGCTGACATCTCCCTGGGAGATGTGGACAGGCTGTGGACGGTTCGCCTGGGCTAGCCATCCACAGGAACTTGTGGATAAAAAGAAGGAGCCGCCGGCTTGGCAGCCGACGGCTCCTGGAGGCTCCGTCATTTATTCTCCTGATTCTATGTCAGGCGGCGGAGCGTCCGTTGTCCCCTCGATAGGGAACCTCAGACGTCTGCGGACGTATCTACTCGGCGGCGATCTTATCGCACAGCCCGCAGCTTAGGGCTGCAGCGCTGATTGCCTCTTTGATCTCCTTAGCGCACTTTCCTTTGTCCGCAAACGCGTTCGGATACTTCCGTTCAGCTAGCTCGACTGCTGCCTCCTCATCGGACGAGTCTTCAACGATGGTTCCATGGAACTCGCAGGCGGCAAGGGCTCCACTCTCTACGGCGATTTTCTCTGCCAGCCTGCGACGATCCTCGGCTTCTTCCATCATTCTCTTTGCCATTCCCATCTTATTCTCCTTTGGGTTGAAATAATTGACCCCGGACGTGTGGTCCGGGGTCAACTTGTGCGGCAACGACTACTATTGGACTTAGAACGCTTCCGAGAACGCCACCTCGCCCGTCACGCCCACCTGGTAGGCGGAGACGCGGCGCTCGAAGAAGTTGGCCAGCTCCTGGACGTCCTGGAGCGCCATGAAGTCGAAGGGGTTCTTCGAGTTGAAGATCGGCGGGATCTCCAGGGCGCGCAGGCGCTGATCGGCCACGAACTGGAGATACTGCCGCATGCTCGACGACGAGAGCCCGGCGATGCCCAGTTGGAGCACGTCCTCGGCGAAGCCCATCTCGCAGTCGATCGCCTCCTTGACCATGGTGACGACCTGCTCCTTCATCTTCGCGTCGAAGAGATGCGGCTCCTCTTGGCGGACGGTCTTGATGACCTCGTTGGCGAAGTTGATGTGCATGCTCTCGTCGCGGAACACCCAATTCGTGCCGCCGGCCAGGCCGTTGAGCAGGCCCTTGGAGCGCAGGAAATAGACGTAGGCGAAGGCGGCGAAGAAGAAGAGGCCCTCGATGCAGGACGCGAAGCAGATCAGGTTGAGCAGGAACTGGCGGCGCTGCTCGGGCGTCTCGACCTTGTCGAGCGAATAGATCGAGTCGATCCACTTGTACATGAACTCGGCCTTGCGCTTGATCGAGGGGATGTTCTCGACGGCGGCGAAGGCGGCGTTGCGCTCCTTCGGATCGGGCAGGTAGGTGTCGAGCAGGGTCAGGTAGAACTCGACGTGCTGGGCCTCCTCGAAGAGCTGGCGCGAAAGGTACAGGCGCGCCTCGGGGGAGTTCACGTGCTTATAGAGGTTGAGCACGAGGTTGTTGGAGACGATCGTGTCCCCGGTGGCGAAGAAGGCCACGATGCGGTTGACGAGATGGCGCTCCGCCGGCGTCAGCTTGCCGCGCAAATCGGTGATGTCGTGCTGGAAGTCGACTTCCTCCACGGTCCAGGTGTTCTTGATGGCGGCCTTGTACATCTCGAAGAACACGGGATACTTCATCGGGCGCAGCGTCAGGTTCAATCCAGGGTCTAGCAGCATTTTATTGTCCTCTCCTCGGCGAAATGAAAAAAGCGCGGCCTACGTCGGTGCGGCTCCGTGGCTGATACGGTTACTTCTTCGGGGCCGACAGGACTCCCGGCTGACGCAGGGGGTTCTCCCGGCTCAGGAGCGGCTCGCGATGATCGCAATTCGCTCCCACGACGACGGCTCCGCAGACGCAACAGCAGGTCCAACGATGGTCGCTCACGCGAGCCTCCTACTGCTTCCCTGGTCGTGCGGCATCGCTTCGCCGCCGCGTCCCTGCGCGGCGGCGAAGCGTGCTACGGCGTTATTGGCAGCTCTCGCAGGACTCCGGGTTCTCCAACGAGCAGGCGACCTTGGCCACGTCCGAAACCTCGGGCTTAGGAGCCGGGGTCGCGGCCGCCTCGACGGCGACCGGCGCGGGCTGAGCGGCCGCGGCTGCCACCGTCGTCTTGTTGATCTTGGTGGCCGGGCGCGAGCGCAGGTAGTACGTGGTCTTCAACCCCTTCTTCCAGGCGTACATGTACATGGAGGAGAGCTTGCCGATCGTCGGGCTCTCGATGAAGAGGTTCAGAGACTGGCTCTGGTCGAGATAGGCGCCGCGGTCGGCGGCCATGTCGATGAGCGAGCGCATCGGGATCTCCCAGACGGTGCGGAAGCGCAGCCGGACGTCCTCCGGGATCTCGGAGATGTCCTGGATCGAGCCCTCGGCCAGCTTGATGCGCTGGCGCATGTCCTCGTTCCAGAGGCCCAGCTCCTTGAGCTCGGCCACCAGGTAGCGGTTGACCTGGAGAAACTCGCCCGAGAGCGTCTCGCGCTTGAAGAGGTTGCTCACCTGCGGCTCGATCGACTCGTAGGAACCGACGATGGAGGCGATGGTCGCCGTCGGAGCGATCGCCATCAGCAGCGAGTTGCGCAGGCCGTGCGTCTTCACGCGCTCGCGCAGGCTGTCCCAGCGCATCTTGTCCGAGGGCGTCACGCCCCAGGCGTCGAACTGCAGCTCGCCCTTGGCGGCTCGCGTCTCCGCGAAGGAGGGGTGCTGGCCGCGCTCCACCGCCAGCGCGCAGGACGTCGAGAGCGCGTGGTAGTAGATCTCCTCCATGATCTTGGCCGAGAGCTGCCGGGCTTCCATGCTGTCGAAGGCCAGGCCGAGCAGGAACATCGCGTCCTGCAGGCCCATGATGCCGAGGCCGACCGGGCGCATCCGCTTGTTGGAGGCGGCGGCCTGGATCGTCGGGTAGAAGTTGATGTCGATCACGCGATCGAGGAACTTCACCGCCGACTTCACGTTGGCCGCCAGCTTCTCGAAGTCGAAGCGCCCGCCCTGCACGTACTTGGCCAGGTTGATGGAGCCCAGGTTGCAGACGGCCGTCTCCGTGTTGGAGGTGACCTCGAGGATCTCGGTGCAGAGGTTGGAGGAGTGGATCACCTGGCCGGGGGCGCCGGTCTGGTTGCTCTTCTTGTTGCAGGCGTCCTTGAAGTTCATCCAGCCGTTGCCCGTCTCGGCCAGCGTCTTCATCATGCGGGCGTAGAGCTCGCGCGCCTTCACCTGGCGCACGTAGAGCTTCTTCGTCTCGGCCTCCGTGTACTCCTTCTCGAACTCGTCCCCATAGATGTCGCAGAAGTGGGGGACGACCTTCGGATCGAACAGCGACCACATGCCGTCCTCCTCGACGCGCTTCATGAAGAGGTCGGGGATCCAGTTGGACGTGTGCAGGTTGTGGGCGCGGCGGGCCGGATCGCCGGTGTTGTCGCGCAGCTCGAGGAAGTCCTCGATGTCGGCGTGCCAGGCCTCCAGGTAGACGCAGGCCGCGCCCTTGCGCTTGCCGCCCTGGTTGACGGCGGCCACCGACGAGTCGAGCGTCTTGAGCCACGGCACGATGCCGTTGCTGTGGCCGTTGGTGGAGCGGATCAGCGAGCCGCGGGCGCGCACGCGATGGTAAGCCACGCCGATGCCGCCCGAGAATTTGGAAAGGAGGGCGATGTCGGTGTACTTTTTATAGATGGATTCCAGATCGTCTATCGGCGAGTCCAGCAGGTAGCACGAGGACATCTGCGGGTGCTTCGTGCCGCTGTTGAAGAGCGTCGGCGTGCTGGGCATGTACTCGAAAGAGGAGATCAGGTTGTAGAGCTCGATCGCCTCCTGGACGGTCTCGGCCAGGCCGCAGGCCACGCGCAGGAAGAAGCACTGCGGCGACTCGATGACCTCGCGGGTCTCCGGGTTCTTGAGGAGATACCGGTCGTAGACCGTGCGCAGGCCGAAGTACTCGAAGAGCTCGTTGCGGCTGTGGTCGATGGCGTTGTTGAGCTTGCGGGAGTTGGCCGTGACGAAGCTGGCCACGCGCTCCGAGATCAGGCCGGCGCGGTAGCCGGCGGCGATGGACTGGGAGAAGGAGTGGATCTCCTGGTTCCCTACCTCTTTAAGGATATAGTTGGAGAGCAGGCGCGCCGCCAGGCGCGAGTACTCGGGCTCTTCGGCAATGAGGAGGGCGGCCGTTTGAATAGAGAGGTTGTCGAGCTCACGGGTCGTGGCTCCATCATAGAGGCCGCCGATGGTCTTGGTGGCGATCTTGAAGATATCGACGTGCTGCAGCCCCTGGCCGCAGCGCTGAACGGCGCGGACGATCTTGTTGACGTCCACGGGCTCGAGCGAGCCGTTGCGCTTGCGCACCTGCATGGTGGGCGCGGCGTTCTCGACTTCCGTGTTGGACGTGGTGGTGGTAGACATTTCTTTCCTCCTGCTTTTGCGCGCTACCGGCTTTCGCCGCAGCGGAAGAGAACATAGCGCGGCAGCGTTATTTTTGTCAAATTCTCGTCGAGAAACGGCAAAACGCGTCCCGCGAGATTTTTAACGTCGCGACCCAAAAGGCCTGGCGAGAGGTAGGACCAAGGACCTGCGTGGAGCCCGATGCGGAAAAGCGGGTCCGGGTTTTGTTTCTGAGTGTTATCAAGTGCCATTATGTAGCAGCCCAAATGTGCAGCGTCAAGACCCAGAAAAAAATGGGTCCGGCCCGCGAAACGTCGCCGCGCGAAGCGCTGCGGGGGGACGAAAAGTGTTACACCGATCCTTTCCTGAACGTGTCATCTAGTATCGTCCAGTAGTGTCTACTGGGACGCGCTGGCGCGGGGGAGCAAACGACCCTCTTCAGCGCGCCGCGGTGAGGGCGAAGAGCGGGGTTCCGGGCGCCAGGCGCGAGAGCAGCTCTTGCGCCATGCCGGCTTGGCCGACGTGGGCCCCCTCGTGCTCCACCAGGACAGCCTCGCGGATGTCCGCGTAAGGAGCCCTCTCGGCGGCCAAGCGGGCCAGCGCCGCCTGCAGCGGCGCCACGCTGGGGTTTCCGCCGCTGACCTCGAGGTAGGAGGCGGCGATGATCCGGCCGTCGGCCAGGCGCAGCGCCACGCCCGAGCAGGAGTACTTCGAGTGGGAACGGTTGGCCGCCGCCAGAGCGGCCGCGACTAGGTCGGCCGGCGCCGCGGGGGAGCCGACGACGGCCAACTGATTGTCCCAGGGCCCGGCGAGGTCGGGTCCGGCGGCGCCGGCGGCATAAGTGTAGGCCATCGGCAGCAGCGCCTTCACGGTCGCGGCCGGCAGGCCGGGGACGAGCACCCGCAGCGAGTCGCGATTGCCGAGCTCGTAGAGAAACTGACGGCAATAGCCGCACGGAGCGTCCGTGACGGCGAGGGCGAGCACGGCGCTCTCCCCGTGGCCGAGGGCAGCGGCGACGACGGCTTGCTCGGCGTGGATACCTTCGCTCACGGGCATGCCGATGAAGGAAAGGTTGCCGCCGAGATAGATCGCGCCGCTGGCGCCCAGGGCGACGGCGCCGACGGGATAGCCCGAGACCTGCGGGCGCGAGAAGTCCTTGGCCAGGGGCAGCAACGCGACGAGGAGCTCGTCGCTCGTCAGGCCCGTGGCGGCGCGCAGCCGCCGCACTTCGCCCGGCGGCAGGTAGCCCTTGAAACCGGGGCCGAGGAGGGCGCGCAAGCGCTGCTCCATCCCGGCCGGGGCCGCGGGCACCGCGTCCACGGCGACGCCGAGCGCGGCCGGAGCCGGCGCCGCGGCGGAGCCGGAGAGCTGGCTGAGCTGCAGGAAAGCGCCCCCTTCGGCGCGGGCGGACGGTACGGCGGCGAGCAGGAGGCCGACGGGCACGAGGAGGGCGAGCGTTTTTTCCATGCGCGTATTAGACCAAAGACGCCCGTCGAGCACGCGGGACCTTGGGGCCAACTCTCGACGACAGAAGACCCAGGGTGGCGGGCTAACGGGGGCGCACGCCGATGCCGGCGCCGACGGCGGACAAGTCGTAGAGGCCGCCGCGGCCGAAGCGCAGGCCCTGCATCGGATCCTCGGCCAGCCACAGAGGCGTGTCCAGGTCGATGTAATCGAAGCCGCCGAGGCCGGCGGCCAGGTGCGCGGCGCAGCCCATCGCCAGGGAGCTCTCCACCATGCCGCCCATCATCAGGCCTAGCCCGGCCGAGCGGGCGATGTTGGCGATGTCCCAGGCCTCGAGGATGCCGCATTTCATGAGTTTCACGTTGATGACTTGTACGGCACGCGTGCGCGCGGCGCGCAGGGCGTCGGCGCGGCAACTGACGGACTCGTCGGCCGCCACGTCGACGCGGCCCAGGCGGTGGACGTCCGACAGGCCTTCCCAGTCGTGCTTCGCGGCCGGCTGCTCGAAGAGGGCGGGCTCGATGCCGGCGGCCCTCAGGCGCCGCAGCAGCCGGAGGGCGCTGCGGGCGTCGTAGCCTTGGTTGGCGTCGAGGATCAAGCGCAGGCCGCGCCGGGCGCCGGCGACGGCCCTCACGCGGGCGACGTCCTCGTCCAGATCCTTGCCGATCTTGATCTTGATCGTGCGCACGCCCAAGGCCACGATGCGGCGCGCGGCCGCCTCGGCTTGCGGGGCCGGCACGATGGTGACGGTGACGTCGGAGATGACCCGGTCGCCGGCGCCTCCGAAGAGCAGGCGCAGCGGCATCCTCGCCCGCCTCGACCAGGCGTCGAGCAGGGCCATGCCCAGGGCGGCGCGGGCCGCCCCGGCGTTGGGGAGGAGCTGCTCGACTTTTTCGAGCAGCGGCCGCCAGCCCTCCGCCGGCGAGCCTTCGAGGCGGCGGGCGGCCTTGCGGGCCGCGTCCAGCGTGGCGCGCTGCGTCTCGGCGTTGAAAGCGGACAGCGGCGCGCCTTCGCCCCAGCCGAGCGTGCCGTCCGACAGCCGGACGCGGACCAGGACGTTGCGCACCTCAGTGCTCGAGCCTCCGGCGATCTCGAACGGCTCGTTCATCGCGACGTCGAGAGGGAAGACGTCGACGGCGGCGACGGCGGCGGCCTTCACGGGGC
>CAZZGQ010000156.1:0-7425 GCA_964653765.1 uncultured Elusimicrobia bacterium | reverse complement strand
GCCTCGAAGCGGGCCAGCGTCAGGAGCGGCGCCGCCAAGCCGCGCTCCAGCGCGTGCTCGATGACCCAGGCCTGCCCCGGCTCGTGCCCGGCCTGCTCCACGTCGCCGCGCAGGCCGCGGCCGTGGCGCTCCAAGGCCGCGCCCGCCAGGCCGCTGCCCGCCTGCCAGAGCCGCGCCAGAGCCTCCACGTCGAAACGGTAGTCGTCGCCGGCCAGCAGCGAGAAGCCCTCGCGCAGCGTCTGGCGCACGCCCTGCTCCAGAGCCTCGCAGGCGGCGCGGGCGAAGTGCCCGGCGCCCGGCGGGCCGACGTAGGCGGCTTGCCCCGGCTCGGCCAGGCCCTCGAGCAGCGGAGCCACGGCCGCGTAAGCATCCACGTCCCCGCCCGCCATCACCGACCAGGCCGCCTCCGGGTCAGCGGCGGCGATGCCGACGTCGAGCAGCCGCAGGCCGCGCGCGCGCAGGCTGCGGTAGCGGCGCACGGAGTCGCGCCAATGGGAGCCGCTGGCGTCGAGCACCACGTCGCCGTCGGCGAGGTGCCGGCGCAGGCCGAGGAAGGCCTCGTCCGTCGGCGAGCCGGCCGGCGTGGCCAGGATGACCACCCGCGGCGCGGGCAGCGCCTCCACCAGCGCCTCGAGCGTGGGCGCGGCCTCGACGGCGCAGCCGAACAACGGCCGGGGCAGCCCGCTCTTGTCGAAGCCCGCCACGGCATGGGAACGCGCCAGCGCCCGCCGCGCCAGGCTCGCCCCCAACGGCCCGAGATCGACGATGCCCACCTTCATGGCTTTCCATTATAAGGGGGCCGCGGCGGACCCGCGCGACGGCAAGGTAACGGCGGGGCAAAAGCCGTTTAACCGCGAATTTCCTGGAAACGGACCGGTCCGGGGCTCATAATGGGCGCGATGAAGCGCCTGGCGCTCGTGCTGCTGGCGGTGCCTTTCCTGCTCGCGCCGCGCCCGTCCGCGGCCGCGGCCGCGGACGATCAAAACGCGGCCATCTGGCAGCTCAACGATGAGCTGTCCCGTCTCCAGACCGTGGCGAAGGGGCTGCCGAGCTCGAACACGCGGCCCGACAACGTCGATTTTTCCAGGCTCCTCAGCGGCCTGACCCGCCTCGGGCCGCCCGGACTGACGGCCCAGGGCCAGATCCAGCCCCTGACGCAGACCTTCGAGCAGGCGCTGCGCAAGCCCGCGGCACAAGGCGATCAAGCGGACAAGGCCCAGCCCGCCAATCCCCGCGCGATGAGCAAGGAGGGCGCCCAGGAGGCCGCCGGCATCCTCGACCAGATCATCCAGCAGGCTCGCGGCGCGCTGACGGCGAACGGCCCCAAGCATCTGCCGGGCCAGGGCGGGCCTCAGGACGCCGTCGCCGCCGCCGCTCCCGGCCTCGGGACGGAAGGGACGAAGGCGCTGCCGCAGGCGACCAGCCACGTCGGCGACATCACCGCCCGCATCAACCACGCCTTCAGCGCCACGGCCCCCGGCCGCGGCTTCGATCAGGGCGCCCTGCTGGCCGGCGCGCAGATCGTCATGCCGACCTCGGAGAAGGGCGATCCTTGGGCCGCGCACGATGCCGTGGCGGCCGCCCATTTCCAGCCGTTGGCCCCCGCGAAGGGAGCCGCGTTCGACGAGCGGGTCCAAGACCGCCAGAAGGCGCTCAACGCCGACCGCCGCCAGCGGGGCCTGCCGGCGATCCCCGAGGACGGCAGGTTCGGCGAGAAGACGCGGCGCGCCGTCTGCGAGGCCCAAGGCGAGCGGCCGGACTGCGCCGGCGTCATCGACGGCAACGTCGACCACAACATCGCCGTGCGCGCCGCCGACGCCCGCGAGCGCAGCAAGATGCTGCCGCAGCGCGGCGACACGAGCGACACGGTCAAGGAGCTCCAGGCCCGCCTGGCGCGCGCGGGAGTGGGCGCGGTGCCGCGCAACGGCCAGTTCGACGCGCGGACGGCCGCGGCCCTGATGCGCTTCGAGAAGAAGGCCGGCATCCCGCCCTCGACCTACCTGACGCCCGACGCCTGGGACGCCCTGGTCGGCGCCACGCCGCCGCCGCGGCCGCCCCTGCCGGCCGACAGCCGCGCCAACTTCGACCGCACGGGCAACGTCGCCGTCAACGAGAACGGCAACAACAGCCGCGCCTACGAGATCGCCGCGGCGCAGAAGCAGGACGGCAACAAGTACAGCGCGCCCAAGACCTCCCTCGCTTATACGGGCTTCGGCGCCAATGACCGGCAGCGCTACCTGGACCCGCACGCCATCGCCTTCGGCGTCGTGTCCATGAAGCACTCCGAGGCCCCACTCGGCACCCTGGGCATCTTCACCGGCCCACACGGCGACCGCACGGTGATCGTGGCCGCAGACAGAGGTCCTGGCCCGATGGAGGTCTCCGCCTACGGCCACGAGCAGGTCCAGCCCAACCTCAGCGAGAAGCAGAAGGTCAATCTCTACCGCTCGGGCACGTGCGAGAATTGTCGGATCCAGTGGTTTCCCGGCACGGCCAAGCCCGGCGGCTACGAGAACGCCGACGACCTCAAGGCCTGGATGAGCCAGTGGGGCCGTTCGATGGGCGTCGAGCAGTGAGGCTTTTACCGTCTTTTTGCCCGCCTCTGGGACCTTCGGCCCGGGCCGCCTCGCCTGGAAATACCTAGCCTATACGCATGGCGCTCCGCCACGCTCTGCTGATCGCGCTCCTCGGCCTGCCCATCGTCCCGGCTCGGGCGGACGACGAGGCCAAGGCCCGCGCCGCCGCGGCGCTGGCCGAGCAGGCGCGCGCCCTGAGCGCCAAGGCGGCCGAGCTCGAGAAGATCGCCGCGGCGGCGGCGGGCGCCACCGTCGACGATCCCAAGCTCGGCGAGCAGCTGTCCTCGCTCGCCGCCGCGCTCAAGGCGTTCAAGGACGCGGGAGGGGAAGAAGCGAAGGCCTTGCCGCTCCTTTCACGCGTCGCGCGCCTGGTCTACGACGTCCGAATCCAGGAGACGGGCGGGCGCGGCCCCGACGACGGTCTCCTCGTCGATCTGGCGAGCAAGCCCAAGACCCAGCCGCTCGGCAAGCCGTTTTTGGACGCGCACCTGGGAGAGCTCCGCGGAGTGGCCGACGAAGCCGCCGCGCTGGCCGGCGTCGCCCCGGCCGGCGCCGAGCGAGGGCTGCGGCAGGAGGAGACGACGCGTCCTCTCGCGCAAGCGACGGACCGGGTCTCCGGCGCCCTCGCGGGACTGAGCGCGCCGTTCGCGACGCCCGGCGTCCGCGAGGCCGTCGTCCCCGAGGCCGTTCCCGTCGCGCCGCCCGAACAGGACAAGTCCGCCGTCGTCTCGCGCTACGATCGCCGCGCGCGGCCGCGCTACGACCACGCCGTGTATGTCGATCAGCTCTACCTGAAGGCGCTGGGCTATGAAGCGGGGACCCCGGACGGAAAGCACGGCCCGACGTTCGATGCCGCCATTCGCAAGTTCAAGAAGGACTTCGGCGCCGGCTTCTCCGACGACGGCGACGTCACGTCGTCCGTCCGGGCCAACCTGCGCAACCGCGCCATCTCCAAGGGCATCGATATCCCGACCGACCCGCTGCCGCCCATGACGGCGGGCCCCAGCCTCACCCTGCTCCACTACCGGCTGAACCGCGCCCTCGGCAGCGACCTGGCGGCCAGCTCCAAGTTCGGCAAAGTCGCGCTCGGCCCGTACACCCGCCGCCGCATCGCCGAGTTCCAGCGCGCCCACGAGCTCGAGCCGACCGGAGAGATCGATCAGAAGACCTGGGAAGCCTTGGGCGCCGAGGTCGCCAAGAAGAACGTCATGCCCGTCGAGGAGACCGAGGACAAGCGCAGCGTCGAGGGGGCCCGCGTCACCGTGTACTATCCCGGTCACGGCAGCTCGCGCCGCGAGGGCCCGCCTCACGATCGCTTCGGCCAGTCGCTCTGCACGGCCGAGAAGTACATGCGCGGCGGCTGCGACGCGATCACGGTGGCCATCGACCAGCGCCTGCAGGTCCGCCGCGGCACGCCCGTCGACGGGCCCGAGCTCCAGGCCGCCTACATGCGGCAGTGCCTGGCCGCCGGCCTGCCCTGCGACCGCCCGGCGCGCTTCCAGATCAGCGACACGGGCGCCTGCTCCAGTTTCAACGGCGACGGTCACATCGACGTCGCCACCGAATCCACGGAGACCGACGGCTTCGGGCGCGCCTTCGATCTCCACGGCGCGACGCTGACGTTCCCGCAGGGCCTGCCGCGCGACGCCAGCCTGGCCGTCAAGTGCGGGAGATCGCGGCGACGCAGACGAAGCCGCTGACCTTGTGCTAGGATCGGCGGGCCATGAGAGCCCTCGCGATCCTGCTCGCCGCCGCCTCCGTCTTCGCCGTCCCGGGCCGCGCCCAAGCGCCCGTCCTGACCGGGCCCGCCGCCGCCCTGGCCGGCCGGCGCGCCGGGCTCTTCCCGGTTCCGATCAAGCCCCTCGTGCGGCGCGCTCCGCTGCGCATCGACACCGACGGCTGGATCCGCGACTTCGACCTGCGCCGGCGGGTCATCGCCCGCGACCGCTGGCACCAGGACGACACCAAGTTCCATCTCGACGACGGCGCCCTCGACCCGACGGTCGTGCCTTATATCGTGCTGCCTCAGGGCTATCGTGACGCCGACCTGGGCGACCTGGCCCGCGTGACCTACGGCGGCCGCGCCGCCTGGGCCGTCTGCGGCGACCGCGGCCCCAAGCGGAAGTTCGGGGAGGGCTCGGTGGCCCTGGCGCAGAAGCTCGGCATCGATCCCGACGGCACGACGGGGGGAGCCGACTCGGGCGTGACCTACGAGATCTACCCGCGGACGGCCCGGTTCGCCCCGCGCACGCAGGGGGAGCTGCTGAGCTTCCTGTGGCAGCTGGAGCTCGGCGTCCCGGTCCGGCCTTGACAGCCCCGCAGGATTTCACTATCATTCGCGGAGGATAATAATTATTATCTAATAGCCGATGAACATCGAAGAGGCCTTGCGCTCGCGCGGCATCCCGCTGACCCACCAGCGGCTGGCGATCTACGACCGCCTCAAGCGGTCGAAGGATCACCCCTCCGCCGAGGACATCTACCGCGCGCTCAAGCCGCGCTACCCGTCGCTGTCGCTGGCGACGGTCTACAAGACGCTGCAGACGCTGGAGAAGCTCGGGCTGATCTCCCTCGTGAACCGTCCCCACGCTCAGGCGCGCTACGACGCCATCACCGAGCGCCACCATCACGCGATCTGCGAGGGGTGCGGGCGGATCGACGACCTTTTTGATAAACGTCTCGATGTCCTGCCGCAACCGAAGGCCGTCAGCGGTTTCATCGTCCACGGGCACTCGGTCCATTTCCGCGGCCTCTGCAAGGGGTGCGCAAGACGCAGCAACAGGAGGAAGAAATGAGCAAGACGCTGAAAGGCACGGCCACGGAGGCCAATCTGAAGGCGGCGTTCTCCGGCGAGTCCGGCGCCAACCGCCGCTATCTGTACTTCGCGAAGGTCGCCGACGTCGAGGGCCACCCCGAGATCGCCGGGCACTTCCGCGACACCGCCGAGGGCGAGACGGGCCACGCCCACGGCCACATGGACTGGCTCAAGCAGTCCGGCGACCCGGCCACGGGCCTGCCGATGGGCGACACCGCCAAGAACTTGGCCGCCGCCGTCGCCGGCGAGACCTACGAGTACACGGAGATGTACCCGGGCATGGCCAAGAAGGCGCGCGAGGAAGGCTTCCCCGAGATCGCCGAGTGGTTCGAGACGCTGGCGCGGGCCGAGAAGTCGCACGCGGGCCGCTTCGCCAAGCTCCTGGAGAGCCTCAAGAAGTAGCCCGTGAGGAACCCGCACCACAGCCAGCCGGTCTACTGGGAGCCGAGCGCGCTCAAGTCCGAGATGGACCGCGTGCTCGACATCTGCCACGGCTGCCGGCGGTGCTGGAACCTCTGCCCCTCGTTCGGCAACCTCTTCAAGAGGATCGACGAGCTCGAAGACGCCCAGACGGCGGCCGCCGGAGGCAAGTCGGCGGCCGCCGTGCTGGCGTCGGCCTCCACCGAGATGAAGGAGGAGGGGCACCACGCCGCCGAGGTCGATCCCAACCTCGCGGCCATGCGGAACCCGGTCGAGGCGCTGACCGCCGCCGACCATCAGCGCGTGGTCGACGAGTGCTACCAGTGCAAGCTCTGCTACAACATGTGCCCGTACCACCCGCCGCACCGCTTCGTCCTGGATTTCCCGCGGCTGATGCAGCGTTCCAAGGCGGTGGCTCTCAAGGCGGGCAAGGGGAAGTGGCGCGACAAGCTTTTGGCGCGCGTGGACCTGATCGGCACGGTCTCGTCGCGGTTGGCCCCGATCGTCAACTACCTCAACACCGCGCGCTGGAACCGCAAGCTGCTGCGGCTGCTGCTCGGCGTGCACCCCGACAGGCTGCTTCCGCTCTTTCACTTCGAGCGCTTCCGCGACTGGTGGGAAGCGCGCGGGCCGAAGGCCCGGGCCTCCGGCAGGGTCGCGCTGTTCTACACCTGCTCCGTGAACTACAACGAGCCCTCCACGGGCAAGGCCGCCGTCGTCGTGCTGGAGAAGAACGGCTTCGAGGTCGTCTGCCCGCCCCAGAAGTGCTGCGGCATGCCGCACCTCGACTGCGGAGACCTGGACTCCGCGAAGGCCGCCGCCAAGGCCAATCTGCGCTGGCTGCTGCCCCTGGCCCAGCAGGGCGTGCCGATCCTCGCCCTCGGCCCGACGTGCTCGCTCATGCTCAGGGACGAATACCCCGCGCTTCTGCAGAGCGACGAGGCGCGGCTGGTCGCCTCCAAGACCCAGGACATCAGCGAGTTCCTGATCAAGCTCAAGAAAGAAGGCCGGCTCAAGGAGGACTTCGTCGCTCACGCCGGCAAGATCGCCTACCAGGCGTCCTGCCACCTCAAGGCGCAGAACATCGGCCTCAAGGGCAAGGAGCTGCTCTCGCTGCTGCCCGAGGCCCAGGTCGGCCTCATCGACCGCTGCTCCCTGCACGACGGCACCTGGTCCATGAAGGAGGAATACTTCGAGCTCTCGATGAAGTACGCCAAGAAGCTCTTCGACCAGATCGAGGAGCAGAAGCCCGACGTCGTCTCCACCGACTGCCCGCTCGCCGGGGTCCAGATCGAGCAAGGCACGGGCCGCAAGCCTCTTCATCCGATCCAGCTCGTCGCCAAAGCTTATGGCCTCGAACCCGATCAAGCCTAGCGACATCCTCTCGCCGTCCGAGTACGAAAAGACGCGCCGCGAGCGCGTCGCCGCCGTCATCAAGCTCAAGGACCGCCGCCGCGTCGAGGTCGGACCCTGGATGTCCTTCGCCTTCGAGAACCGCGCCACCGTGCTGCACCAGATCCAGGAGATGGTGCGCATCGAGAGGATCACCGACCCCACGGCCGTGGCTCACGAGATCGAGACCTTCGCCGACCTGATGCCGGGAGAGGGGGAGCT
>CAZZGQ010000155.1:0-7437 GCA_964653765.1 uncultured Elusimicrobia bacterium | reverse complement strand
TCGGCAAGATCATCGAGATCGACAAGGGCCACCGCCTCAGTCTGCATTACCACCGCCGCAAGCACGAGACGTTCTACGCGCTGAAGGGCCGCTGCCGCGTGCGGCTGCAGAAGGGAAGCGTCATGTTGCGCCCAGGCCAGGCCTTCACCATCACGCCGGGCTTGGTCCACCGGCTGGAGGCTCCCTTCGGCCGGGTCGTCATCCTCGAGGCCGCCACCGGCCACGCCAAGGACCTCGTCCGCCTGGCGGACGACTACGGCCGCAAATCTTAACTCTCGGGCAGCCCGAAGTTAAGTTAAGGGACCAGCATTCCGGCGATACAGCCGGTCATGAACGAAGCCAGCGAGCCGCCGAGCAGGGCATACAGCCCGAGCTTGGCGACCTCGCTCTTGCGCGAGGGCGCGAGCACGCCCAGGCCGCCGATCTGGATGGCGATGGAGAGGAAGTTGGCGAAGCCGCAGAGGGCGTGGATGCCGATCATGAAGGAGCGGCGGTCCATGGCGGCGGGGCCGCCGTGCGCCGCGGCCCATTGCGACATGTGCATGAAGGCGACGAACTCGTTGAGGACCGTCTTCTCGCCGATCAGCTGGCCGATGATCTGGCAGTCCTTCCACGGCACGCCCATGAGCCAAGCCAGCGGCGACAGCGCCCAGCCGAGGACGGTCTCGAGGCCCACGCTCGGATGGCCGAAGAGGCCGAAGACGAAGTGGAAGCCCCCGTTGACCATGGCGAGCAGCGACATGAAGGCGAGCAGCATCGCGCCGACGTTGAACGCCAGGTTGATGCCGGTGGTGGCGCCGTTGGCGGCGGCCTCGAAGACGTTGGCGGAGGTCTCGTGCACCTCGAGCTTCACCGTCCCCAGGGTCTTGGGCTTGCCGGTCTCGGGGATGAGGAGCTTGGTCATCAGCAGCGCGGCCGGCGCCTCCATGATCATGGCGGCGAGGATCTGGCCCGCGGCGTCGGGGAAGTAGGGCTTCAGGAGGCTGGCGTAGACCACCATGACGCCTGAGGCGATCGTCGCCATGCCGGCCACCATCAGGCAGAACAGCTCGCTCTCCGTCATCGCCTCGATGTAGGGCTTGATGAGGATCGGCGCTTCTGTTTGGCCCAGGAACGGCACGGCGGCGGCGTTGAGCGTCTCGGCGCCGGAGGTGCCGCAGGTATAGACCATGATCTTGCCGAAGAACAGCACGATCTTCTGCAGGATGCCGTAGTAATAAAGGATCGAGATCAGCGAGGCCAGGAAGACGATGGACGTCAGCACCTGGAAGGCGAAGAAGAAGCCCAGCGAGTTGGGCTCTCCCGGCGGGATCGCCAGCGGGCCGAAGACGAACTTCGCGCCTTCCTCTTGGAAGCCGATCAGCCCGGAGGCGGCTTGGTTGGCGCCGGCGAAGAAGTAGTGGCCGGGGCCCGTGCGCAGCACCAGGAAGGCGAAGATGAATTGCAGCGCCGTGGCCCAGAGGATCGTGCGCCAGCTGATCTTCGTCTTGTGCTTGCAGAAGAGCCAGCCGATGCCGATCATCGCCAGCATGCCGACGCCGCTCATCGCCTGGGAGGGGATCATGCGGACGATTATACTACTGTCGTCACGCCGCCGTCACAGGCCCTCAGCCCAGGACTTCGTCGGCCGCGGGCTGGAGGTTCTCCGCGCCCTTGGCATAGGTGAAGAAGGACCCGACGCCCAAGCTCCAGAGCAGCATGACCACCAGCGCCACCCAGCCGAAGAGCAAGCCGATGAAGACGGTGATGCCCACGTCGGCCCAGTCGACGGTCTTGTGGCCGCCCTGGTCGATGAGCTTGACGGCCTTGCGCAGCACCAGCGCGGCCTGGTCCTGCTTCACGAAGGTGAAGGCGCGCGTCATGGCCGGCACGAGCGGGTCCTTGTCGCCGGCTTCGTGATAGCGGTCGAGCATGAAGCCGGTGGTGGGCTGACGCTTCCAGCCGCCGGCCTGGATGCTCGCGGAGAGCTCCGCCTCCATGCGCCCGCCGATGGCGGCGAGCCCGTGCTCGTGGCCCAGGCGCAGAAGACCCTCGGCGGCGCCGGTGAAGCGCGGCGTCTCGGAAAGGGAGCCGTTGAAGGCGGCCAGCAGGACGGGCTGCGCCCTGAGGTCGCCGATGGAGCCCAGCGCCTGGGAGGCCGCGCTGCTGTCCTCGTCGCCGCCGTGCTGCGCGATCTGGATCAGCGGCTCGACGGCCTCCGCGTCCTTGAGCTCGCCCAGCGCTTGCATGGCGGCCTGGCGCACGCGCAGATCCTTGTCCGTCCTGGCGAGCTCGACCAGGTCGGCGACGGACTCCTTCGGGAAGCGGGTCTTCATCTGCTCGACGACTTTGATGCGCCGGTCCCAGCCCGCGCGCCCGAGCAGCTCCTTCAGCCCCGCCAGGTCGCCGTTCTTGAGGGTCCTGCCGTCGAGATACAGGGCGCGCTTGACGCTCAGGGCGATGCCGTCGAAGAGGCTGGAGCCCTGCTCCTCGATTGAGGCGCCGCCGTCTTTGGCGCCGAAGCGGGCGAACGCGGCCGCCGGGTCCTGCGAGGAGCCCCTCTCCAGGATCTCCGCGCGGAAACGGGCCGCGGTCGCCTCGTCCATCGGGCCGGAGGCGGCGGCGCGCTCGGCGGCGTCCTGGGCGATGATCCCCGGCAAGGCCGCCTGATAGGCGGCGAGGTCGCCGGGCGGCATCTCTCGAAGGGTGTCGACGGCGACCGGCCCCGGAGCGACGGAGCCCAGCACGACCGGCTCGGCGAGCCCCTCGGGACCCGCCGCCGGGGCGATCGGGACCGGCTGCGCCTCTTTCGGTCCCGCGGCCGCCGCGCTTTGCGCGAGCAGGCAGAGGATCAGAAGGAGCAAGACCGGCGTCGAGAGGTTCTTCATGCCCCCAGGATGGGGGGATCACCGACCCCTCGCCTGGGCCGGCCGGACCCCGTCGCGCGGGCGGAGGGCCTACCCGAAAACGGGTCCCGGGGGCCGTCAGCGGCGTTAAAATGGAGGAGAGAGGGGGATCTTATGGCCATCACAACGACGCATCTCGAGGCCGGCAGGGCGGCGCCGCCCTTCGACGCCAGCGACGAGCAGGGCCACCGCCACTTCCTGTCCGGCTACGCCGGCCAGACCTTGGTGCTGTGCTTCATCCCGGCCCAGGCGCCCGGCTTATCGTCGCGCAACTTCGGCGAGGCTTATCCGGGCTCGCAGAAGAAGGACATCTTCCTGCTGGGCGTCATGGTCGGCACGCCGCACACGGTGGGCGAGTTCAAGCGGCGCGTGCGCGCGCCGTTCCCGATCCTGTGCGACGACGGGCGCATCACGGCGGCCTACGGCGTGACGAGCGTCATGAACGCGGGCCGAAACATGGCGTTCTTCGCCGTGGGGGGCGACGGCGTCCTCAAGCTCGTGCTCAAGCACGCGCGCAACCCGCGGCACGTCTACGAGCTGCTGGCGCGCGTCTAGCGGCGCGCGCTACTTCATCCGCTCGCGGCAGTCGGAGAGCTTCGCCTGGGCGTCGGCGGCGAAATCGCGCACCTTCTGCTGCGCGTCGCGTCCGAAGCCGGAGCAGATCGAGGAGCGCTCCTTCTTGGCCGCGGTGAGGTCCTTCCAAAGCTGCTTGTCCTGCTGGGAGAGCTCGCTTTCCCTGGCGTTGTCGCCGTCGAGCCGCGCCTTGGTCATCGCCGACGCGTTGTCCTGGATCTGCTCCTGGAGCTTGTTGACCCGGTCGTTGGCCGCCGCCGTCTGCGCGTCCACGTCGGCGATGAACTTCTGCATGGCCTCGTACGCCTGCTGGTAGCTCTCGGCCAGCGGCTGCAGCGCCTGGGCGCAGGCGGTCTGCGGCTTGGGCGCGGGGGCCTGCGCCTTGCGCAGCGCTTCGGGCTTGGCGGCGGTGGAGGCGGGCTGCTCGGCCTTGGCGGGGGCGGTCTTCGGCGTCTCGCGGGGCGCTTCCTGCTTGACAGCCTCGGACTTGGGCGTCTCCTTGGACGACGGCGCCTCGGGCGAGGCGGGCGAGGAGGAGCCGGCCGATGGGGCCGGGGCGGGGGCGTCGGGCGCCGGCTCGGCCGGAGCGGGCGCCTTGGGCGCGGACGAAGCCGGGCCCGCCGGGGCCGGCGCGCTGTTGTCGGAGGACGGCGCCTGGGCGGGGGGCGGGGCGCTATTGTGGTCGTTCTGGGCGGCGGCGGCGACGGTCAGGGCCAGCAGCGCGGCCGCGGCGAGGCAAGTGCTCTTCATGGGCGTCCTCCGGGAACGCCCATTGTGGCGGTTTTGCGCCGGGGCGGTCAAGGCGGCTAGCGCCGGGCGAGATGAGACGCCAGCGCCGACGCCGGCCGGCCCACGAGGACGCCCGTGCGCGCGAACAGCCGGGCCGAGCGCTCGGGCCAGCCGAGGCGCCGGGCGATCTTGTCCCAGCCCAACCTCTTGCGGCGCAGCGCTTCGATGCGCGAGTATCTCGCGCCGCTGGCCTCGGCGAGCAGCCGCTCGCGCTGCAGGTCGTCGGCCGAGAGCGGGCCGGGGGCGGTCCAGCTCGGGTCGAGGGTGAGCTGGGTGGCGTGCGCGGGCACGGGCCGGGCCGGGATGTCGGCCACGGCGTCGCGCAGCGTCTCCTGGGGGGCGACGGGAGCCGCGGGAGCCGCGGCGGCGGCCGCGACGACGGCGGAGGCGGTCCGCGAGCGCAAAGCGTAGGCCGTTGCGAAGGCGCCGGCCACGATCAAGGCGACGAGCATCGCGGCGGCCATCTGAGTCTTCTGATAGGGAGTGAGGGGTTTTTCCTGCATGGACCGTATTCTAGCAGCGCCCCGCCGCCACCGCGCTGAAATACTCCTGAAATCCGCTTTATGCCGCCGCTAAAGGGCCCAGCCTCGGCGGACCGCATGGCCCTGGGAGGGGGCTGCCGCGGCGCCTATCCTTCCATAGATGAGGCTCACGCTCCGGCTCGTCTTGCCGCTGCTGCTGGCGCGCCCGCTGCTGGCGGGGCCCGTCGAGCGCGCCCCGGAGGCGCTGGCGCCTTCGATGGTCTTCGTGGGGCCGGCGCCCGAGACGGCGCCGGAGCAGCTCTCCCGCGCCGCCCAGGCCAAGATCGAGAAGTGGCAGGCGGGCGGGGGGCCGATCAGCGGCAATTGGCGCTCTCCCGCCGCCGACGCTCCGACGGCCGCCGGCGAGGCCCCCGCCGAGCTCGCGGCGGACTTGGCGAACGCGGCGCGCCTGGACGAGGCCGGCCGCCAGGCCCTGCTCGAGCGCCTGGCGCGGACGAAGCTCGAGCCGCGCGGCCCGCCCGCCTTCTCCAGCGACCACACCTTCTCCTTCGAGTTCGAGTTCCAGGTCCACCGCCAGCTCAAGAAGCTCGACCTCGACAAGCTCTTCGATAAGAAGCCGCTCGACGACAGCGAGCGGCTCGAGTTCGCGCAGGAGGGCTCCTTGCCCGAGGAGCGTTGGGGGCGGGCCCAGGGCTTCGTGGCGGGCCGCGTCCTCGCGCGCATGCCCCAGGCCTGGCGGCTGTTCAGCACCGGCGGCAGCGGCAACACCCTCGAGCTCAACACCGGCGGGCGGCGCTCCAAGTACCACAACCTCACGGCCAAGGACTGGGCCGATCTCACGGCGGGCCTGGAGCGCGTCCAGTCCGTGCTGCCCGCGGGCTTTTACAGCGTCCACCTCCACAACGGCTACGGTCCGCTCACGGACGGCGGCTCGCTGAAGATCGAGGCTAATCGCATGGCGCGGGTGACCAAGGTCTTCGAGGCGCAGCTCCGCGCCCTGGCCGGCATGGGCTACCGCGCTCCCATCGAGGATCCCAAGGACGGCGGCAGCAACGAGATCGACTATCTCGACCTCGACGCGCTCTGGCCGTACAGCCAGAGCTACAACAACGTGCGGCGGCACTACGTCGGCTTCGCCTACAGCTACCCCACGATCGAGACGCGCGTGCTCACGAGCCTGCTGCGCGACACGCCGGCCGGCCCCGCCACCCTGGACCCCCGGGCCCTGGCCGGCGACGTCTGGTGGACCTTCGCCCTGATGCGCGCGCTGGCTGGTCAGGATCGGTTCGAGCTGGCCACGCTGGGCCTGCCCGTGACGGCGGGCCTCGTGCCCACGACCAAGCAGCTGGTCGCGTTCGCCGACCGGCTCTTCGGCGATGACCTCATGGGCAAGGCGCTGGCGCTCAAGCGTCTGGGCGACGTCTCTCACGCTCAGGGACAGCCCTTGGCCGGTTGGCGCGAGATTCGCGCCCGCGAGGACATCGAGCGGCTCTACGGGCAGCTCGGCCTCGGCGTCGTCTACCGGCTGCACAAGGAGCACGACGACGTCGATGAGCGCCTCGTCGAGCATCTGCGCGCCGACCCGCGGCTGCTCCAAGAGCTGGCGGACGACCTGGCGAAGGCCGGCCACGGCCATGATCAGGCGGTGTCGATGTTTCCGGAGAGCTTCCACGAAGAGCTGGCGACGGCCTTCAATGAGGCCCGCCTCAGGCTGACGGTCCCGCAGGCGCTGCTGGTCGAGGTGGCCGGGCCGGGCGGGGTGGTGCGCAGAGGATTGAGGAAGGTCAGATCATGGGTGCGGGGCTCTTAGCGGCGCTGCTGGCGCTGGGCGGGTCGCCTTGCGCGGCCGGGCCGGCGCGCTCGGTCGACGTGCCCAAGCTGCCCGACACGCCCATCGCCCTCGGCGCGCGCCTCGACGCCATCGCCGCCGAGCACGGCGTGCTGGGCTATTCCGTCGTCGGCACGCGCGACGGCGAGGTGGCGGTCTCGCATTCCGGCGGCACGGCCGTCGTCGCCGCGGGCCGGCCGGTCGTGGAGGAGACGGCCTTCCGCATGGCCTCCGTCTCCAAGGTGACGGCGGCGATCGCGCTCATGCAGCAATGGGAGGAGGGGAAGTTCGGCCTCGACGAGGATATTTCGGAGGTCCTCGGCTTTGTCGTGCGCAACCCGGCTCATCCGCGCCAGCCCGTCACCTACCGCCAGCTCCTGTCCCACACCAGCGGCTTGAAGGACGACCCCGCCTACTTCGACTTCCTGAATCGCTCCTTCAGCGGCAAGCCCCCGAAGCTTTCGACGTTGAGGATGGGCTTCACGGAGAAGGCGCCCGGCGAGGCGTACCGCTACTCGAACCTCGGCTACGGCCTCATCGGCGCGCTCGTCGAGAAGCACAGCGGCATGCGCTTCGGCGACTACGCCCGCGAGCGGATCTTCGAGCCGCTCGGCATGCAGGCCAGCTTCACCGCCTCCGAGTTCCCGGGCAGCGTGCGCCGCCTGGCCGCGCTCTATCGCTACGAGAAGGGCCGCTGGGTCGCCCAGACCGACGATTTCCGCGGCCGCCGTCCGCGCTCGCTCGTCCCCGACGACTACGTGCCCGGCGACAACGGCATCGTGCAGGCGCCGCACGGCGGCATGCGCACGAGCGTGCTCGATTTGAGCCGCCTGCTGCGCGCCCTGCGCCAGGGCGGCTCGTTCGAAGGCGCGCGCATCCT
>CAZZGQ010000154.1:0-7489 GCA_964653765.1 uncultured Elusimicrobia bacterium | reverse complement strand
GCCTGGATCTCGCGCCGCACTTCGCGCAAGAGCTTGAGCATGTTGGCCGGCAAGGCCGCGTTGGGCGCCGCCGGCGCGGCATCTTCCGGCTTGGGCCCCCGCTTGGCTTCGAGGAGGGCGCGGCGGGCGCCGGCGACGGTCATCTTGCGGCGCTGGATGAGGTCCTTGATCTTGAGGATGGTCTCGAGGTCCTCGCGGGTATAGCGGCGGTGGCCGCTGCTGCGGCGGGCGGGCTTGAGCAGGCCGACGCGCTCTTCCCAGTAGCGCAGCGTGTGGGACGGGACCTGGGCGATGCGGCTGACCTCGCCCATCGTGAAGAAGTCCTTGTCCGGCAGGGCCGGAGGCAGGCCGATCACGACAGCAGATTCTTGGAGGCTTTGAACCGGACGCCCTTGCGGGGCGGCACGGTCACCGATTGGCCCGTCTTCGGGTTGCGGCCCTGGCGCTGCTGGCGGTGCTTCACGCGGAAGGTGCCGAAGTTGGAGATGACGACCTTCTCCTCGCTGTTGAGCGCCGCGCGGATCGTCTCGAACGTCGTCTCCACCGCCTTCGCCGCCTCGCCCTTCGTCGTCAGCACCTTCGCCACCGCGCGGATGATGTCCAGCCTGTTCATTCGCTCTTTAGTCCTCGCTCTCGGAGGCTCCGCCTTCGGCCCCGCCTCCTTCGCCGGGCTCGCCCTTCTCTTTTTCTTGGAGCCCCTTGAAGATGTCTTCCGGCTTGAGGTTCTTCAGCTCGGTCTTGAACTTGCTGACCTCGTCCTCGGTGATGGGCTTGTTGAGGGTCTGGCAGCGGCTGAAGACCTTGTCCTCGACGAAGATCGAGCAACCGGCGCGGACGGCCACGGCGATGGCGTCGGACGGCCGCGAATCCAGGGCGTGCACGGTGGCGCCCTTGTGGATGTGGATGCGAGCGTAGAACGTGTTTTCCTTGATGTCGCAGATCACGACGCGGTCCACGGTATAGCCGAGCGTCTTGATCGTGGCCAGCAGCAGGTCGTGGGTCAACGGGCGCGGCAGGACGATCCCGGAGAAGCGGATGGCGATAGCTTGGCCTTCGGTGATGCCGATCCAGATGGGCAGCAGGCGGTTGCCGGCCAGCTCCTCGAGGAAGATGATGCACTCGTTGACGGTCGTGGCCAGCGAATAGATGCGGACCTCTTTCTCCTGAGGCCGCTCTTCCTTCGGCGCTTCGTCCTTTTCGTTCTTGGCCATGGACCAGTTATATTAAAGTATAAGCTCAAAAGTCTTGGAATCCCAGCGCTTTTAACACGACGGACGCTGGACGGCCCCGGTAGACGATGTCGTGGACTGCCTCGATGACCGGGACGCGGATGCGCAGCTTGCGCGCGAGCGCTCGCGCGCTCGCCGCCGCCTCGGCTCCCTCCACGACGGTCGGGATCGCGCGGCGAGCCTGGTCGGCCGTCATCCCCGCCCCGAGCTTCTCGCCGAAGGTGTGGTTGCGGGACTCGCCGGAGGTGCTGGTGAGCAAGAGGTCTCCCAGCCCGGCCAAGCCGTAGATCGTCTCCGCCTTGCCGCCGCGGGCGCGGATCAGCGCCCCCATCTCGGCCATGCCCTCGACCAGGAGAGCGGCGCGGGTGTTGTGCCCGGCCTTCAGGCCGTCCAGGATGCCCGCGCCGATCGCCAGGACGTTCTTGAGCGAGCCCCCCAGCTCCACGCCGACGCGATCGCCGCTCAGGACCACCGACAACGGCCCGCCGTGGAAGAGGCGGCGCAGCCGCCGCGCGCGCGCTCCGTCGGGTCCGGCCAGCATGACCTTGGTGGGCACGCCCCGAGCCACCTCGCGGGCGAAGCTCGGCCCGGAAAGCGTGAAGACCCCGGCGGAGGGCAGCTCCTCGGCCAGGATGTCGCCCATCGTCTTCAGGGTCCGCGGCTCGATGCCCTTGGAGGCGTTGACCACCAGAGGCCGCGTGCCGCCCAGCGCGCGAGCCGCGGCCCGCGCCGTCGAGCGGACGACGGTGGACGGGAGCACGACCAGGAGCAGCTCCGCGCCCGCCACCGCGCGAGGCAGGTCGTGGGTGACCTCGATCGACGGGTCGAGGCGGAAGCCCGGGATATGAGGATGACGGCGCGTCCTTTGCAGGCCGCAGGCCAGGGGCTCGAAGAACTCCCAGAGCGTGAGGCCACCGCGCGGCTTGGCCCGCGCCAGCTGCTGCGCGAGGACGGAGCCCCACAAACCGCCGCCCAAGACGACCGTTTTCATGACGCGCGCAGTCTAGCAAAATAGGCACAGCACTGTTACGGCCGCTCCATAGGGCGGGCGCGTCCGCGCGCCTATAATGGATTCGGAGCGAGACATGACAACCCTCGTGGAGCGTCGGATGGTGGTGGGCAGCAGCGGCGACATCAACGCCGCTTCTCAGATCGCGCTGCGCCTGGCGCAGCGCGCCGGCTTCACCGTCATGCGGCAGTTCTGCGTCGCGGGGCTCGTGGCCGATCTCGGCCGCGACGTCCTGGCCCGCTCCGGACGCGCGACGCTGGTGCTGCGAGACGAGTCGGACGGGGAAGCTTCCCGCCTGCGCCTCGTCTGGCAGGGAACCGGCGACGCGCGGACGGCCGTCTTCCCCCCTGATCCCGGCTCGGCCGCCTCGTGGTTGAAGCGCTGGCGCCTGGGAGAGCTCGCCGTCGAGAGAGACGACGAATCCGCCCGACTCACCGTCGCCCTGGCCCAGCCGAAGCACCTCAACTGAGCTTTCGCAGGGAGGTCTCATGGCGAGGAGGTCTAAGGCCGGCTCGGCCGCCAATACGGGCGCGACGGGCATGCTCCGTGAGGACCATCGCAGGGTCAAGGAGCTCTTCGACGAGTTCGAGAGGACCGAAGAGCGCCCGGCCAAGCACCGGCTCGTGGCCCGGGCGCTCGTCGATCTGACGATCCACGCCAAGCTGGAAGAGGAGCTCTTCTATCCCGCCGCGCGCCGCAAGATCCCCGACGCCGAGCTCATGGACGAGGCCGCCGAGGAGCACCACGTCATGGAGCTTCTGATCGGCGAGCTCGCCTCCATGAACCCCGCCGACGCCCGGTATGACGCCAAGTTCCTGGTCCTGGCGGAGAACGCCCGCCATCACATCCAAGAAGAAGAGCAGGAGATGCTTCCCAAGATCGAGCGCTCAGGCTTGGACCTCGAGAGCCTGGGCCAGGACATGAGCGAGCGAAAGACGACCCTCGCCGAAGAGGTCTCGCTCGAATCGATCCGTGGCGAAGCCTGGCCGACGCCGGGGGAGGCGCCTGGCGCTCCCGCGACGCGCCGCCGCTCGCGCCGGACCTCGAGGCAAGGAGGACGCCGATGGGCTCGAGAGAGGTCAAAAGCGACCCGATCGTCCAGACGCTGATCGCGGAAGAGGTCTCCGCCAGCGAGACGTATCGTTTGGCGCTCGCCCAGGTGGCCGAAGCCGAGCGCGGCGACCTGCGGCGCATCGAGGACGAGCACCGGCAGGCCGCCTGCGTGCTTCGCGAGCGCTGGCGCGGCTCTTCCCCGTCGGTCGCCGGTCCTTGGGGCGATTGGTCGCGCGCCATCGAAGGCGCCGCCAATGTCGGCGGCGCCGAGGCGGCGGTTCGCGCGCTCATCGCCGGAGAAGAACGGGGCATCCAAGAATACGAGCGGGCGCTGGAATGCCCGCGGCTGGACCCCGAGCTCAAGCGGCTGATCGCCTCGACGCTGTTGCCGCTGACGCGCGCTCATCTGCCGGTCCTGGACCGTTTCCTGAAGACGACACGGAGGTTTTGATATGGCTGCCAGAAGAAGTCACGGGTCGCTGCACGCGCCGCAGAAGCGCCGGCTGCCGACCCACAAGGTCCGCTATGCCGTCGTGGGCTTGGGGCACATCGCCCAGGCGGCCGTCCTGCCGGCCTTTCAGCACGCCGGCGAGAACTCGGAGCTCACGGCGCTCGTCTCCGACGATCCGGTGAAGCTGCGCACGCTCGGCAAGCGGTACGACGTCAAGGCGCTGTACTCCTACGACCGCTACGACGCGATGCTCAAGGGAGGCGTGGTCGATGCCGTCTACATCACGCTGCCCAACAGCCTCCACGGCGACTTCGCCGCCCGCGCGGCCTTCGCCGGCGTCAACGTGCTCTGCGAGAAGCCGCTGGCGATGACCGAGACCGAATGCGTCCGGATGATCGAGGCGGCGCGCGAGAGGCGCGTGAAGCTGATGACCGCCTACCGGCTTCACTTCGAGGACGCCAACATGGAGGCCGTGAACATCGCGCGCTCGGGCCGCATCGGCGAGCCGCGGTATTTCTCCTCCCAGTTCTCGCAGCAGGTCCGGCCCGGCGACGTGCGGCTGCGCAGCGATCTCGGCGGCGGCTCGCTCTGGGACATGGGCATCTACTGCATCAACGCGGCGCGCTACTTGTTCTCCGCCGAGCCCGAGGAGGTCAGCGCGATCTCCCTGAGCGGGCCCGACGGCCGCTTCCGCGAGGTGGACGAGATGACTTCCGCCATCCTGCGCTTTCCCGGAGACCGCTTGGCGACGTTCACGAGCAGCTTCGGCGGCGCCGACGTCTCCTACTACCGGCTGGTCGGGACCAAGGGCGACCTCGTCTGCGAGCCCGCATACGAGTACGTGGGCGACCTCAATCACCGCCTGACGATCGCCGGCAAGACCAAGGAGCGGACTTTCCCCGCGCGCGACCAGTTCGCGCCGGAGCTGGTCTACTTCTCGGACTGCATCCTCGAGGACGACGAACCGGAGCCGTCGGGCGAGGAAGGCTTGGCCGACGTCAGGATCATCGAGGCGCTCTACCGCTCGGCGCGGGAGCGCCGGCCGATCAGGCTGCCGCCTTTCGAGAAGGTCCTGCGGCCCGGACCCGAGCTGGAGATGCGCCGGCCGCCGGTGCGCGAGCCGAGGCTCGTGCGGGTGCAGTCGCCGAGCCTATAGCGCGACGGCCGTCACCGGATCTCGCGGCATTCGCAGCCTTGCTGCCCCGCGGAAGAGCAAGCGATGTCGGTGCCCTTGAGCCGGCAGACGTAGCCCTTCGGGTTCGAATTGCCGAAAGGCCTCATCAGGCCGGTGATGATGGAGCTGATCGGATCGGGGTCGGCCCTCGGCTGGGTCGGCCGGCGATAGCCCGAGACGGGCGCCGGAGGCGCCGCCGCCTTGCGAGGAGTGATCGTGTAGGCCTTCTTGTCTTTGCAAGCCTCGACGTCCTTGTTCTCGGGCATGGCGCACATGTTGGCCAGATAGCGGCGCCCCGTGTCGCTGACCGGATGCCCGTCGGCCAGGGCCATGTAGTTGGTGTAGAACTTCTTGTCGCAGGCGGCGGCCGCCGCGCCGCCCTTCTTCTCGCACTGAGTGTTCTCGTCCATGAGCTTGCCCATGGTCTCTGGGTTGGCCCGCATCAACCGCTCCATCAAGTCCTGCTGCTCGGATTTCTTGAAATGGCGCTGGATGTAGGAATCGTAGCGCGCGGCCTGATCGACGGTGGCGCCGTAGGCCATGGCGCGCTTGACCTGAGGGCGCTTCTCGATCTCCTCCTGGGTGACCAAGCGGCTCTGCTTCTCGCATGCCGCCATCTCGCCGGCCGTGCACCGGCCGCTCAGCTGCTCGATCTGCGTGAGACGCTCGAACCGGGTGCATGCCGCGGGATCTCCCGCTTTTCCGTCGACGCCTTTGCAAGCCGTCTGGAGCGCCTGGCGGTCGGCCTCGCTGCTGTAGGCGGGGGCCGCCACCACCTTCTCGGGGATCTTCTTCTGGAAGCCGGTGGCGATGCAGACGGACTGATGCTCCGGGTGCTTCGCGCAATCCGATTGGAACCACGCCAGGACGCCGGCCGGATATTCCGCCTTGTTGTCCTTGATGTTCTTGAGCATGTCCGCGACCACGGAGCCGCAGATATCCGAGAGCCGGCCGCTCACCTTCTTCGCCTCGGGGTCCTTGGACTCTTCCTGAGCCTGCATGGCTTTCTGGCATTGCTCGGGCGTCTTGAGCTTCTCCCGGTCGATGCCCATGTCCTGGTCGCGGCGGGCCAAGCAGGAATCGCGCTGGGCGGCGACGTCCTTGTCCTTGGTGCCCTCGTTCTTGGGATCCATGGCCTTGTCGCAGGCCTCTTTCGGGGCGGCGACGATGGCCTTGCAGGGATGGCCTTCGGGCACGGGCTGCTTGGCGTCCTCGAACCGCGCTTTGCAGTTGGCCTCGTTCCACTTCTTCGGATCGGGATCGTCCAGGCCCATGGCGATCGTCGGGGCCGCCGACTTCTTGCACTCCGTCGCCGCCTTGTCGCGGCTGGCGGTGATGAGGGAGTAGCAGGCGCGGTTGTGGGCGCGCATGATGTCGCTCAGATAGGCGTCGCTGCAGTTGGCCCTGCCGTCGCCGCGCTCGCCCATGCGCCATTCCCTGATGCAGGCGGCGAGACTGTCCGCCTTGGGGGCGGCCGCCGACGAGGATCCGAACCCGGCCGCTTTGAGCTTGTCACGCAGATCCTGCTCGGAATTCGCCGGGATGATGGACGTCTTGTCCCCCTGGGTGGCCTTGTAGCAATAGTCGACCTTGAACTCCTTGCGGCAATCGTCCGTAGGGACCTGCTCGATTGTCGCGCCGAGATCTTCGCCGATCTGCTTTAGGACGGAGGCGCGGGCCGGCACGGCGAGAACGCTCAGAGCGAGGGCGGCGGCGCAAAGAAGGATTCGGGTCATAGGGGTTTCCTCCATCCGGAGGTTAGCCCCGGAGGCCCATTCGCGCAAGAGGTATTTTCGGCCTTGGGGCGGTTTTTTTTACGAGGCCCGGGCGCGCAGGCGCTCCAGGTTCTCGCGGGTGGCGCGCAGGCGCAGGCGGGTCTTGCCCTCGACGTGGCGCTCGGAGAGGACCTGGGCGCTGCGGTAGATCTCGGCGACCAACCGGCGGTCGTGGGCGGGCAGATCGAGCTCGCGCAGCAGCCAGCGGTCGGAGATGAGCCGTTGGACCTCGTCCAGCGCTTCCTTTAGACCCTCCCCCGTCGCCGCCGACACGAGAAGCGCTCCCGGATGGAGGGTCTTCAGGTCGCGGCGCTGCGCTTCGTTCAGCCGGTCGGCCTTGTTGTAGATGCGGGCCTGCGGGACGCTCTCGGCGCCCAGCTCCGAAACGATGCGGTCCACGGCCTGGTCCTGGGCCTCGCGGCCGGCGGCGGCGGCGTCGGAGACGAGCAGCAGGCAGTCGGCCACCTGCACCTCCTCCAGGGTCGAGCGGAAAGCGGCCACCAGCGTGGTCGGCAGGCGCTGGATGAAGCCCACCGTGTCGGTGGCCACGACCCAGGTCCCCTCCGGCAGCCGGACGCGGCGCGCCGTGGGATCGAGGGTGGCGAAGAGCTTGTCGTCGGCGTACACGGACTCGGTCTTGTGGCCTTTCACGGACTGGGCGGTCAGCCGGTTGAGCAGCGTGGACTTGCCGACGTTGGTATACCCGATCAGGGCGACTTGCGGCACGGGGACGGCCAAGCGGCGCTCGCGCCTGAGGTCGCGGCCGCTTTTCACCTTGCGCAGCTCCTTTTGCAGGTA
>CAZZGQ010000153.1:0-7518 GCA_964653765.1 uncultured Elusimicrobia bacterium | reverse complement strand
TCCTGATCCACGTCCTGCTCAGCGCCGTCGCCGTCTACGTGGCCGCCCGCGTCCTGCCCGGCGTCCACGTCGATTCCTTCGGAACGGCTCTCGCCGTGGCGGTGGTCCTCGGCATCGTCAACGGGCTGCTGCGGCCGGTGCTGCTGATCCTCACGCTGCCGATCAACATCCTGACGCTCGGGCTCTTCACGTTCGTCATCATCGGCGGCTGCGTGCTGCTCGTGGCGCACCTCGTCCCGGGCTTTCAGGTCGCCGGTCTCGGCTGGGCGCTGGTCTTCGCCTTCGCGCTCTGGCTGATCAACGGCTTCTTCCACGCCCTCGAGCGCTAGCCGGAATAGTCGGTTAGGAACGGCGATTATCTATCGATCGCCGATTTTTTTATCCCAGAGGAGGGTTTATGGCACACTCGTGCCATAAACCCAGGCTTCAGCAGTCATGCCGTCTTGGTCGGGTTTATGGCACGAGTGTGCCATAAACCCCGCTCGGGATAAAAAAATCGGCGATCGATAGATAATCGCCGTTCCTAACCGACTATTTCCAGCTAGCTTTCGGAGGGCGGCACGAGGCTGTAGCCGCGGCCGTGCACGCCCTGCAGCATGCCGTCCGACTTCCAGCGCAGTTTGAGGCGGATGCGGCGCACGTGGACGTCGACGGTGCGCAGGCTGCCCAGGGACGGCGGATCCATCTCCCAGAGCTTGCGGTAGAGCGACTCCCGGTCCCTGGGCTCCGGGCTGTTGAGCGCCAGCTCATAGAGGAGGGCGAACTCCTTCGGCGTCAGGTGCGAGAACGACTCGCCGTCGATGACGATCGTCTTCGTGGAGGGATCGAGCTCGAGCGGGCCCACCCGCAGCGCTCCCGTGTCGGAGCGGCGGCCGGAACGGCGCAAGAGCGCCCGGCAGTGCGCGAGCAGCCGCTCGGTCTTCACCGGCTTGGTCAGATAGTCGTCCGCGCCCATGTCGAGGCAGGCGATGTCCTGGCCCTCCTGGTCGCTGCCGGTCAGGACCAGGATCGGGATGCCGGCTGTCTTGGGCGCCTGCTTGACCCGTTGGCAGACCTCCAGGCCGTTCATGCCGGGCAGCATGAGGTCGAGGAGGATGAGGTCCGGCTGTTCCGTCTCGGCCTGCGCGATGCCGCGCTTGCCGGTGGCCGCCTCGAGCACCTCGAAGCCGTTCATCGCCAGCGTCTCGGCCACGGTCTTGCGGAACGCCGCGTCGTCCTCGATGAGCAGGGCCTTCGGGTTCATGCCGGCCATAATTTATAATTTCGCGATGCAGGCGAGATATCTGCTGATCTTCCGGCTGCTGCTTTCCGGGACGCTCCTGCTGTATTGGACGCATTCGCCCACTCCCTCATCCTCGGGCGCCGTCATCTGGGCGCTGCTCGCCGTCCAGATCTCGCTGGCGTTGACCGTGTACTGGCTCGGGCGGACGCGGCGCATCCCCGACGTCACGCTCCTCTTCTCGTTCCTCGGCGACGTGGCCATCACCTCCTTGGTCCTCTACCTCAACGAAGGCTTCCAGAACGAGTTCTACGTCGCGTACTTCCTCGTGATCCTGAGCACCTGCTTCCTCGAGAAGCTCTGGTTCAGCCTGATCGTCGGCGGCACGGCTTTCCTCATCTACGCCTACTTCGCCTACCCGGGCTCGGGGGAGCTCTCCGGCTTCTACCTTCTGCGCAGCTCCCTGCTGATGGTGACGGCCTTCTTCAGCGCCTACGTGGCGGACAGCTTCCGGCGCATCCAGCAAATGACCGGAGACCGCTACGCGGCCGAGCTCGCCTGGATGCAGCGGCTGTCGATGGTCGGCCAGGCGATGGCCGCCGTCCTGCACGAGGCCAAGACGCCGCTCGGCACGATCTCCCTGTGCGTCGAGCAGATCCGGGAGTACGATCGCCGCGGCGAGAAGGCTCAGGCGCCCCTGGACCGCATCGAGCAGGAGACCGACCACGTCCTGGCGATCCTGAACAACTTTCTGGATCTGGCGCGGCCGCGGCCTCTCGAGCTCAAGCCGCTGGACGTCGACTTGCCGCTCAATCGGGCCCTCGAGGCCGCCCGCCTGCACGCCCAGGACCGCGACATCGTGCTCGAGGCCGAGCTGGGAGAGGCCAGCCGCGTCCTGGGCAGCGAGCGGCACCTCGTGCAGGCCTTCACGAACATCATGCTCAACGCCGTCCACGCCATGCCGCTCGGCGGGCGCCTGAGCGTCAAGAAGACCAATCTCGGCGGCCGGGTCGAGCTCGACTTCACGGACACGGGGACCGGCATGACGCCGGAGACGCTGTCGCGCCTCTCCGAGCCGTTCTTCTCGAGCCGCCCCGACACGGGGCACGGCCTGGGCCTGACCGTCGTCCGCTGGGTCGTCGACAAGCATTCCGGCCAGCTCGCCCTGCGCTCGCCGGGCCTCAACAAGGGCACGACCGTCACCGTGTCTCTGCCCGCCTGCCAGAGTTAACAATAGTTTGGTGGCGACTAAAGTCACAGGGGCCTATCCTGTGGCCATGCGCGGACAGACAGGCTATACTAGCGGCGGATCGCCCGTTTGTGTAAACCGACGGGATCCGATCGATGCCGAGACTCCCCAAGAGCCGCTCCGCGCGAGCCGTCTCGAAGGCGCATTACTTCCGCCTCAATCTGACCCTGCCGGAATCGATGGACCGCTTCCTGGAGGAGGTGGGCATCGAGGCCAAGGCCGGCAAAGGCTACAAGCTGCCCAAGACCCTGATCCTGCGCGCCCTCATCCGGCTGATGTCGGAGCTGGACGTGGACGTCGGCGGGGTCAAGACCGAGGAAGAGCTCCTCGACAGGCTCCTGGCCGCGCTCAAGCGCAAGCCCCGCTGAACATCTCGTGGAAACACACCTTCCCTCGTCGTCATTTGAGGCTAATTTGTGTATTTGTGTAAATGAATAATGGATCGCGGATGGCGAAATCGATTTCGCTGAGGCTCACCGCCGGGGAGCTGCGCGCCCTCCAGCGGCTGTCCTATGCCGCGCGGCGGAGCGGCGGCAGGAAGCTGTCGTCGAGCGCGATCCTGCGCGCGCTGATCGCCATGATGCGGTCCCTCTCGGTCGACCTGAAGGGCGTCAAGACCGCCGCCGAGCTCAGGCGCCGGCTGCTCAAGGCCGGCTTACGCCCGCGCCGGCGCGCGGGCGCTCGCGGAGCCCGCCGTGTCCGTTAGATCCGAAGCCGGCGTCACCCTCGTCGAGCTGATGATCGCCGTGGCGATCCTTTCGATCGCCGTCCTCGGCCTGCTCGCGGTGTTCGGCGGCGTGCAGAAGGGCATCCAGATGGCCAAGAACAAGAGCCTGGCCGCCAATCTGGCGCAGGAAAAGATGCAGATCATCGAGCAGCAGTCGTACTTCCGGGTGGCGCCGACCCTTTCGCCTTCGTTCTTGAGCGACGGAACGGCCTACGACACGAACACGTTCCCGCCCGAGAACGTCCTGGAAGGCGGGGTGAGCTTCACCCGCTACACGGACGTCCAGGTGGTCAACGAGAACAGCGGCGTCATCACCGTCCTGCCCGCAACCACTCCCGACACCGGCATGCGGCAGATCACGGTGATGGTGACCTGGCTCGAGCGCGGCTCGACCCACAAGCTGTCGATCAACAGCGTGATGGCCAACCCCAATACGGTGGAGACCAACAGCGTCTTCACCGGCACCGTCAAGGACGGGACGACCAACAGCCCCATCTCCGGCGCCACCGTGAACGTCGCCGAGAACGTGGGCTGGAGCGACACGACTCTCGCCGGCGGCGCCTACACGATCCGGCTCTCGCCGGGCACCTTCAACCTGGTGGCTTCCGCGAAGGGCTATTTCAGCAAGTACGCCTACCTGACGATCGGCCCCAACAACAGCGTCACCCAGGACTTCTCGCTGACGGCCATGAGCTCGGGCACGGTCAAAGGAACGGTCTGGATGAACACGGGCCTCGTGATCAGCCAAGTGGTGGGCGCGACGACCACCGTCACGGGCTGCTGCGGCCAAAAGGACGTCGAGTACGTCGAGCTCTTCAATCCCACGACTTCCCAGATCAACTTGGCGCCGGGCGTCGGAGCCGGCGTGCTCGGCAACTTCAAGCTCAACACCCAGGTGGGCTCGGCCTCGCACGCGGATCTCATGAGCGCCGCCGGTGCCGTCTACGTGTCGAGCTATGCTGCGCCGGGGGGCTACTTCCTGATCGCCAGCTACCCTTCCTTCGTCGTCAACGGGGCCTGGGTCTCGGCCGACGCCTACTACAACAGCTCGATGACGGCGCCCGATGACGTCGCCAATCACTCCTGCGGCAGCGTCCAGCTCGCCGACGCCTCCGGGAGCACGATCGATCAGGTCTGCTGGAACGGCGACTCCTGCGGCGGCGTGACCCTCAACTGCAACGGGACGATGATCCCGACGGACTCGAGCTGCGGCCTGAACACCGGGCTCTCCGCGCCCGGCTGCCAGAGCGCTCCCTGGCTGGGCGATCAACTCGTGCGCTACGCCTTGCCGTCCACCTTGGCGCGCGGGACCGACGGCAGCGCGTACGACTCGGGCAGCAACGCCGTCGATTTCATCTATCCTGTCTCCGGCAGCGCCGGCACTCTGGGGCTGAACTACTCGCCCTTCGTGTCCACTTCGCCCGCGCTCCCGGTGGTGGCCGGGATACCCGCCGTGGGCGCCGTCGTGACGGGCACCGACGGCCTGTCGTCGGCCGCCAGCGCCGTCTCCGTGGGCAGCCCGCCCACGGCCCAGTTCACGCTGCCCAACGTGGCGACCGGCACGTGGACGGTCCTCATCACGAGCGGCGCTTATGAGGTGGAGAACGACGTCGTTGCGATCCCAACGTCGGGATCGCAATTTATATTCCCGGCTCCGACGATCCTGACGGGCTCCGCCAGCACCGGCTTCATCACGGGCGCGGTGGTGGACGCCTTAGGCAATCCGATCTCGGCGCCGTCGGCCATCACGGTGAGCGCCGCGGGCCAGAGCGCCACGGCCTCCGGGGCTACGGGGCGCTACCTGCTGCGTGTGGCTCCGGGCACGACCGTCGTCACGGCCAACGGCACATTCTCGAACGCCAGCTATGTCTCCGCCTCCTCGTCGGCCGTGAGCGTCGGCCTCGGCCAGGTGACCAGCGGCGTGAACTTCGTGCTCTCGCAAGGCGGGCGCCTGATGGGCTGGGTGACGCGCGACGGCGTCAACGGGCTGCAGGGCATGACGATGACGGCCACCGACGTCAACGGCAACGTCCAGGACCAGGAGATCACGGACGTCAACGGCTACTTCAAGACCGTCAATCTCGCCACGGGCGCCTACACGGTGAACATCCCTCTCGACAGCACCGAGACCTCCACACCGACGTTCGCCGCGGCGACCGCCTCGATCGGCCAGACCGTCTTCGTGGCGAGCTTCACGATCACCGGCGCGCTGGGGACGATCCAGGGCAGCGTGACGAGCAACGGATCCTCCATCGCCAGCGGGGTGCTTGTCGTGGTGACGACGAGCACGCTGCCAAGCGGGCCGCCCGCCTTGAGCTCCGGCTCCTTGACGATGGCCTCGTACTACGCCGCCTCGAGCAAGGAGGACGGGACCTACTCGATCGACGTCCGGCAGAGCACCTCGCCGGCGTACAACGTGTACGGCTACTACACGACGATCAACAGCGCCGGCGCCGTGACGACGACGGCGAAGTCGCTGAGCAACGTGCAGGTCGTCGCCGGGCAGATGGTGACGGGCAAGGACCTGGCATGGTGAAGAGCTCGCGCGGACGGGCCGGCTACACGCTGATCGAGGCGATGCTGACGGTCGCCATCATCGGCATCGTCTCGTCGCTGGGCGCGCGCATGCTGATCCAGGCCAACCGCTACTTCATCCTGACCAAGGCGCGCACGGACCTGCAAAAGGAGGCGCGCGGCGCGATGTACATCCTGACGCGCGAGCTGCGCCAGGCCCAGAGCGCCTCGATCGTGATCAGCCGCGCCTCGGCGAGCCAGCCCTATTACTCGCAGATCACCTTCACCAAGGAGCAAGGCTCGTCGATGACGTTCCAGCAGAGCGGCAACCAGCTGGTGATGAAGTGGGGCAGCCACACGGAGACGCTCAGCAAGAACCTGCGCTACCTCGCATTCACGTTCCCGCGGTCGGACGACATGACGATCGTCTCGGTCTCCATGACGTTGCAGACCAACATCTATCAAGGCAGGACGAAGGCCCTGCACATGGCGTCGGAGAAGGTCCAGGTGATGAACTGATGGAACGCGCGCGCGGAAGCGGCGGCCAGGTCCTCGCAGGCGTCGTCCTGCTCATGCTGCTGCTCGTGACCATGGTGCCCACCGTCGTGCTGTGGATGCAGCACGAGGCGCGCCTGACCGTGAAGAGCCGCAAGACCACGACGGCGCTGAACCTGGCTCAGACCGCCGTCGACCGCGGCTACTGGAAGGCGAAGAGCTCGACCGGGACCATCGCGCAGGCGCTGTCGGGCCAGAGCATCGCCGGCTACGCCTTCGACAAGACGTACACGGACGTGCCCGGCGGCACCTATCGCATCAGCATCACCAGCACGAGCAACGCCAGCATCACGATCATCGGCGAGGGCCGCGACAGCTCCACCAAGGAGACGCGCTCGCTCTCGGTCGTCTTCCAGAACCGCACGATCTACAGCCCGCTGCTCGCCCAGGGCAACGTGACCTACACCAAGGGCATGTGCCTGTACTGGGGCCCGCTCATGTCGCAGGGCTCGGTCACGCTCGACAACACGACCTCGCAGTGGTACTTCCCGCGCAAGTTCGCGCGCGCGAGCGTGGTCGGCACGGCCTCCAACCCGCGCGACACGACCTGGCCGCTGCCTCCGAACACCGACAACGTGGAGTGGTGGGCGAACTACCCTTACGTCCCCGAGCTGCCCATCCTCGACTTCGCCACCCTGCGCTCGTCGGCGGCTGCGACGCAGACCCTCAACGTCTACGGCTGCAAGAACAGCACGACCCACACCGACGCGGTGACGGGCCTGACCGTGGCGGGCCGGGCCCCGTGGGACGGCAGCGGCTCCTGCGCCTCGACGCCGCCGCACAACACCCACTTCGGCAACTCCTACAACCATCCCAGGGGCACGGGCAACGACCAGACGCCCTACGTCTGGTACTGGGACGGCGACGTGACGCTCACGGGTCCGGGCGCCAACCCCAACGCGGGCCTCGACGCCGGGCTGCGCGGAATCATCATCGTGCGCGGCAACCTGACCATCGACGCCGGCGGCGACTACAAGTACACGGGGCCGGTGCCGGCCAACGCCTGGCAGGAGCACACCAAGCTCCTCAAGACCACCTTCGACACCAACGCCACCCTCGAATACCCGGCCGACGCCGGCTTCCACAAGACGGACGCGACCTGGGACTTCGGCACCGCCACCTTCTGCCAGCCGGGCCAGGGCTGCAACTGGGTCAACACTGTCGGCATCCGCGGCTTCGTCTATGTGGGAGGCAACCTCATCATCAAGAGCTTCCTCGACGTCAACGGCGCCATCTGGGTCAACGGCAACGTCA
>CAZZGQ010000152.1:0-7544 GCA_964653765.1 uncultured Elusimicrobia bacterium | reverse complement strand
ACTCAGGACAGTGGGCGCGGCTCAGCAGGAAAGCAGCCTACCTTTTCTTACATGCCGACAAGATGGTTTAAGAGGTGCCGAAGAGCCCCGGTGAGAAAGTGATCCGCCGAGTATTTACACGTCGTGCGAAAGTTCGCCAGGTATTCCTTGCCAAAGGCGTCCGCGAGCTCTGGCGTGAACCGGACGGCTCGGGTTATGCCGCGCCTGATGAGAAAGTCGTTGAACTGGCAGGACACGCCGAGGATGTGCCTGGCATGATCGTGGCTATACCCCTGCTTCTTGAGGTGAGCCGCGAAGGCATCGAAGCACGGCCCCAACGGTCCTCGACGAAAGTCGATCAGCGCCCGGTGGTCCGAATAGAAGTATTCGAGCATGGTTATCCTCCTTGTGATTGAGCGGCTGCGCGCGATGGAGCGGGTGTTGTCGCAGCTCATCAGGACCTGCCAGAGGCGGGGCCGCACCGTTGATTGCCCGATCCTGCTCAGCTTGGAGGAAAAGCGATGAATCGAGATGTTCGCCTGCTGTATTTCGAAGGTTGTCCCAATGTCGAGCAAGCCCGCGCGAATCTGCGCGCGGCGCTGGCCCAGACAGGGTTGCCCGCACGTTGGCAGGAGATCGATATTAAGGCTCCGGATTGTCCGACGGACTGGCGGGGCTTTCCCTCGCCGATGGTGCTCGTCGACGGCTCGGATGTCGCTACGGACGCGCGGGCACAAGCCGGCGCGAGCGCTTGCCGCATGGGCGGCGCGCCGACGGCGGAGCGGATCGCGAGCGCTCTCAAGGATCGTTCCTGGTTCGCTTCCTTGGCCGCGCTGCCCGCGGCCGCGATCGGTCTCGTTCCCGCCGCTGCCTGTCCCGCCTGCTATCCAGCGTTGGCCGGCTTGCTAAGCGCTTTGGGACTGGGAGCTTTCGCGCAGCGGATTCTGGCGCCGCTGACCCTCATATTGCTGCTCGTCGCGCTGGCGGGCCTGGCTTATCAGGGAAAGCGCAGGAATGACTACCGTCCCCTCGCGATCGGAGCCCTCGGCGCGGCGGCGCTGTACGCGGGACAGTTCCTGCTGCTGTCCGCCGTCGCAAAGGGCTTCGGGATCGCCCTGCTGGTCGGAGCGTCGTTTTGGAATATTCTTCCGCGGATCAAGCGGCCGAGCGGCGAGAGCTGTTCGGCCTGCGTGGAAGGGAGGTGAGAGAGATGGCAAAGCGAAAAGTCGAGGTGTTCACGGCCGGCTGTCCTGTTTGCGAGGACGCGGTCAAGAAGGTCAACTCCGTCGCCTGCCCGGACTGTGAGGTCGTCGTGTTCGATCTCAACCGCGGTTGCGCGACGAACGAATGCCGCGAGAAGGCAAAGAAATACGGCATCGCGCGGCTTCCGGCCGTCGTTGTCGATGGGAAGCTGCTCGACTGCTGCAGCAAGGGCTCCGTCGAGATCAAGGAGCTCGAAGCGGCCGGCGTCGGCAGGCGGCGGTAGGCTGTGGATCTCCGGCGGGTTTTATCCACCGGAGCTCCTCAAAGCCGTCATGGCGTTCTCTTTAGGTCGAACCGAAGGCTTCCTTGTGCCGGCGTCTGGTTGAGCGCGCGAGAGCGGCAGACATTTTGGTGATTCCTACGGGATCACTCAATCGGGCGGGTGGGGAAATTCCCCTAACGTCTCCGCTTCCTTCGAGGGCTAATCGCCTTTAGTGGCGATGATGGATGTCGGGGCCGTGCGGGTGTGAGTGCGACAAACCGACGTGGGAGTGCCAGTGGCTATGCGCGCCCTCCAGCGACCCGTCGTGATGACGATGATGCTCGTCGTGAATGTGAATGTGCTCGTGCGCTTCGGTGTGAGCATGAGAGTGAGCATGCCGCTCTCGCGCGCTCAACCAGACGCCGGCGCCCATGAGCGCCGCGCCCGCTCCCAGCGGAGCGGTGACCGGCTCGCGAAGGGCGAGAACGGCGACCGCTGCGCCCGCGAACGGAGCGAGCGCGAAGTAGAGCGCTGTCCGGGCGGCGCCGAGCGATCTGACAGCGGCCAGATAGCAGACGAGGCTGGCGCCGTAGCTGCTTAGCCCGACCGCGGCGATCCAGCCCAGCCGCGCGGGAGCTGGGAACGAGGCGCCCAACGTCAAGGCGGCGACGAGGTTTACGACGCCGGCCGCCCCGCCCTTGAAAGCCGCCACCTGGACGGGATCGCGCTCCGACAGCCGCTGGGTGAGGTTGTTATCGAGCGCCCAGCAGAGCAGAGACAGGCGCCGGCCACCGCGGCGTTCGCCCACAAGGCGCCGCCACGCGGAGTCTCGAAACCCGTGAGCACGACGCTCCCGCATACCACGAGGGCCATGCCCGCCGCCGTGCGCTTCCCGATGTGCTCGCGAAAAAAGGCGGCGGCTAGAAGCGCCGTCAGCGGCGTCTCGAGGTTGAGCAGCAACGAGGTCGAGGACGCCGGCAGGCGCGAAAGTCCGAGCATCAGAAGGACGGGATATATATTTTCGCCGCCGGGCTCACAAGGCGGGGGTTCTTACGAGGGATCAATTTTTCCTACTTTGTATTGGCGGAACATCTAGGAGATGTTCGCCAATCCGCAGGCTCTTAGTCTTTCGAACAGATCAGCAACTGGATATAAGGCGCGTTCGTTCCCGCCACCGAGCCGGCGTTATTGATGGTGATGCCGGTCGTCGCTGACCCCGTAGTGATGGTGTTCGCCGGTGCGGCTCCATTACCGATCCCTTGAACCTGGTAGACGACCGACCCGGCTACATGGACGTCTATGCTATGGCTGTGTCCCGGGTCCGTGATCGTGTGATTGTGCTGTCCTACCGGCCTGTCTTCGAGGTTGCTCAACGCAGTACCGTCGGTTCCCGCTAGGGCGCCGCTGAGAGGCAGGCCCACGACGTAGCGTCCCCGGGCCGCGACGAGCTCTGTCCAGCCCGTGGGGCACGCCGCAAGGTTGAAAAAGGCAACCATCCCGCGCGGCACCGAGGCGTTGCCAACGCCCCCTACGGTGATCGAAGCCGTCACGGTGGCAATGCCGACCACGTGCAAGGCAGCCTGTGGGTTGGTCGTTCCGATGCCGACGTTGCCGCCTTGCTGCACTTGCATAACCGACGTTCCCGCGTTGTTGCGGAAGTCGGCGACAGGGTTTCCCGAAATCGTCGAAGTCGATTGAACGACCAACGTCCCATTGGATTGCTGACCCGTCACACCCACGCTCAATGTGCTCTGCACCGTGACCGAGGACGTGTTCGTCTCGGACACCTTGACCGTAAAGCCTCCGGCATTCGATGCCTGCGCCACCGCCGGGCCAGGATAGTTGCCCGTCATATCCCCGCTCGCAGCTCCCGTCGGCGCGGTGGCAGGCAAGTTGGTCAGGCCAGTGCCGTTGCCGACGAAGAACGGCGCCACGACGCCGCCGGCTAGCACGTCGATACCCGAGGACGTCTGCAGGCTGTACTGCGTGTTGCCCGTTGCCGTTAGCGTGCCGCTCGAGGCCGTGAGGCCGTTGACAACGCTAATCGAGCCGACGCTGACGCCGTAAGTCACCGTGGCGCTGGAGGCGGTCAGCGCGTTGCTACCTACGAATTGGCCGCCGCCGCCGTTGTACTGGATCTGGCTGGACACTCCGCCAGGCGCCCCGGTGCCGCCAGCGCCGTTGCCGGGACCGCAGACGAGGCCGTTCTGCAGCAAGATACAACCGTTGGGCGCGTTGATGCCGGAGCTCAGTGTGACGCTGTACTGATTGACGCCGCTGGCCGTGAAGGTGCCGCTCGAGGCTGTCAGGCCATTGGTCACGGTGATCGATCCCACACTCACGCCGTAGGTGAAAACGTTGCCGCTCGCCGCGTTGAACGTGTTGGCATTGCTCGTGTAAGCCACCGTGCTCGGCAAGATCGTCGAAGCGACAGCGCCACCCATCAGGTTGCCTGTCGGCAGCAGCACGCCAGACGCGAACGTGCCCGCGGTGACGTTCGCCGCGGCAACGTTTGCAGCGGCGACGTTGCTCAGGTTGGCGCCGCTGCCATAGAACGTGCCGCTGAAGAAGGAAGCCGTCACGCCGCCGGCCGCCACGTTGATACCTGACGACGCCGCGAGGCTGTATTGGGTGTTGCCCGTTGCCGTCAGCGTTGCGCTGGAGGCAGTAAGGCCGGTGGTCACGCTGATCGAGCCAACACTGACGCCGTAGGTGAAGCTGTTGCCGTTAGCCGCATTGAACGTGTTGGCGTTGCCCGTGTAAGTCACCGTGCTCGGCAATACCGAGGAGGCCAACGGACCGCCCGCGATGTTGCCCGCCGGCAGCAGCACGCCCGACCCAAACGTGCCGGCTGTCACGTTAGCGGCCGCCACGTTCTGCGCCGCAACGCCGGTCAGACCGGCGCCGCTGCCGTAGAACGTGCCATTGAAAAACGGCGCGACGATGCCGCCCGCCGCCACGTTGATGCCCGAGGAGGTCGCGACGCTGAACTGTCCGTTGCCGCTGGCTGTGAAAGTGCCGGAGGACGCGGTCAGAGCCGAGCTCACGTAGGCATCGCCCGCCACATGCAGCTTGGCTCCCGGCGCCGTCGTCCCGATGCCGACGTTGCCGGCGTTGATGACATGCAGCCGGTCGTTCGTGCCCGTCTTGACGATGACGTCGCCTGTGCCGGCAGAGCCGGAATCGGCTGTGATCGTGGCGTTGCTCGGGCTTGAGAGCGAGCTCGCTGAGCCCAAGTTCGCCGTGGTCATCGTCGTGCCGTCGGGGAAGATCAGCTGACCGGAGACGATGCGGATATTGCCGGTGACGGAGAGAGGGGATGCTGGATTCGAGTTGCCGATGCCGACGTAGGTCGTGATCGACGAGATGAACAGCGATGGCTGCGATGCCGAGCCGTTGGCCATGATCGAAAGTCCCGCCGTCGAGACGTCGATCGTCCCCTCCACTGACTTGGCGATCAGCGCGTAAGGGACAGCGTTGAGCAGCTCGCGCGGCGAGAGCGTGGTATTGTCGACCTGCACCTCGAGATAGCGCGCGCCGCCTCCGGACAGCGTGGGAATCGGGATCGGGATCGCGGCGTTGAAGAGGCCCAGCGTTACGCTCACGGACTGCGACGGACTCGCCCAGAGCAAGTTGCCGCCGCTCAAGGAATCGTAGACACGGAAGGTCATCGTCTTGGTCGCCGTGACGGGGCTGCCGCTGTCCTCGAGGCGCCCCTGATAGTTGACGCCGGAGGGGACGCTGCCCGGCAACGCTGTGGACTGAGGCTTGAACTGGGCGAGCGCCCGCCCCGCGCAGAGAACCGCAAGCGCGAAGACGAAGCCGCGAGCTGAGCGTTTCATCGGATGATCATCAGTTTGCCCTGCTTTGTGCCGAAGCCGGGCTGCTTGACCGTGAAAAGGTAGACGCCGCTCGCCAGCGCCGAGCCCTGCTCGTTCGTCACCGGATACCAGACGGCGCTGTCAAGCGAGTCGTTCTTATCGATCGTCTTGACCAGACGGCCGGAAAGCGTGTAAACGTGGATCGTCGCCTGGACGGGCAGCTGCGAGAACGTGATCGTGGTATGGCCCTGCGATGGAATGAAAGGCATCGGATAGGCGTGGGCTCCGGAGAGGTCCTTGCGCGCGGGAACGGCCGCCGAGATGACGCCGGGCGTCATCGTGAGCGTGCCGCCGGACATCGCTGTCCCCATGCCCCCGATCGCTGTCATCAACGTGAACGCCCCGCCCGAGATCATCGCCCCGCCGCTGTTGATCGCGCTGAGCTGCATCGTGAACGTCCCGCCCGTGGCGGCGGCCATCGCCCCCGCGGCCAACAATGGCAGCGCCAAAGAGTCCCAGGCGCGGGCTCTCATGGGCTCACCCAATCGATGTAGTTAGAATCCATGTGCCGCTCGTCGAGATTGGGCCGCTGCGGCTTGGGCTCCGGGGGAACGGCGATAGACCTGCGCCCGGAGGGTCCGCGGTAGAGACCGTCGCCGCGGTCGAGCATGCCGCGCTCGGCGTCCGGGGATAGGGTTCCAAAGCGGACCGAGACCTCGCCGCGGTGAGTTTGGGCAAGCTCTCCTGAGTTGACGAAGGCGTAGTCGAATCCGATCTCGGGCACGTCCCGCCGGCCGCGGTTGATCCAGACGCCGATGCCGAGCGTCAGTCCCGTCCCCGCGTCCTGCCCGCTGCGCCCGCCGATACGCAGCGCCAAAACGTTGTAATGCCAGAACTCCAAGCCGCCGCCGATCTGCGAGGCCTCGCCGCGCGGCTTGAGATACTCGAAAGCGAGCACGAGTGTCTGGCTGTATTCGGCCGGATCGATAGGAGCGAATGCGAAGCCAGCGCGCAGCGCTGTCGGCAGCGGCGAAGCATCGGAGATGTAGCTGACGCCTTTGCCGAAGTCTAAATACGATACGCCTAACCGCAGCTGCTTCCACGGGCGGTACAGCACGCCCACGTCTCCAGCGATCGTCGAGGCCGAATACTGGGCCAGGCGAGAGCTGATGTATTTGCCCGAGGCTCCCAGCGCGACGTGTTCGCTCAGGCGCGCCGCGTAGCTGAACTGGTAGGCCGCGTCGCTAGCGGAGGTCCTACCGGCTGGCTGATCGAACTGGTCGAAGGAGTCGAACGGGGCGATGAAAAGCATGTTCGCCGCCAAGCCAAACGTGCCGTTGTCCGTTGGAACGACGTAACCGACCCACTCATGGTTGACGCCCGGGGCATAGGCGTCGTGCACGAGGCCGACCTCCTGGCGCCGCAGAAAGCCCAGGCCGCCCGGGTTGTAAAAGAGGGCATGCACGTCATCGGCAAACCCGGAGAACGCGTCACCGAGCGCGGCGGGCCGCGCCCCGGCCGGAATGCGCAAGAACTCTGCGCCGGTGGTCCCAGGGCCAGGCGCGGCGCTCTGAGCCGACGACGCGGCCAGGCTCATCAGAAGAACGATCACGCGCAGGATCACTATCTCCATGCCGGCAAAAGCCGGCTTTACTACCGGAATATGTAACAGCTGTCCAGGAAATTTGCAATTCCACTTTTGTTACAGAGCCCGAGGCTCGAACAACTCCCTGGGAGATGTTCCCCGAGGCATTTCTGGAGCCACGCAAGGGGGGGCGGCCGAGCCCTCGATCAGCAGGCTGTGGATCAGCTCGCGGCCCTACAAAGTAGGAAAAATTAGCGCGCAAGCCTCGGAGTTGCCCCCCTTCGGGCAACCGTTTAGTCCCGTTGCGCGATTTATCAAGGCCGTCCCGCACCTCGTTTTTCCTAGAATAGCCCTTGCCCGCCGCTTTTCGCCGCCGGCTCGGGCACGGAAGGTCCCGACCGTCCACCTTCTCATCAGTGTATTCGACCAGTCGGCGGCCATCCCGGCCGATCCGGACCTTGACCCTGAAGGCCGTCCAGATTATCGGGCTGAGCGTGACAAAGCGTCGAATCTTCGGCAAAATGCAGCCTGCTAGACGGACTATTCTGGTGTTCGTTTGGTGAGCCGTCGAGCCCGCCAGCTGGCTCGCAAGATTTCGTCTTGCCCAACCTCGTGAGTGCTCCGAGTCGAGCCAGCTGGGCCGAGGGATATACACACTACGAGTGTCGGCAGCAGTGAGGCGGGAAGTCGGGTC
>CAZZGQ010000151.1:0-7553 GCA_964653765.1 uncultured Elusimicrobia bacterium | reverse complement strand
AGATGGTGGTCGGCATGCTCCGAGATCGTGGACGGCTTGGTCCGAAAAACGCACTTGTGCGAGGAGTTCCTCTTTTCGACGATCAAAGCCAATCTTGCTCGCATTGAGTTTTGCTTTCGCATCGTCATATTGCTTCTGCGTAAATTGTTGCTTTCTAAACTTGTTCTTGAGCTGCTTGAAGCCATAGGCACATGACTTTAGCTGCCGGCTAAGTTTCTCGAGTTCAGGGAAAAACCGCCCTTCGAGATAGTGCCCAGAGCGATTCTCCAGGTCGAATATCTTCCGGAAGTTTGCAGTCCTAAAGGATTGGTCCAGCATGAAGGGCGGCCTGAAGGGTCAATGCGAGTGACCGAACAACAAATTCTAGCAATATCCCCCGATATCGTGGGCTGCCGTCTATAGAACAGGCGATCTTGCCCGATGCTTACCCGGAAGATCTGCGTCGTCTATAACGCGATTTTGAGCGTTCCGGACGCGTTCTAAGCTGCCTGGTGCAACCTGGGTGCACCCCCGTGGTCAGGCGAGCCGCATCGACAACACCAGGATGGCGCCTTCCATGATCGTGTTCGCGGCCACGTTCTTCGCGCTGAAATCGACCAGGCGGCCGTTCTTCCTGCAGGCGTACCTCGCCCGTCCGCCGTCTCGGAACCTGAGGGCGTGGAGGAACAGCCCCTTGTAGGGCGTGACCTCGTAGTGGGCCACGTCGGCCGCGTTGGCGATCCAGACCGAGAGGATTTTCTTTGGATCGGCTCGGAGGTTGCCATCGGCGTCCAGTTCGACAGGCTCTCCCACGTAGAGCGTTTGGGCCCGGGGCGGGTCGTTCGTCGTGATGATCTTGTCGCCGTACTTGATCTTGGGCATTCGCCACGTATTCTACACCGTTGCCGCGCCAGCCTGCCCGACGTGTGCAAGCCTCAGGGCTTGAGGCTCAAGTCCTTCAACGCGCCCGGCGGCTCATGCCCGCCTTGGCCAGGCGAGAGTGGGGGATGGATAAGGAGATCGATCGGTTCGCCGCGTTCAAGTTCCGCTGGGTCGGGTAGCACCAAACAGCTTCTCGCACAGCTCGCTCATCCCGTGGACCGCAGAGAATCTGCTCTTCGGCACGCAGACTAGCCCAGGACGTACAGACTTTCTTCCTTGCATGTCGGCCTTGGCGTGCTTGGCGGGCCGACAGTTTTCGAGGCCGAGCAGACTTTCACCCGGAAGCCCACCAAGAAAGCGGTACGCCAACCGCAACCTGTCCGCTTGGTCATCGGCGAATTCGATCCATACGACGCAGCCGGATCGCTTCTGCCCGAGCGATAGCTGCACGATCTGGTGCGCCGCCTTACCGCCGCGTCGTGTGCTCTTGAGCTGCACATGGCGCAGCACGCCACGAGCCTCTAGGACGAGATCGTAACCCGTATCCACCTCAGAGCGAGCAACCTCCACGACCTCGCCACGGGTCCAGAACTCTTGCAGCAGCTCGGCCAAGAAGGAGTGCTCGAGCATGCGTTCGCGGAATGTGGAGAGCCGGAAGTTTTTGTCGGACTCCAAGGGTAGGGCAGGCTCCACGCCGCAATCCTATCTAGTAGTCCACTGATAGTCAACGTAATATTCCACTAAGAAATTATCGTGAGCGGATGATACAAGGCCTAGAATGAACCAGAAATGTCAAAGGGCATCCACAGGCTCATCGGAAGCCGCGTTCGCGAGGAGAGGCTGCGGGCCGGCTTAACGTTGGAAGCCCTAGCCGAACGAGCCGATATCAGCAGGAGCTTCTTGGCCTATATCGAGACTCAGGGACGGAAGGCGAGCTTGGATACCCTCGAGCGGCTTGCGGAAGCGCTTGATCTACCTCTCGTTGAGTTCTTCAGAGACGCGCCCAGCACTAAAGCCGGCCGAGGCTATGACGCTACGCGCCAATTCGCGCAGCTGATCCGAGACAAGTCGGACGCCGAGACCGCGACTATCCTTGAGATCGTGCGGGCCGCCGTCGGCCGCTCAGGCCGGCCTCGCAAGGCACGCTAGCCTCTTCCGTAGTGCAATTCCAGTGCAACTCGGCCATCCGGCCGCGTCTAAATTCGTCTCGCGCTATCCAAGAGTCGTGGCCGATCGAGCGCGACTAGAGGGCTGGGAAAGTGCAGGATTTTCAAGCGGCAATCCAAGTTCGCCGCAAACAGTCCAACGCCGTCAAAGTGGTGGGCCGTGAGGGATTCGAACCCCCGATCTTAGTCGTGTAAGGCGGACGCTCTACCGCTGAGCTAACGGCCCGTGGCCAGAGTTTAGCAGTTGGGCCCAAGACGGGCCAGGACCCGGGTCCGGCGACTAGGATATAATGAGCCTCATGACCACGAAAGAGTGCCCCTGCGGCTCGACCAAGCCCTTGGCGCAATGCTGTCAGCCCTATATCGACGGCCGCGCGCAGGCGCCCACGGCCGAGGCGTTGATGCGCGCCAGGTACACGAGCTTCGTCACGGGGCGCATCGACTTCGTCGAGGCCACGCACGATCCGGAGACCAACGGCGACGGCTTCGACCGCAAAGCCGCCGAGAAGTGGTCGAGGGAGTCGCAGTGGAAGGGGCTGCACATCGTCGCCACCAAGGACGGCGGCCCTCGTGACGAGACGGGCATCGTGACGTTCGTGGCCCTGTTCTCCCTGGACGGAAAGGACTATCGCCACGAGGAGATCTCTCGCTTCCGCCGCAAGGACGGCCGCTGGCTCTTCGTCGAGGCTTTGGCGCCGCAGACCGAGCCTTTCGTCAAGCAGGGTCCCGCGCTCGGCCGCAACGATCCCTGCCACTGCGGCTCCGGCAAGAAGTACAAGAAGTGCCACGGCTCGACCGAGGCTTAGAATCAGGGCGCACTAGGGCATGGGCAAGATCGCGCTCGCGGCGCTCGTGGCGTGGGGACTGGCGGCGCCGGCTTCGGCCGGCATCCTGAAGTCGATCGGCGACGCCGTCAAGTCGCTGCGGCCTCAAGCCGAGGCCGTCGATCCCCGGGGCTACCAGAAGCTCACGCGCTTGATCGTCGTCGGCGGAGAGACGCTCTATACGCCGACCCAGGAGCTCATCCTGAGCCGCGTCGAGCAGGGGCTGTCCGAGTCGGGCTGCTGGCAGGTGATGGGGCACGCCCAGGCGCGCGAGAAGCTGCGGCCGGCGTCGGTGGGCGCGCCGTCGCCTCGCACGTGGAAGGACGACGGCCAGGTGGCCTCGGAGATCCTCGCGCGCCTGCCCAAACGCGACGCGCGCCTGGGGGTGCTCGTGCTCTGGGTGCGCCAGTGGCGCGGCGACGTGTACTCGCGCGACACGGTGAGCGAGGCCGTGGACCTCTGGATCGACAAGAGGATCAACCAGCCGGGCTCCCCCAAGCCGACGCGCGGCGAGTACGAGCGCGACGCCGTCGCCGAGCTCTTCGCCAGCGACACGGGCGCGGTGCTCTGGCGCGGCCACATGCTGTTCCCGTCAGGCACGCCGCTCGACGAGCGCGGCCGCCTGCCGTACGCCGACCAGGCTACCCGCGACGCGCAGGTCCAAAAGGAGTACGACGACTTCATCGGCTACTTCGTCAAGAACCTGCGCCAGCCCCCGAACATGGAGAACGGCTGCACGCAGCGCGCGCAGGCCTTCACGACGATCGGGAGAGGCGCAGCGCCGTCGACGCCCGCGCGGGCGGCCAAGGAAGACATCCCTCCAACGGCGGACGCCGGCCTCAAGAGCGGCGATCCCGCCGCGAGAATAGCGGCGATCCAGCGACTGGCTCAGCCCGACGACCAGTCGGCCTTGCCCCTGCTGATCCCCATGCTCTCCGATCCCGACATCAAGGTGCGGGCCCACGCCATCGACGCGCTGGGCAGAGTCGGCAGCCCCAAGGCGGCGGACGCCGTCATCGCCAAGCTCTCCGATCCCGCGCCGCTGCTGCGCGCCTTGGCCGCCCGCGCCTTGATCCCCATCGGCAGCGCGAAAGGCAAGCCGGCCCTCGAGCGGCTGCTCGCCGTCGAGAAGGAGCCGGTCGTGCGCCAGGAAGCCCAAAGGGCGGTCCAATTGCTCGACGATCCCGCGGACATCAAGATGGACGAAGACATGGACAACGGCACGGGCTTCTTCGCGCCGGACCCAGGTGACGGCCGCTAGGCGGCCGGCTCGAGGCAGGCGGGCACGTCGTTCTTGGGCGAGTTGACGAGGGGCGAGACGGCGTAGGCCTCGATCACCTCGTCCGGGTGCGGGCGCAGCAGCGGCAGCAGCACGCTCGCGTCGGCCTTGGGGTCGAGCCAGACGTCCTCCCTCTGCCGGTCGAGGGACCAGCAACAGCAATGCCTTTATGAAACTTCCAAATTAGCAGGCTGATAAATCTTCGGATTTACTACGATTGACGGGTTGGAAGCTCTCCCTTGGAGAGGATTTTTTATGAATAGATCGCTTATCATCGTATTCGTTCTGACTTTAAGCGGCCATAATTCTATGGCACAGGTTAAACCAGCTCTGGACGAGCCTCGGATCGAATATCTCGGTGGGATGACCATATGCGCCAACGATCCGAAGGCTTTGGCAGCCTGGTACACTGACATATTGGGAATAAAATTAGAGCCCGCAGATAACGGAATCTATTGGGGTGCCATCGATAAATTGCAATTCGGCATCCATCCAGCGAAAGAAGACGTGAGCAAAGAATGCGATAAGGAAGCTGCAAAGGGATTTGTCATGACTTTTCGTGTCGACAATTACGAGCGCTATTTAGCCAAATTAAAAGCCAAGGGTATTGTCATCGAGAGAACTGTGCCGGCTGGAAATTTTGGGACTTTTGCCTATTTTCGTGATCCCGAAAATAACCCGGTGGCGATTTGGGGAAAATGAGTTTGAAATCAACGCGCGATCCAGACAAAGGAGGATTCATCCATGGCCCCAAAGACAAAAGTTGAGGATGTAGGCGGCGTATTCATCTATGCCAACGATCCCAAGGCGTTGGCCGAGTGGTATAAAGATAAGCTGGGCATCGAACTCGCACATTACGATTCCTGCGAGGAAGGCAACTATTCCTTCGTATTCGATCTCGGCGGCGGCGCGGTCACCGCGTTCGCGGTCAAGCAAGCGAATCCTCGGATATCGGGCCCTCGGAATCATTTCATGATCAATTTTCGGGTCAGCGACTTTGACGGTTTTGTCAGGCAGCTTAAGGCCAATGGCGTCACTATCGAGCGCACCCAGGAAGATGATGACTTCGGTCGATTCGGCTGGATCAAGGACTTAGAAGGCAATCCGATCGAGTTCTGGCAGGCTAAATAGCGTAGGAGGCCATCGCAAGGGCTCATCCGAGCGCAGCTTGATGCGCACCGGCGTCTTGGCGCCGGTGGCCGGGTCCTTGGCCCATTCGTAGAAGCCGTCGGCGACGACGAGCACGCGGGGGCCGCGTCCGTCCATGACAAATGTCATGCATCTCATACTTACCAGTGGTCAACAAAATCATGTCCTCTGGTGCATTGGGACGCTCCCTCCGAAACCCTAGAATAGTCGCCGTGGCGGAAAGCATCTACCGCATCCTCGCCCTACGCGTGCGCGAAGAGCGCCGCCGGGCCGACCTCACGCTCGAGGAGCTCGGCGAGCGCGCCGGCATCACCGGAGCGTTCGTCGCCCATATCGAGGCGGGCCGCAAGCGACCCACCCTGGATACGCTCCAGAAGCTGGCCGACGCCCTCGGCCTTCCCCCTTCCTCGCTGGTCGCCAGCCAGCCCAAGAGCGGGAAGGGCCAGGACGGGCACTACATGGACCAGTTCGCGCGCGCCATCGAAGGCCTCAGCGCCGATCAGAAGGACGCGGTGCTGACGCTGCTGCGCGCCGCCGCCGATCTCGCCCGCGGCTAGGCGCCGCCCAGCACGAAGGACCAGCCCGGCGGCAGGGCCGACTTCACGTGGGTGGCGATGAAGCTCCGGGCGTCCGACTCGGAGAGGCCGAACTCGATGCTGCGCAGGGAGGTCACGTCCGTCGCCTTCCAGCCGGCGATCGCCTTGGGCGGCGCCTCGCGCAGCTGCTGCGCGAGCATGAAGATCGGCTTATCGGTGGCGGCGACGAAGATCTCGCGCCGCTTCTCGTTGATGACCTCGAAGACCGTGACCTTCATGATGTATTTGAAATTGATCGACGAGAATATTAACAAGACGGCATCTCGATCGCGTATCCGACTCATGTAGAAGTTGTGACGTCTCGAGAGGCCCTAGGCGGCCGGTAGGCCGTTCGGTCGCGGCGTGTCAACCGGCTGTCACCGACAAATGGAGTTCGTATCATCCCCGCCGCGAGCCCGCGCCGCTAGAATCTCCCCTTTCAAGACCAGGGAAGGAGATCGAGTGAACAAAACGATGCGGAAGGCGCGCGGTTTCGTCGCGGCGGCGGTGGCGGCGTTGGGCCTCGCGGCGAAGGCGGGAGCGGTGGACATCACGGGAGCGGGAGCGACGTTCCCGTATCCGATCTACGCGCAATGGGCGCAGGCGTACAAGGACCTCACGGGCGTGCGGCTGAACTATCAGTCGATCGGCTCGGGCGGCGGCATCAAGCAGATCCTGGCCAAGACCGTCGGCTTCGGCGCCTCCGACATGCCGCTGAAGCCGGAAGAGCTGGCGCGAGGCGGGCTGACGCAGTTCCCGACGGTGGTCGGAGGCGAGGTCCTGGTGGCCAACGTCCCGGGCATCCATGCCGGCGACATGATCCTCGACGGCGCCACGATCGCGAAGATCTACCTGGGCCGGATCGCGTACTGGGACGACGGCGCCATCGTCGCGCTGAACCCGGGCCTGGCGCTGCCGCACATGCGCATCGGCGTCGTGCATCGCTCGGACGGCTCGGGCACGACGTTCATCTTCACCGACTATCTCTCGAAGACGAGCCCGGAGTGGCGCGGCCAGGTCGGCGAGGGGACGGCCGTCGAGTGGCCGCTCGGCGTGGGCGGCAAGGGCAATGAGGGCGTCGCAAACTACGCGGCGCAGATGGTCGGGGCGATCGGCTACGTCGAGTACGCCTACGCGATCCAGAACCATCTCGCCTACGCCAAGCTCGTGAACCGGGCTGGGACTACGGTCGAGCCCGGCATCGACACGTTCCAGGCCGCGGCGGCCAACGCGGACTGGGAGAACGCCCCGGCCTTCTACATGATCCTCACGGATCAGCCCGGCGCCCGGAGCTGGCCCATCACGGGCGCGACGTTCATCCTGATGCACCAGCGCCAGGATGACCCGGTGCGCGCGCAGCAGACGCTGGACTTCTTCGACTGGGCTTACAAGAACGGCGGGGCGATGGCCGAGCAACTGGCTTACGTGCCGCTGCCGGCCAACGTGATCTCCCTCATCCAGCGGCGCTGGCAGACCATCGTCGGACCGAACGGCGTCCCCGTCTGGACGCCGTCGCGCTCCTAAACGGGAGCGCGGGCGCGCCGGGTCTCAGGGCCCCGGCGCGCTAAACGCGCGGCGCATCAGTAGACCGAGTTCCAGTCGCGGTCGACGAGGTGGAGCACGACGCTGCGGTTAAGGCGGCGGTGGTCGACGGTGTCGTTGGCGACGAGCGGCTGCGTCTTGCCGAGGGCGACGAAGC
>CAZZGQ010000150.1:1871-7638 GCA_964653765.1 uncultured Elusimicrobia bacterium | reverse complement strand
GGCGTCGTCGAGGCCATCAACAAGCGCGGCGGAGACTTCGGCGACGACGATCTGCGCACCTTCGAGTCCTTCGCCTCCCAGGCCGCCGTGGCCATCGAGAACGCGCGGCTCTTCACCTCGCTCAAGGACGAGCGCTTCAAGCTGCGCACCATGTTCACCGAGATGGCCGACGCGGCGATCCTGGCCGGTCCGGACGGCTACATCCTGCTGGCCAACGAGTCCGCGCGCAAGCTGCTGGGCGTGGGCGCGCTGCCGCCCACCCTCGCGGAAGCCCTCGGCGGCCTCGTGGTGGCGCCCTCCCTCAAGGAGATCGTGGCCGCGGCCCAGTCTTCGACGCCGTTCACGGCCTCGCGGGAGACGCCCAAGCCGCTGGTGCTGGCCGGCCACGCCACCCGCATCGACAGCGGCTGGCTGGTCGTCTTCCGCGACGAGACCGATACCCGCCAGCGCGAGCGCCTCAAGCGCACGTTCCTGTCTTTGATCTCGCACAAGCTCAAGACGCCGCTCACCTCCGTGGTCGGCTTCTCCGAGATCCTCGTCAGCGAGTTCAAGGAGCGGCCGCCCCAGAGCCCCATGCTGCAGAAAGCGGCCGAGTCGGTCTACACCCAAGGCCGCAAGCTCGAGGCGCTGGTCGACAAGCTCTTGCGCTACACCACCCTCGACAATCCGGACGCGACCGTGGAGCTCAAGCCCTGCCGGCTGGACGAGGTCGCCGACGACGCCGCCCAAGCCCTCAAGGACTGGCTGGCGCGCCGCGAGGCGACCGTCGAGCGCGCGCCGTCTGAGCCGCTCTTCGTCGTCGCCGACCGCCGCCAGCTCACCGAAGCCGTCAAGAACGTCCTCGAGAACGCGGTCAAGTTCGACTCCAAGCCGCGGCCGCGCGTCGCCGTGCGCGTCGAGAAAGCCGGCAACGAGGCGCTCCTGCGCATCAAGGACGACGGCCCGGGCATCCCGCCTGAGGACCAGGATAAGATCTTCTCGCGCTTCCACCAGATCGAGTCGTTCTTCACGGGGCAGGTCGACGGCTGGGGCCTGGGCCTGGCCTACGTCAAGAAAGTGCTGGAGTCGCACGGCGGCCGCGTCGAGCTGCAGTCCAAGCTCGGAGAGGGCACGACGGTGACGCTGCGGCTGCCGATCCAGCGCCCCGCCGCCGGAGCCCGCTCGTGAGCCTGCTGCCCGAGATCAAGGCCGACGACTTCGCGCCGCTGCTGGCCGGCGCCGACTACGGCGAGGCTTTCCTCGAGCGCTCCGAGGGCCTGTCGTTGCGCTTCGAGGAAGGCCGCGTCGAGGACATCGGCGTCTCCTCCGACCGCGGCCTGGGCCTGCGCTTCCTGCGCCGCGAGGGCGAGGCCATCGTGACGGTCCAAGGCTCGGGCCTCGAGGCCGAGGACGCCCCGCGCCTGCGCCAAGAGCTGCTGGGCGCGCCGAAAGGCCGCGTCTCGCTCCAGCCGCTCGCGCTGCGCCGCCACGTCGTCCGCGTGGAGCCGGCGTCGATCCCGCTCGACGTGAAGATCCGCCTCCTCCAAGACATCGATTCCACCATCCGCGCCGAGTTCCCCCACATCCGGCAAGTCACGATCTCCTACGGCGAGCGCCGCCGCGACATCGCCATCCTGAACTCCGAGGGCGCGCACTGCCGCGAGGAGCGCACGGCGGTCATCCTCTCGATGACGGTCGTGGCCGAGAAGGACGGCATGCTGCAGACCGGCCACGAGGTGCTTGGCGGGCTCAAGGGCTGGGAGCTGCTCACCGATTCCGATCCGCTGCTCTTCGCCCGAATCGCCGCCCGGCGCGCGCTCGAGAAACTCGCCGCGCCCAAGGCCAAGGCCGGGGAGATGCCCATCGTCCTCTCGTCCTCGGCCGGCGGCACGTTCATCCACGAGGCGATCGGCCACAGCCTCGAGGTGGACCACGTCCAGGAAGGCTCATCCCCGGCTTATAAAGGGAAGATCGGCAAGCAGATCGCCCCGGAGACCATCACGGTCGTCGACGACCCGACGATGCCGTTCTACCGCGGCAGCTTCGCTTTCGACGACGAGGGCATCCCCGCGCGGGCGACGCCGCTCGTCAAGAACGGCGTACTCGTCGACTATCTCTACGACCGCGTCACGGCCATGCGCGAAGGCAAGCCGTCCAACGGCCACGGACGGCGCGAGTCCTTCGCCTGCCGGCCGATCCCGCGCATGTCCAACCTCTACATCGCCCCGGGGCCCGACGACCCGCGCGAGATCCTCAAGCGGCTCAAGTCGGGCATCTTGGTCACGCGCATGGGCGGAGGCCAAGTGAATACGGCCACGGGCGAGTTCGTGTTCGAAGTCGATGAAGGATTCGCCGTGAAGGACGGAAAAATCACGCACATGGTCAGGGACGCCAACCTTCTCGGCATCGGACCGGAGGTCCTCAGATCGATCGACAAGGTGGGCTGGGACATCGGCTGGGGCATCGGCACGTGCGGCAAGGACGGCCAGGGCGTGCCGGTCGGCGACGGCCAGCCGACGCTGAGCATCCCCAAGATCCTGATCGGAGGAGCGCATGAGTAGGCTGAGCTGGGCCCTTCTGCTGCTGATACCGCTGGCCGGCGGCGCGGCGGCGAAGGCCCGGAAGGCTCGCGCGAACAGACCCATGGAGACCGAAGGCAGCTACAGCAAGGTGACGCAGCCGGGCCACGAGGTGGTGCAGACGCCCGAGCAGTGGCGGGCGCTGTGGGACAAGCTCGGCAAGGCCGCTCCTTCCGCCGACCTGAGCAAGAATTTCGCCGTGGCGGTATTCGCGGGCACGCGCAACTCCGGCGGCTACGGCATCGTCTTCGACGCCCCGGTGAAGGAGCAAGACGCGCTCGTGGTCCGCTACAAGGTCACCAAGCCGAAGGGCATGGCCACGATGGCGCTGACGCAGCCTTACGCCGTGCGCCTCTTCCCGCGGCAGAGCGGCCTGCCCGTGCGCGTGGAGGGCCGCGACGAATGAAAGCCGGGACGGCCGCCGTCGTCCTCGCCCTCGCCGCTCTTTCCTCGACCGCGCGCGCCGGCGCGCCGCTGCCTCCGCCGCTGCACGAGACGCCGGAACCCGCCGACCGCACGCTCCTCAACGACACGACCCACGTCCCGCTGATCGAGGCCGACGTCAAGCCGCTGAAGAGCGCCGGCTGGCTGCGCCAGACGTCGTCGCTGCTCTTCTACGACCGCGGCGGCAACCTCGCCTCCGAGATCCCGTTGAGGACCGAGGACGACGGCCTGAGCACGGTCCGCGAGAAGCTGGGCGGGGCGGCGCCCAACGGCCGCTTCGCCTGGACCCTCGAGCGCGCCACCACGTGGAACGCCGACCGCAGCAAGGTCCTCTCCTCGCGCCGCCTGCTTCGCGTCTACGGCGACGAAGGCAAGGCGCTCTGGGAATCTTCGGAAGCCGATACCCCTGAGAAGGGCGACCCCGTCGCTTTCTCCGGCGACGGCGAGACGCTGCTCGTGTCCCTGCGCGGCAAGGCCGGCTGGACCGTGTCGATCAGGAACTATCTCGGCGCGACGCTGCTGGACGTCGGCCCGCTGGCCCACCTGCAGCTGATGCGGATCACTCCCTCCGGCAAGTACGCGATGATCCGGTGGGTCGTCCCCGATCAGAGCGCGACGACGACCTTCGTCCAGATCGTCTCGAGAACGCGCCACGACATGCCTTCGTCCGACTTCTCATGGACGACGCCGCGCGTCGACGACGACGGCAAGGTCTACGCCGGCAAGCGCCTGGTCTTCGACTTCGCCGCGCCCGCCCCCGCGGCGCCGGTCAAGCCGGCCCCATGACGCCGGCGGCGCTCCTGCTCGCCCTCTGGCTGTCGCCGGCGGCCCCCGCCCGCGCCCAGGACGATCCCGCCCCGGCGGGCGCGCAGGGCGAGGCCGACTCCGACGACGCCCAGGTCGAAGCCGACGTCCGCGGCAAGATCCAGAGCGACCCGGCCGTGGCCGATTCGCTGGCCGCGCGCATCGAGCGCTCCAAGATCGGCCCCAACATCAGCGCCGCCGGCGAGCGCCAGCGGCGGCTGGCCGACATCCGGGCCTGGATCGAGGCCAACCCGCAAGCGGCCGCCCGCCTCGCCGTCGGCCTCGCGCGCGACGACGCCAACGGCACCACCGCGTTCGAGGACCTGGTGACGAGCAGCGTCGAAGGCTCCCATCTCTCGATCAACCCCAGGTACAAATACGGCAAGGGCCTCTACGGCAACCTCAATCGCCACGCCCATGACTCGAAGCTGGCCAAGCAGCAGTCCGACGACCTGTCCGACGAGGAGCAGCGCGAGATCCTCAAGAACATGTTCGAGGGGCAGGGCGGCCAGAGCAACAAGATCATCACGCAGAAGGCCGAGGGCAAGAAGCCCGGCGAGGCCGAGCGCGGCGCGACGCCCGGCCGCGGCGCGCTGAGCTCGGGCTACTATGACCGCCTGAGCCAGTCCAACCTGCGCGGCTACTCGCCGCAGCTGCAGGCCCTCCAATCGGCGCTGAACCTGCGCCGCGCTCCCGGAGCGCCGCGGCTCATCGAGACGGGCAAGCTCGACTACGAGACGCTGCACTACCCCGCGTACGGCATGCGCTTCGACGTCGGCAACCTCCAGCGCCGCCTCGATTACGAGAAGGCGCTGACGCTGGCGCGCCTGCTGGGCGAGGAGCGCGGCTACACGCCGGAGCAGCTGGCCGATCCCGCCGTCCAGAAGCAGCTGGCCGCCAAGGCGGCCGGGAAAGCGCTTCCGGAAGCGTTCGCCCGGCGCCAGGCGGCGCTCGCGCGCGCCGCCGCGGCTCTGGCCGACTTCGAGCAGGCCGCGGCGGCGGCCAAAGACCCCGCGCGCGTCAGCCCCGCGCTGCTCGTCGAGCTCGGCGGCAAGCAAAAAGAGGCGGCGCGCTGGATCACGGTGGCCTCCCTCGAGGAGGAGCTGCAGCGCCTCGACGCCGAGCTGGCGACGATCACCCCCGATCTGTACCAGACCGTCCAGCAGTGCCCCGCCGCCCCGGCCGAGCGCGAGGCCTACATGCACCGCGGAGAGTGGTTCGAGGCCGCGCTCAAGAAGCTGCGCGCCGACGACAGCGAGGCGATCGCGCGCCTCCAAGCGGAGGACTGGGCCGCGAACGTGGCCGGCGTGGAGGCTCGGCTGGCGTCGGGCGGGGCGCTGCGCAAGGATCTCTCGCGCAACCTCGAAGACTACCGCTCGACGGCCTACCGCTTCGCCCAGTCGGCGGACGGGCGCCCCGCCTGGAGGCAAAGCGTCGACGGCATGGTCGTCCGCTTCCTGCCCGGCACCTCCTACGCGAGGCGGCTGCGCTCGCTGGAGAGCGAGCGCAGCCGCTTGAAGGACGTCTTCGCCAAGATCGCCGCCGGCGACCTGGACGCCGCGCACATGGTGCTGGCGTCCGACGGGACGGCGCGCTAGCTCAGCGCACCGGGACGATCCCGACCCGCGGCGCGGCGGGGATCACCGACGTGCGGGAGACGATCGGCGTCGGCGCCACCGGCGTCGACGGCGACGAAGGCGACGAGGAGCCCAAGGTCATCGCCGCGTAGTGATTGGCGATCTGGGCCCCGCTCAGCACGTAGTTGTAGACGGCCACCTTGCCGATCGCGCCCTGGAAGTAGCTGTTGTTGTCGCGCGTGCCGACGTTGAACGGCGCGTTGGTCGTGCCCGGCGTGACGCTGTACTGGCTCAGCGGCACCGTGCCGCGCAGCACGCCGTTCTTGTAGATCGAGATCGTCGCCGCGTTCATGTCGATGACGTCGACGACGTGGATCCACTGCG
>CAZZGQ010000150.1:0-1771 GCA_964653765.1 uncultured Elusimicrobia bacterium | reverse complement strand
CCGCCCGAGTTGCCGTGCCCGCTCAAGTCGGACTGGCTCCCGGAGGCGGGCGTATCCATCCCCAGGAACATGACCGGCCGGTCGGCCAAGATCACGTTGTTGTAGGACGCGAACGCCGTCGAGACGGCCGTCGACAGCGTCAGGAACAGAACGGCGCTGCATGCGGTCTTCTTGATCATTGATCCTCCGTCGCTTCCTGGCGGGTGCGGATAGGGGGTCTTCCGAGGCGACATATAATTGATCCAAACGCGGGCGGCCGGCGCAACGTTTCGCCGTTTAAATGAACCTCAAGACGGTGCGACGCCTCTTGCGCCGCGACCGTCCATGAGGTAGGACGCTTGGCCCCGCCGGGGAGGCCCGAGGGACCCTCCTCCGGCGAGTCCAAACCGGGCATCATGGGAGGCGATGACGTCCCTCTGGCTGGCGCCTCTGCTGGCGCGCGCCGCTTTGGCCGCTTCCCTGGAGACGGCTCCGCCGCCGCGCGCGGTCACATTGCCCGCGGCGCCGCTGGCCGCGGACTCGTTGGCCCGGCCCGAAGCGGCCGGCGCCCTCCAAACTGGTCTCGAAACCAGTTTCGCCGCTCCGGTATCCGGCGAAACTGGTACCGGTACCAGTTCCACTCCCTCCGGACCGGCGGCCGCCGCCCCTTCCGGCGACGTGGACCTTTCCGTCGAAGACGGGCTCTTCGACGGCAGCGCGCCCCCGGAAGCGCGCCCCGCCTTCCAGGACATCTTCCTCGCCCGCGAGCGCAGCCAGCGCGTCCTGGCGCGCTACTTCCCCTCGCTCTACCGGGACCTGGACGTGCGCTACGCCTTGCGGAGCGACCAGGAAACGCGCTCGTGGAGCGACCTGGGCGTGCACCACGTCGACTGGCACCGGCCAGCCGGCGTCCAGCCGGGCCCGCTCGACCGCGTCCCTCCGCCGTTTCGAGGGCCCGCCCTGTCGCGGCGCGTGGCGGACCTGATGACCCACTTGCACGAATACGTCCATCTCCTCTTCAACGATGGGCTGCCCGATGCCTTCACCAAGCCGGCCGCCGAATCCACGGCCCGGCACGCGCTGACCGAGGGCTATGCCCTGACGGTCGAGCTCGCCGCGATCGACCGCTTGGTCGAGGACGCGGCGCTCTGGAAGCTGTCGGCCTCCGACGTGGGCGACCTGCTCTCCTGGAAGAAGAGCCGCCTGCGGTGGCTGCGCCACGGCGGCCATTATTCGGCGGGGCTGCTCCACTTCCTGCGGCCCGTCTACAAGCGCGGCGGCGAGGCAACGATGGCCCGTCTGCTGCCGCGGCTGGATCCGGACACGCTCTTGGGCCTGGCGTTCGGCCGCACCGTCCTCTCGCTGATCGCCCGCGATCCGAAGGTCTTCGAGCCCGTGCTGACGGCGCCGATCGCGCAGCAGCCCGCCCTGCGCGGCCTGTCCTTCATCATGAAGGGCGGCCTGCCGACGGAGAAGGACCGCGAGGCCGCCCTGCTGCTCGTCGACGCGGCGGACCGCCGCTCGCTGCGGCAGGCCCTGCGCTACTTCCTCGCTCCGCCGACGGGCCCCGACTCGGATCTGGCGCGGCGCCCCGTCGACGTCGTCGCCCCGGTCTTCCGGCTCGCGGCTTTCAGCCCGCGCGCCTCGCACGAGCTGATCGACCTGCTCGATCAGTCGCTGCGCTCGCCCACCTTCCGGCGCGCCCTCAAGGCGCATCGGCGCTGGGCCGAGACCCTGGCCGACCGCGCCGAAGACCTGCCGCTCACGGCCGCGCAGCGCGCCGCCTGGGCCG
>CAZZGQ010000149.1:0-7641 GCA_964653765.1 uncultured Elusimicrobia bacterium | reverse complement strand
TCCCGCGCCAAGCGGCGGGAGCCGGAGTCGGCGTCGGGGCTGCCCAGCGAGTACTATCAGATCAAGACGGGGTACGGTCCCCTGCACGTGCACATCAACTTCGACGAGCGCGGCCCCTATCAGATCTTCACCAACCTGCCGCCGCTGGGGACGGAGATCTCGGCGCTCACGTCGCTGATCGGCATCCTGCTCTCGAAATACCTGGCCGAGGGCGGCGATCCGGCGCGCATCTTGAAGCATCTGCACTCGGTGAAGGGCGACCGGCCGCTGGGCTTCGGCCCGAACCGCGTCGATTCGGTGGCGCACGCCGTGGCCATCGCCTTGCGCGAGCACCTCAAGCGCAACGGCTGGCTCTCGGCCGATGAGGAGCGCAAGACGCTGGCCGGCTTGTTCCCCGCTCCCCACGAGGTCTGCCCGCGCTGCCGGTCCTCGAACGTCTCGCACGAGTCGGGCTGCTCAGGGCCGACCTGCCACGATTGCGGCCATTCCGAATGCAGCTGAGTCATCAGTCTCGCTGACGCCTGACAGGTGATGACTGAAGTCGCCTTGACCCTCGTCCCAAAGGCTCCTATACTCACGACGCGGAATGTCAGCGATGAGGAGCCGATTCTCGGGATTGAGACTCATTCCCTATAGTAACCGTCTCGGCGTGACCTTGACCGAGCTCATGATCGCTTTGGCGATCATGAGCGTCGGCGTCGCTGGCGGCATGGCCAGCTTCCAATACATCACCAAAGCCATCGCGGCCTCGCGAACCAAGACCATCGCCACGAACATGGCCCAGGAAAAGATGGAGCTGCTGAAGAACAAATCGTATTACCAGCTCTTAGTGACCACCTACACGGCCAGCAGCACGGGCTATTCCCCGAATTTCACCTATGATGCGGGGAATTACCCCCCCGAGATATTCACGCTGTGGGGGGCGATCCCGCTGACGCGCGCCGTGCGCGTCGACTACGTCTCCGTGGCGGGCGGAACCGTCACGGTGCTCCCCGCCAACTCGAACGATCCCGGCATGAAGAAGATCACGATCTATGTCTACTGGACCGAGAGGAACATACAGAAGAAGATAGAGATCGACAGCTATTACGAGAATCCCAACGTGGCGGCGATGAGCACCGGGTTCAAGGGCCAGGTTTGCCTGGGGCCCGCCACGGCCCCTTGTTCCGCGCCCAACGTCGTCGCTGGAGCCCTGGTCCAAGTGGCGGGCATCCCGAAATGGCGGGGCTACGCGGATTCGGGCGGCAATTATTCGTTCTCCGTCGCCCCGGGAAGCTATTCGCTGGTCTGCTCGAGCCCCGGGTTTACCACGCAGAACACCGGCATGCTGAGCGTCGTCGATGGGCTGAGCACGAGCCAGGACTTCTCCCTGCCGGCCATCGCCACGGGAACGATCAGCGCCTCCAGCCTTTATACCTACGACCCGAGCCTCGTCATAAGCCAAGTGGTCGCCTCGACCACGCAAGCGGACGGCTTCGACATCCAATACGTGGAGCTGTTCAATCCGACCACGAGCGCCATCAATATCGGGAGCAGCGTCGCCTCTCACTCGATCAAGCTCAACGTCATCTCCGTCAGCGGCAACGGCGGCAACCCACGGACCTGCCTCGACGTCAACCTGATCTATACCTCCACCTATGTCGCTTCCGGGCGCTATTACCTGATCGCCAACAGGTCGTCGTTCACGGTCTTGGGGACCAATTACACCGCGGACGCCTATTACACCGATACCGCCAACACCGCCTGCTCCGTCGCGCCCCCCGATTGGTCGGCCCCTTCCATCAAGCGCATCATCCAGGCGAGCTACAACGATTCGATCTGGCTGACGGACAGCGCCGGCAACCAGCTTGACGCCGTCGGCTGGAAGCACGGCGGCGCGATCCCCAGCCCTTGCGGCACCAGTTGCATCCCCATGCAGGCGGGCTCGCACGGCCTTCTGCCGACGGACCAGGTCGTGAGATTCTCCACGGCCTGCGCGCCGGGCAACACCTATGGCCGCGCCTTCCAGACGAACGACAACCCCAACAACTTCTACTACAACAACGCCGGCTCCGCCGCCGGCCTGATCTACAGCCCCTTCAGCTCCGCCAATGGAGCGCAACTCATCGTCTCCGGCACGCCCTCGACGGGAGCTTACGTCTTCGCCAACGACGGGTATTCTTCAGGGATCCAGTCTTCCAACAGCTCCGTCACCGGCGCTCAAGGACAAACCTGTCTCTATTCGTCGTTCACCTTGGTCGGCGTGGCCACGGGCACATGGAGCGTCACCGCCATGTCCGGCAACCTCGATCAAGTCGTCTCCAACGTCGCGGTGACCCAAGGCAACAACACCAGCATCACGAACTCCGTCACCTCGCCCCTCTGGCCGGCCTCCAATCTCAATTACATCGCCATCGCGTCCACCTACACGGGAGGACTGGCCGTGGGCTATGTTTACGGCGCCGGCCCCAGCTACTCCACGCCCTTGAGCCCGATCGCGGTAGGGGCCGCGGGGTTTCAAACGACGACGAACGCTCAAGGGTTCTACCTCTTGTCTCTGTCCACAGGGACCAACACGGTCACCGCCAACTTGAACTCGGCCAACGGGAACTATCAGACCAGCAGCGTGGACGTCACGATCAACCAAGGAGCGGCCGCCAACGTCCCGGATTTCCATTTGGGCGCGGGAGGATACATCACAGGCTACGTGACCTCGGGATCGGGAGCCCTTCCGAACATCCCCGTCGACGCGACGCAAGGCGGATCGACCTATAGCGACACCACGGACAGCACGGGGCATTTTTCCATCTTCGTCACCACGACAGCGAGCGCGTACGCGATCACTCCTGCCTTGGATTCCTCGGAAAGCTACTCCTCGGTCGCGACGTCGCCCTGCGCCGGCAGTCCTATCAGTTGCACGGTCACCGTTGCCGGCAGCACGGTCTTCGGTGGAACCATCACGGTCACGGGGGCCATGGGGACGATCACGGGAACCGTCAAGAACAACGGCTCGATCATCACCACCGGGGTCTTGATCGTCGCGAGCACGGCCACCGTCCCCGACCCCCCGGCCGACGTCGTCGCGTCCTCGGCGCCGGCGCTTGCTCCCTTTTACTCGGGCTCAAGCCAATCGGACGGGACCTACAGCCTGGACGTGCGCGGCAGCGCCACGGCCACGTACAACGTGCGCGCTTTCTATCCGGTCGTGGATATAAACTCGGGCTCGGTCAGCTACACCTCCAAATATCTGACGGGAATCTCAGTGACCGCCGGCGCGACCCTGCCGAACCAGAATTTCACATGGCCCTAAAATCGACCCGAGGCCACACGCTGACCGAGATGATGATCACCGTCGCCATCCTCGGCGGATTGACCGCCGTGGCCGCGCCCTTGCTGGTGCAGATGACCAACTTCTGGAGGCAGACAGCCGCGCGCAACGACATCCAGAGGGACGTCCGGGTGAGCCTGGACACCTTCAACCGCCTGACGCGGCAAGCCAAGTCCGGAACCGTCGTGATCAGCCGCAACTCAGGCCAACCCCCAAGCTCCAAGATCACGTTCATGAACATCCAGGGTCAGACCATCTCTTTCTACCAAAGCGGGAACAAGCTCTACATGTCCGTCGCCGGACAGCTCTCTCTGCTCAGCTCGAACATCGCCTACATCGCGTTCACGTACCCCAAGACCGACGACACAAGCCTGATCTCCGTGGCCGTCACCACTCAATCCAGGACCTATCTGAGCGGCGTCAAGGCGCTCCAACTTTCCATCCAAAAAGTGAGGATCATGAATTAAATGAGGAGGGATCGAGGGCAGATTCTCGTCGGGGTCATCGTGCTTCTGCTCATCCTCTCCGTGCTGGTGCCGACCATGGTCCTTTACGTCCAGAACGAGGCGCGTTGGAGCGCCAAGCAGCAGCAGAACACGAACGCGTTCCAACTCGCCGAGGCGGCCGCGGACAGAGGCTATCAGAAAGTGACGGAAAGCACCGCGACGTGGACCAGCATCCAAGCCGGGACCCAGCTCTCCGGATATCACCTCGACACGTCTTACTCGGACCTCCCCGGAGGATCGTACGCCATCTCCATCACCAGCGGGCCTGGAATCCAGTCGGTGACCATCATCGGCGTCGGCCGGGACAAATACAAGAAAGAAGTGCGCGCCCTCAAGGTCGTCTACGCCAATTCCCCGATGAGCGGCTCCGCGATCCGGTCAGGCTCCGGGGTCACCATCTCCGGGTCGAACGTGCAAGTCGAGTTCGGCAGCGTCGTGTCCAATACAGCCATCGCCACGAGCAGCCGCAATCACCCCCAATTTTACAGCGCCGACGACGTCACGCCTCAAGACTCCAACGGCTCGCTGCTGCCTAACACGGATTCGGTGCAATGGTGGAGCTATGACACCAATCTTCCGCCCACCCCTTATATCGACTTCGATTTCTATAAATCGTCGGCGCAGGCCACGGGCACTTATTACTCCACCGCTCAAACCTGGGGTCCGACCTGCGGCAACGGCTCCTCCTGCAACACCGGCAATACCTATTACATCGACGGAGACCTGAACGTCAACCCTCCCGGGATATTCGTCGGGGGGACGCTCATCGTCCGAGGCAACCTCAATCTGCCCCCCGGGCGTGGGGGGCAAGGAGCGCCCACGTTCCCGCTGCCGCAATCCGCCTGGAAGCAGTACGGCAATGCGTGGAGCTTTTATACGGGCGGCGGGCCGGCGTGCACCATCAGCTGGAACGACAGCACGGTCGGGCGTCCCTCCACGTTTCCCGGCCTCAATTCGAGCTATCTCTCCGACCCTTCGATCACGGTCTCCATCAGCGACAGCAAGGCCTTGGTCAACGGCTTCCTCTACGTCGGCGGCAACCTCACCGCGGGCGGCGGAGCCGGGCAAACGAAGATCGTGGGAGCCGCCTACGTGGTGGGAAGCGTCACGCTCGGCTCGAACAACATCTGCGTTTTCTACACGGACGCGGCGGGACGCAATATCGTCACCACGCATATCATCCTCTCGCGGCAATCGTGGCAGGACAGTCCGCAGCCTTGGCCTTCAGGGTTGTGATAGGAGCCGATTTGCTATCATGCGTGCGTGAGGCGTTCGCCGGGGCTCTTCATCGTCCTCGAAGGGCCCGACAAATCCGGTAAGTCCACCCAGGCGCGCCTTCTCGTGGAGCGGCTGCGCTCGTCGGGCTTCGACGTCGTGCACACGCGCGAGCCCGGCGGCACGTCCTTCGCCGAGGAGGTGCGGCGCATCCTCCTGTCCACGGAGCACGCGATCCATCCGATCGCCGAGCTGCTGCTTTATGAGGCCTCCCGCGCCCAGCACACGGAGGAGCGGCTGCGCCCGGCCCTGGCCGCCGGAAAGGTCGTGGTCTGCGAGCGCTACACGATGTCGACCACGGTCTACCAGGGTTACGGCCGAGGCCTCGACCTGGAGATCATCGACGAGGCCAACGACCTCGCGACGAGCGGCCTCAAGCCCGATCTGACCTTCATCATCGACATCCCGGACGCCGAGTTCGGCGCCCGCGACAAGGACCGCGTGCACGACCGGCTCGAGAACGAGCCCAAGGCCTTCCGCGCTCGGGTGCGGGCCGGCTATCGCAAGGTCTCAGGCCAGGGGATCCACCACATCGACGGGCGGCTGCCCATCGACGAGCTGCAGAGCGCCATCTTCGCGCGCGTGCAGGCCAAGCTCAAGCCGCGCGCCAAGGCAGGAGCGCGCGCGTGAGCTTCACCGCCGCGGAAGGCCAGGCCCGGGCGCTGCGCCTACTGTCGGGCATGCTGGCGCACGGCCGCCTGCCCTCCGCCATGCTCTTCGTCGGGCCCGACGGCGTGGGCAAGACTCTCGTCGCCCACGACTTCGCCAAGGCGCTGGTCTGCGGCAGCGGCGCGCCCGGGCAGCCCTGCGGGCTCTGCGACGACTGCCAGGCCGTCGACAAGCGGATGCATCCCGACGTGAAGGCGGTCAACCAGGCTTATCAGACCGCGCTCCAGGAGGGCGAGGTCTCGAAGGGCGGCACGCTCAAGATCGACACGATCCGCCATCTGCGCCGCGACATGGAGCTGCAGTCGCTGCTCGGCCGTTGGAAGGTGGCGGTGATCGAGGAGGCCCACACGCTGGAGGTCGAGAGCTGCAACGCCCTGCTCAAGATCCTCGAGGAGCCGCCGGCCAAGACGCTCTGGATCCTCTGCACATCCCAACGCGAGCGTCTCCCGCGCACGATCCCGTCGCGCTGCTTCTCGATCCCGTTCTCGCCGCTGCCGCCCGCCGTCGTGGCGCGTTGCCTGGAGCGAATGGGGATCGACGCGAAGCGCGGCGCGCGTTTATCCGAGCTATCGGAGGGTTCCGTAAGCCGGGCGCTGCAGCTGGCCCAAGGCCCGGGCTACCCGGAGTCGCTGACGGAAGGGCCGCTGGCGCCGCTGACGGCCGCGGAAGCTCTGCCCAAGGAGGCGTACTTGGCGCGCGCTCAAGCCGAGACGGCCCTCTTCGCGCTCGGGCAGGAGCTGCGCCTGCGCCATCTCGGCGGCGATCTTCCGTTCTCAAAGGCCGAGCGCCCGTTGCGCGAGCTGGACAAGCTGCGGCGCTCGCTGCGTCAGAACGCCGACCCGAGGACCGTGCTCATGCTCGCCGCCCTCGAGGTCCAAGGAATCTAAGCGATGGCCAAGAAGTTCTACGTCACGACCCCTATCTACTACATCAACGCCCAGCCGCACATAGGGCACGCCTATACGACCGTGGCCGCCGACGTGCTGGCGCGCTGGCATCGCGCGCGCGGCCAGGCCGTGCATTTCCTGACCGGCACCGACGAGCACGGCGCCAAGATCGAGCAGGCGGCCCAAGCCCACGGCGTGTCCCCGCAGAAGTACGCCGATGAGATCTCCGACAAGTTCCGCGCCCTTTGGAAGCACCTGGACATCCGCTACGACGACTTCATCCGGACCACGGAGCCGCGCCACGAGACGACCGTCCAAGAGCTCTTCAAGAAGCTCATCGATTCCGGCGACATCTACAAGGGCCACTACCGCGGCTACTACTGCGTGTCGGACGAGACTTTCTGGACCGAGACCGAGGCCCCGCCGGACCACAAGACCGGCAAGCGCCTCTGCCCGAACGCCGACTGCCGGCGCGAGCTGCAGCTCGTCGAAGAGGACAACTGGTTCTTCAAGCTCTCGAAGTACGAGGCCGCGCTTCTAGAGCACTACCAGAAGAATCCGGAATTTTTGATGCCGAAGCAGCGCGCGCCGGAGATCGTCTCCTTCGTGAAGCAGGGCCTGCAGGACATCTCCGTGTCGCGGGAAAAGGTCAAATGGGGCATCCCTGTCCCCGGGGACGAATCGCACACCGTGTATGTGTGGTTCGATGCGCTGATCAACTATTTTTCGGCCGCTAAAGCGGCCGAGACTTGGCCGGCCGACGTCCACATCGTCGGGAAAGAGATCTATCGCTTCCACGCCGTGATCTGGCCGGCCATGCTTATGGCGGCGGGCCTGCCTCTGCCGAAAACCGTCTTCGCCCACGGCTGGTGGACCGTCGACGGCCAGAAAATGAGCAAGTCGAAGGGCAACTTCGTCGACCCGTACGACATCACGCGCGAGTTCGGCGTCGACGCCTTCCGCTTCTTCCTGCTGCGCGAGATGCCCTTCGGCAACG
>CAZZGQ010000148.1:5838-7739 GCA_964653765.1 uncultured Elusimicrobia bacterium | reverse complement strand
ATTCAATTGGTATTATTTCGCGGGACGGACGGCCTTGCCCGACTTGATGCAGTTGGCGCAGACGTACGCGGTCTGCGGACGGCCGGCGAGCATGACCTTCTGCTTCTGAAGGTTCGGGCGGAAGATGCGCTTGGTGCCCCTGTTGGAGTGGCTGTAAGACAGGCCGCTGACGGGTCCCTTGCTGCAGATGCTGCACTTGAATGCCATGGTGATTACCTCGAAGGGACATCTTACCAAACCGTGACGACCGCCGCAACCTCGCCGTTGTCGTTGTCCGTCCAGTACCTCAAAGGCGTGGGGCCGCGCCGCGCCGCCATCCTGGCCGAGCTCGGGGTGAGCACCCTGGGCGACCTCCTTTATTACCTGCCGCGCGACTGGCAGGACCGGCATGAGACGGAAGACTTCACTCTGCCGACGGCGACCGGCCTCGTCGTCGCGCAAGGGCGCGTCGTCCGCGCCGGCCTCTATCCGGCGGGCCCGGCGCTGGCGCTCTACAAAGCCAAGCTCTCGACGCCGCGCGGCCCGCTCGAGGCGGTCTGGTTCAAGCACCGCAGCCGGCGCTTCGACGTGTTCTCGGCCCTTAAATCGGAAGTGACGCCGGGCGCCGACATCTGGATCGTGGGAAGGGCGGAGCCCAGTCTCTCCGGCATCCATGAAGTGCATGTCGACGAGCATTACCCGCTCTCCGATGAACGTTGGCGTATTCATGTCGGCCGTCTTACCCCGATCTATCCGTTGACGGAGGGGCTTACCCAACGCTTCATGCGCGAGGCCGTCTTCGCCGCCGTGCAGCAGGCGGCCCCGCACGCCAAGGACGCCGTCCCCGCGGCGCTGCTCCAGAAGCGCGAGCAGCTCTCGGCCGCCCAGGCGCTGCACGCCATCCACTTCCCCGGCTCGGCGCGGGAGCTGGAGGCGGCGCGCTCGCGCCTGGCCTACGAGGAGCTGCTGCTGCTCGAGCTGGCCTGGACGCTCAAGCGCCGCCAGACGCGCGAGCTGACCAAAGGCTTCGCCTACGAGGTCAAGCGCTCCCTGCTCACGCCGTTCCGCGAGCGCCTGGCCTTCGATTTCACGGCGGCGCAGAAGCGCGTGATCAACGAGATCTTCGGCGACCTCCAGCAGCTCTACCCGATGACGCGGCTGCTGCAGGGCGACGTGGGGTCGGGCAAGACGGCGGTGGCGCTGGCAGCTTTGCTGCTCGCGGTGGAAAACGGATTTCAAGGGGCGCTGATGGCGCCGACGGAAATCCTCGCGGAGCAGCATTACAACACCGCCACGAGACTGCTGAAGGGGCTGCCCGTGGAAGTCGGGATCGTGACTTCCAGGATCCCTCCGAAGCAAAAGGAAAAGACTTTAGAAGCCGCTCGCCGCGGCAGCGTCGACATACTTATCGGAACTCACGCCTTGCTGCCGGATAATGTGATGTTCCCGAGGCTGAGGCTCGCGGTGATTGACGAACAACACCGCTTCGGCGTGCGCCAGCGTTCGACGTTGCGGCACAAGAGCAGCATGATGGATTTGCTGGTCATGACGGCCACCCCCATCCCCCGCACGCTGGCGCTCTCGCTCTACGGCGACCTCGACGTGTCGACGATCGACGAGCTGCCGCCGGGCAAGGCGCGGATCGAGACGCGGCGCCCCTCCGAGGACGAGGCGCTGGAGCTGCTGCGCCGCGAAGTGGGGGCCGGCCGGCAGGCGTACATCGTCTACCCGATCATCGAGGAGTCGGCCGCCGTCGACCTGCAGTCGGCCAAGGCCGAGTTCGCGCGCTTGAAGGACGGGCCACTGGCCGGCCTGCGCGTCGACCTCATCCACGGCGGGATGAGCGGCAAGCAGAAGACCGCGGTCATGAAGGATTTCGCCGAAGGCAACACCCAGGTGCTCGTGGCCACGCAGGTCATCGA
>CAZZGQ010000148.1:2383-5738 GCA_964653765.1 uncultured Elusimicrobia bacterium | reverse complement strand
CGCGAAGACAGCGAGGCCCTGCTGGCCGACGACGCGAAGCTGCGCAAGCCCGCCCACGCCGCGCTGCGCGAGCGGCTCGTCGCCCTCTACCAGAACAAATGGGAATGGATCGACCTGGCCTGATCCTGGCGGCGCTGCTCGCGCTCCTCTCTCGCGCGGCTTTCGCCGCTCCGGCCGCCGCCGGCCGCTCCGTCCCGGTCGACAGCGAGACCGTGAAGGTGCTGGGCTGGAACAACGACTGCTCCGTCGCCGTCGAACGCCTGGGCTTCGCGGCGCTGGGCGACGCGATCAGCGGAGACCCCGTGGTCACGCAGATCGGGACGCTGACCATCGACCCCGGCGCGGAGAAGGCGCGCGCGGACTGGCAGATGGACGCCGACGGCGCCCGGACCTGGAGCCGCGCGGACGCCGCCCAAGCCGAGGCCAACCTGCGCGAGGACGGCTACGTCCGCTTCGGCCGGCGCGAGACGGTCAGGCCCCTGACCCTCGTCCCAGGCGACGAGTCCACGGCGCTGCTCGTCTCCACCGCCGCGTTCCAGACCCGCGCGACGGACTTTCCCGAGGGTTATCCGGGCCGCTGGCGCCTGGCGCGCGTCGACTATTCCCCCGTCCTCGCCTCCTGCGCGCTGCTGACCTTCCAAGACGCTCCGGGGAAGCTCTTCCAGCTGCGCCTCATCCGCGTGCCCAACGTCGTGGCGCGCAAGGACCGCGCCCGCGCCCATCTCGGAGAGGCGCACCGTCTGCTCGACGAGGCCGACCGCGCCGGCGCCTTGGCCGAGACGACGATCGCCGCCGAGGTCTGTCCGGAGGATCCCCTCTCGCGCTACCGGCACAGCCTGCAGCTGCTGCTCGACGGCCAGACGGCCCCGTCTCTGGATGAGCTCGCCGCCGCCGTCGCCCTCGATCCCTCCTTCAAGAAGCGCGCCCGCAACGACAAGGACTTCCAGGACATCGCCTGGATGCCGCGCTTCCAAGAGATCACTCGGCGTTAGGCCGCCGGTAGTAGACGTAGATCCCGGCGAGAGCGAAGGCCATGATCAAGCAGCCCAGGATCTGCGTCGCCGCGCCGATCTGGACGTCATGCGGCAGCACGCGCATCGTCTCGAAGAGATAGGTCCAGTCGTGCTCGCCGCCGCCCAACAAGGGCAGGACCTGCGCCCGTGCGTCGGCCATGTAGTTGCCGATATAAAGGAAGTTCTGCCCGAACCACCAGACGCAGGCGCAGGCCGACGCTTTCTCGCCGCGCGCATAGAAATGGAAGGCCGCCGCTCCCGGCATGATGAGCTGCATCAGCGTCCCGCCCCAGACCGTGATCCAATGATTGCCCAGACCCAGGATGCCGAAGATCGGATGCCCGGCCTCGTGGAAGGCGAGGTTCACCATGTCGAGGACCCAGAGAGCCTCGCGGAGGCGGTTTCGCAGAGGGATCAAAACGAAGAAGGCGACGAGCGCCGACGCGATGATGGCCGGAGTCCAGCCGCTCGGCGGGGTCGCAGCCGCGGCTACGGAGGCGGCGGCCGGTTGCGAGGCTTTCTTGGCGAGCACTTCGTAGCAGACGCCGCAGAACGGCGCATCGGCCGGTCCGTCATTGCCGCATCTCGGGCACTTCATCGCGGCCTAGTTTAGCCCATTTTGTTAGACTGGGCTCGGTGACGATCCTCTCTCGCGCGCGAAAGCTGCGCGGCATGGGAGACCATGCGGCGGCCTGCGCTCTTCTCGACGAGCTCCTGGTCCGCGACGGCGCTCCGGCACAGGCCTGGCAGCTGCGCTCGGAGTCGCGCCGCATGCTGGGCCGCTTCCGCGAGGCGCTGGCCGACGCCGAGCGGGCGCTCGAGCTCGCTCCCGGCCATCCGGCCTGCCTGCTCGCCCGCGCCGAGGCGCGCCGCGGGTTGCGCGATCTTTCGGCAGCCCGAAAGGACGCCGCCGCCGCCGCCGCCGCGAATCCTCGAGAGGCTTGGCCGCGCGTCGTGGCCGCGAAGGTGGAAGCCGACGCGCGGCGCCACGACGCCGCCTTGCGCCGTCTCGGCGAAGCGCGGCGCCTGGCCCCGCGCGACGCCAAGGTCCACGGCTGGCGCGGCGAGACGCTGCGCCGCATGGGCCGCTGGGAAGAGTCCCTCGCCGCCCTCGACGAGTCGATCCGCTTGGATCCGGAGTGCGCCTGGTTCTACGCCTGCCGCGCGCAGGCGCGCGCGGGCCTGCGGGATTTCGCAGGAGGCCTCGACGACTTCAAGACCGCCGTCCGGCTCAATCCGCGCTGCGAGGCGTTCCACGACATGGGCGGCCAGGCGTGGCTGCTGGCCTGGCGCGGCGAGGCCAAGCGCTCCCATTTCGCCGACGCGCGGGGAGCGCGCGAGGACCTCGACGCCGCGGTGCGGCTAGACCCCTCCTGCGCCTGGGCGCTGCTCAGCCGGGCCGTGGCGCGAGGCGAGGCCGCCGACGCCGATGGCCAGCTGCGCGATTTCGCCGCGCTCGCCCGCGTCGCTCCCGGCCTCATCGCGACGCCGCTCACGCCGGAAGACTTCCGCCGCGAGGTCGAGAAGTCCCGCCACCGCGTGCGGCGGCTGGTGCGCGCGCGCCGCTTCGACGAGGCCGTGGCCGAGGATCCCAACGCCGCGGGCCGCGCCGACGCCACCCTGGACCGCCTGATCGAGGAGGGCGACATCGCCGGGGCCCTGCGACGCCTTGACGCGCTCACGTGCCTGCCGCCGGCCTGGAAGCTCGCGCAGCGCGGCGAGCTGCTGCGCCAGCCGGCGCTCAACCGCCAGAGCGAGGCCGTGCGCGCGCTCTCCCGCGCCGTGGCCCTCGCCCCGCGCAGCGCCTGGATCCGCGCCTTCCTCGGCCGCGCGCGCTTCCACGGCGCCGACCGCCGCCGCGGCTTGGCGGACCTCGACGCCGCCATCGCGCTGGCGCCTTCGGCGGGCTGGCTGTATGCCTGGCGCGGCGAGGCCCTGCGCCAGCTCGGCGACCTGGGAGGCGCGCACCAGGACCTCTCGCGCGCCATCGCGCTCAGCCCGTTCTACCCGTGGAGCTACGCTTGGCGCGGGGGCGTGCGCCGCGCGCTGGGCTTGTGGCGCGCCGCCGCCCAGGACCTCGATCTCTTCCTTTCGGTCGTCGACTCCTATCCGTGGGCGCGCCGCGAGCGGGGCGAGGCGCGGCTGCGCCTGGGCGATCCCGGCTGCCTGGACGACCTCTCGCGCGCCGCCGCCTTCGACATGAGCGGCTCGATCTTGGCCGCCTCGGGCGCGCCGCCGGCCGACGAGCGGCGCCGGCTTGAGGAGCTCGCCCGCGCTTTCGCCGCTCTCGATCTTCCCGCGGCGCGCGCCTGGCGCGGCGAGACGCTGCTGCGCCTCGGCCG
>CAZZGQ010000148.1:0-2283 GCA_964653765.1 uncultured Elusimicrobia bacterium | reverse complement strand
CCATCAGGCGAGGATTTTTCCCGAATTGCCGCGGCCGAGACTGCGCGCTAAAGAGGGCGGATCGAGACCACGCTTGAGCGTGGTTTTTTCATTTTGAGATGAAGCGCTACAAGGACAACGGGCGGGACGAAGAGCTGCGCGCGCTGCTAACGCAGCGCTTGCTGCTTCTCGACGGCGGCATGGGCACCATGCTGCAGGCCCGGAATCTGACCGCGAAGGACTTCGGCGGCGAGGCGCTGGAGGGCTGCAACGAGAACCTCGTCCTGACCCGGCCCGACGTCATCCGCGACGTCCACGAGGCCTACTTCAAGGCCGGCAGCGACATCGTCGAGACCAACACTTTCGGCGCCGTGCGCCACGTGCTCGCCGAGTACGGCCTGCAGGATAAGACCGTCGAGATCGCCAAGGCCGGGGCGCGGCTGGCCGTCGAGGCCGCGCGCAAGCTGTCCACGCCGGGCAAGCCGCGCTTCGCCGCGGGCGCGCTGGGCCCCGGCACCAAGACGATCTCGGTGACGGGCGGCATCACCTTCGACGAGGTGCGCCGCAACTACGCCGAGGCCGCGCAAGCGCTGCTGGAAGGCGGCGTCGACCTGCTCCTGCTCGAGACGCAGCAGGACACGCTCAACGTGAAGGCCTCGCTCGCCGGCGTGTCGAATGCCTTCGAGACGCTGGGCCGCTCGGTGCCCGTCATGCTGTCGGTCTCGATCGAGACGATGGGCACGATGCTGGGCGGCCAGACCGCGGAAGCGCTGGCGGAATCGGTGGCGCACTACGACCTGCTCGCGCTCGGCCTCAACTGCGCCACGGGCCCGGACTTCATGACGGACCACCTGCGCACGATCTCCTCCGTGGCCCGCTCCTTCACGATCTGCTATCCGAACGCCGGCCTGCCCGACGAGAACGGCCATTACAACGAGACGCCGGAGATGGTGGCGAAAAAGATCGAACGATTCGCCTTCGAGGGCTGGGTGAACATCGTGGGCGGCTGCTGCGGCACGACCCCGGAGCACATCAAGCTCATCGCGCAGATGGCCGAGGGCAAGAAGGCGCGCAAGCCGTCCAAGCTCCGCCGCTCGGCGGTGGCCGGGCTGGAGGCCTTCACGATCGATCCCGAGAAGACGCCCGTCCTCGTCGGCGAGCGCACGAACGTGATCGGCAGCAAGCTCTTCAAGGAGCTGATCGTGAAGGGCGGCTACGAAGAGGCTTCCGAGATCGGCCGCCGCCAGGTCCGCAACGGCGCCCATATCCTCGACGCCTGCCTCGCCAATCCCGACCGCGACGAGAAAGAGGACATGATCCGCTTCCTCGACCTGCTCACCAAGAAGGTGAAGGTGCCGATCATGATCGACACCACGGACGCGGCCGTGCTCGAGGAGGCGCTCAAGCGCACGCCCGGCAAGTCGCTCGTGAACTCGATCAACCTGGAGGACGGCGAGGAGCGCTTCGAGAAGATCTGTCCGCTCATCCGCGAGTACGGCGCCGCCGTCGTCGTCGGCACGATCGACGAGGACAAGACGCAGGGCATGGCCGTGACGCGCAAGCGCAAGCTCGAGGTCGCCGCGCGCAGCCACGAGCTGCTCACCAAGAAATACGGCCTGGCCGAAGAGGACCTGATCTTCGACCCCTTGGTCTTCCCCGCCGGCACCGGCGATAAGAACTACTGGGGCTCCGCCGTCGAGACGATCGAGGGCATCCGGCTGATCAAGCAGCGCTTCCCCAACTGCAAGACCGTGCTCGGCATCAGCAACGTCAGCTTCGGCCTGCCCCCGGCCGGCCGCGAGGTGCTCAACGCCGTCTTCCTGCACCATTGCGTCGAGGCCGGCCTCGACATGGCCATCGTCAACTCCGAGAAGCTCGGCCGCTGGGCGGCGATCCCGGAATTGGAGCGCAAGCTCTGCTGGGACCTGCTCTCCTGGGACGGCCAGGGCGAGGACCGCGTCGCCGCCTTCTCCGCCCACTTCCGGGAAAAGAAGGAGACGAAGGCCACGGCGTCCGAGCGCAGCAAGCTGCCGATCGACGACCGCTTGGCGCGCAACGTCGTCGAGGGCTCCAAGGAAGGCCTCATCGACGACCTGCAGGAGCTGATCAAGTCGCGCCTGCCTCTCGCCATCATCAACGGCCCGCTCATGAAGGGCATGGACGAAGTCGGCCGCCTCTTCGGCGCCAACGAGATGATCGTCGCCGAGGTGCTGCAGAGCGCGGAGGTGATGAAAGCCGCCGTCGCCTTCCTCGAGCCGCTGATGGACAAGTCCTCGGCGACGACGCGCGGCCGCGTGCTCCTCG
>CAZZGQ010000147.1:0-7772 GCA_964653765.1 uncultured Elusimicrobia bacterium | reverse complement strand
TCGCCGACGTTCAGCTCGCGGGTGGCGGTGCTCACGGCCCCAGTATAACAGATTGCGCGAACCGATGTCATAGGACCGCCAATACGCAGTGCTACAGTCCGCTCATGAGAAGAGCGTTCACGGCATTGCTCCTCCTCTCGACGGCCCTCTCGGTGTTTCCGCTGCCTGGGCGGGGCGAGACCGGCGTCACCGAAAAGGAGATAGTGATCGGCGCTTGCACGCCCCTTTCCGGGCTCCAAAAGGCGCTCGGGACCAACGTCCTATCCGGCGGCGAAGCGTACTTGGACGCGGTCAATGCGACGGGCGGGATCTATGGACGCAAGCTTCGCGTGGTGGAACGCGACGACAAATGGGACCCCGATACGGCGACCTCCTGCTTCGATGGATTGGCGGCCGAGAAGATGTTCCTAGGCGCCTTCTTCGCGGGCGCTCCGCAATCCGTCACTTACGCCCGCGTCGCGCAATTGCACAAGATCCCGATCCTGATCCTCTCCGGCCTGAAGGTCCTGCACGAGCCGCTCAAGCGCTATGTCTTCACCGTGCGCGGCACGTTCAACGACGAGGCCTCGTTCGGCGTCGGCAAGCTCTTGGCGGAGACCAAGGCGAGAAGATTCACGATCGTCTCCCAGGAGGACGCATTGGGGGCGGCGATCCAGGACGCCGTCGGGGCGAGCGTGTCCAGCGTGCCGTCGACCGTCCTGACCAGCATCCTGGTCCCGCGCGGGCAGATCCAAGACCGCCGTCTCGTCGCTCAGATCAGCGCCTTCAATCCCGAAGTCGTCGTCTTGGGCGCCGCGTACCAGGTCGTCGTCTCAATCATCAAGGCCGTCCGCGCGGGAGGCTCAAAACCGATCTTCGTCATCCTGACGCGAGGCGTCTCGGCGGAAAGGCTCGCCAAGGACCTCGGCCTAGATGCGGAAGGGGTCATCATCTCGCAGGGCCTCCCGTCGACCGATCGAAGGGACTTGCGGGCCGTCGCCGACTACGACCAGCTGCTGAAGAGGTACTTCCCTGGAGTCCACCCGACCCCGGAGGGCTTGGACGGATTCTTGCAAGCGGTGGTGCTCACGGCCGGACTCGTCCGCGCGGGCAAGCATCCGACTCGAGAAGGCTGGATCGACGCCGTCGAGTCCATGCGCGACTTCGATCTCGGTCTCGGCCCCCAATTCAGAGCCTATTACTCCCCTTCCCGGCATCGAGCCATGGCGAACTTCGTCTACACCATCGTTCACGACGGCAAAGCCAGCGAGATCTCGGACTGGAGGACGCTGCGTTGACGTCGCGCGTATTTGCTAGGGTCGCTGCATGGCGATGAGGCTGCCCGATCTCTCCCGGCGCGAGGACCTGCGCGAGATCATGGACGAGGCGAACCCTCCCCCCGCCGATCTGGACGCCGCGCTCTCGTTTCTGGCCGCCCTCAACCGCTCCTTCGGGGGGCACCGGCTCGTTCTCGACCGCCTGGACGAGTGGGCGCGCGGCTGGCCCGCCGGCCGCCCGCTGACCGTGCTCGACGTCGGCACCGGCGCCGCGGACTATCCGCTGGCGCTCGCGCGCTGGGCGAGGCGCCGCGGGCTGGCGCTGAGCGTGGTGGGGCTCGACGGCGACGCGACCGTGGCCCGGCTGGCCCGCGAGAGGACGGCTGGCGAGAAGGCCACCCGCATCGTGCAGGAGTCCCTGCAGGACCACGCGCGCTCGGGCGCGCGCTACGACTTCGTGCTGGCCTCGCTGATGCTCCATCACGTCCCCGCGAGCGAGCTGGAGGACGCCCTGCGCGCGCTCGACGCGCTGGCGCTTCGCGGCCTCCTCGTCAACGACCTGCGCCGGTGCCTGGGCGGCTATCTCGCGGCGAGCGTCGTGACGCTGGCCGGCAACTACGTCGTGCGTCACGATGGGCCGGTCTCGGTGCGCCGCGCCTTCACCGTGGAGGAGCTCGATGCCCTCGCCGCGCGCGCCGGCCTGCGCTATCTGAAGGCCCGCCGCGAGCCGTGGTTCCGGCTGAGCCTGGCGGGGCTCAAGAGCCATGGCTGAGCTGATCTCGATAGGCACGGCGCTGCCGGAGCGCGAGTACTCCCAAGAGGACGTGGAGCGGCTCTGCGCCGCCTCGTTCTCCGGCGCGCTGACCCCGGCCAAGCGCGGGGCGCTCTTCGCCAACGCCGGCGTGGCCCGCCGGCGCCTCATCGAGGACGGCGCCTACTACTTTTCCGCGCCCCCGTTCTCGCGGCGCAACGCGGACTTCCTGCGCCACGGCGGCGCCCTAGCCGAGCGCGCCATCGCCGCCGCGCTGGAAGGCGCCGGCGCGCGCCACGGCGACGTCGACCACGTCTTCAGCGTGACGACCACCGGCCTGCTCACGCCCAGCTTGGAGGCGCACCTGGCGCAGCGCCTGCCCTTCCGCCGGCGCGTCAAGCGCACGCCGCTCTTCGGCGTGGGCTGCGCCGGCGGGGCGGTGGCCCTGGCGCGCGCCTTCGAGTATCTACAAGGGCACCCCGAGCAGGCCGCGCTCGTGGCGTCCACCGAGCTCTGCAGCCTCAGCTTCCTGCCCCGCGACGGCACGGCCACCCAGCTCGTGGCCGCGGCGCTCTTCGCCGACGGGGCCGCCGCGGCGCTCCTGCGCGGCGAGGCCGCCTCCGGGGGCGCTCGAGCGCGGGCGCGCTTCGTCGCCGCGGAGAGCCTGCTGATCGACGACTCGCTGGACGTGATGGGCTGGGACTTCGGCGAGGACGGCATGCGGCTGGTCCTCTCGCCGCGGGCCCCCGAGGTCGTGGAATCCCAGCTGCGCGGCGCGGTGGAGCCGTTCCTCGCCCGCCAGGGCTGGAAGCTCGAGGACCTCTCGCTCTTCGTCCTGCATCCGGGCAGCAGCCGCATCCTCGACGCCTGCGAGCGCGCCCTGGACCTGCCGCCGGACGCCACGCGCTTCTCGCGGCGCTTCCTCGCCTCCCACGGCAACCTATCGTCGGCATCGGTCCTCTTCATCCTGCGCGACGCCCTCGAAGGCGCGCCGCCCGGCCGGCGAGGCATCCTGGTCGCGCTCGGGCCCGGCTTCGCCTGCGAGATGCTCCTGTTCGAGACGCGATGAGAGGCTTCGACGCCGTCGTGCTTGGCGGCGGCCCGGCCGGCTGCGCCACGGCGCTCTTCGCCGCGCGCCGCGGCCTGCGGGTGGCGCTGCTGGAGCGCGACGCTTTCCCGCGGCCCAAAGCCTGCGGCGAGGGCTTGATGCCGGCGGGCGTGGCGGTGCTCAAGGAGCTCGGCCTCGAAGCGCAAGCCGCGTCGCTGGGGCGGCCGTTCGCCGGCGTGCGCTACACCAGCCGCGCCGGACGGACCGCCGAGGGGCGCTTCCCGGGCGGCGCCCGCGGCCTCGGCGTCCCCCGCGAGAGCTTCGACGCCATGCTCTGGCGGGCGGCGTCCCGCGCGGCGGGCGTCACCGCCGTGGAGCGCTGCGAGGACGCCTCCTCTTATGCCGCGCCGCTCAAGGCCGTCTGCGACGGCGGAAGGTCGCGAGCCGCCGAGGCGCTCGGCGTGCTCAGGCGGACGCCGGCGCGGCGCCGGTTCGGGCTTTCGGCGCGCTTCGCTGGCGTTCGCGGCGACGAGGTCGTGCGCGTTTACTTGGCCGACGGCGCGGAGCTGTACCTGACCCCCTTGCCGGACGGGCAAGCGCTGGTCGCCGCCCTCTTCGAGGAGCGAGCCCTCGACCGACCTGAAGCGGCCTACGAGCGCCTCATCGCCTCCTGCCCCGCGGCGGCTCAGGCTCTGGCCGGCGCGCGGCGCTGCAGCCCGCTGCGCGGGCTCGGCCCGCTCGGCCAGCGCGCCGAGCGCGTCTGCGGCGCGGATTGGCTGCTCGCCGGCGACGCGGCCGGCGCGCTCGATCCCATCATCGGCGACGGCATGGCCGCCGCGCTGCAGACCGGCCGGCTGGCCGGCCTCGCGTTGGCGCGCGCCGCCGTCGGCGAACGCGGGGCGCTCGAGTCCTACGCCCGCAAGCGGACCGCCCTCCTGCGCGGCCGCCGGTGGCTGGCAAGCGCAGTGCTGGCCGCCTCGGCGCTCCCGGCCGCCGCCGAGGGGCTCGTGGCCGCTCTCGGCCGCTTTCCCCCGGCGTTCGACGCCGTCCTCTCGCTCTTCTAGGCCGGGATCGCGAAGACGACGTCGGTCGTGTTGTGGAAGCCGCTCAACTGTCCCGGCACCCGGGCGATCTCGCCGTAGGTATTGAAACCGATCACCGGAACGTTGGCGCCCGCCGCCTTCCGGATGATCTCCACTTCCTTGAGGAAGTCGTCCTTCAAGCAGATCTTGCGCGCGATGCAGTCGAAGACCACGAGGGCCGCCGGCTTGGCGCCCTTGAGGCCGGCGATCGCCTTCTCGGTGGCGGACTTCGCCGCGGCCAGCAGCGCCTGGCACTCCCCCTCGACGATGCTGACCTTCATGCCTTTGGGCACCTCGGTCGCCATCAGGATCGAGCCGTCCGGATTGCGCTTGATCGGCGCCCGGACCTTGATCTCGCCCGCGCCGACCTGCATCCCGATTTCGTGCGTCATCATGAACATGTCGGAGTTGGCCGGCGTCAGGAGGTAGCCGATCGCCTTGGCGTACTCCTCGTAGAGGCGGAACGCGGGCTTATTGTCGATCTCGTTGATGATGCCGCCGGTGGTCTTGGTCACGACGCCCTCGCACTTCGACGGGCACCAACCATGGCTGACGCCGACTCCCGGCGCGCGCGCCGAGAACATCTCGACGCCCACGACGGCGTCGTGATAGACCTGGCCGTTGTGAAAGACGAAGGTCTCCTTGAATGCCCCGCCATCTCCGGCCGCGCCCCCGACGAGCGAGGCGTCCTTGCCCAGCTTGAGGGCGGCGTTGATCACGAGCTGCTCGCCGTTGCCCGCAAGCCCATCGGAGAGCATGAGCAGGGAACGATGCGGGAGGCTGCCGCCCGCCGCGGCGGGAGCGAACTGGGAGAACATCCCGCGCACGGCCTCGAGCGAATTGGCCCGCAGGCCCTTCCCGTGCCCGACGGAGAAGCGCACCGAGTCCCCGTGCAGCAGCATGATCACGACGGCCTTGTCCGAGACCAGGCCGTCGCAGAACTCCCCCGCGGTCGAGCAGCCGATCAACGGGACCTCGCCGAGCTCGGCCTTGATCCCCGCGAGCACTTCGGCGTACTTGTACTTGGTGGCGGCGAACACGATCGCCAGGTCCACCCGCTCCTTGCCGATCTTCTCCCACGCCGCGCGAGCGGCCTTCTGTCCGCACGCCTTCGAATCGGCTTCCGCCGCGCTGCCCGTCGCCGCCCGCGTCCCCGTCGCGATCGCCATGGTGCCTCCCGAGAGATCCTACGTCGCCGGTCCCAGTTTAGGGCCGGGACCCGCGGATGTCAAGCCTCCGCGTCTTCGAGGCCGAGCAGCCGGATGACCGTCTCCAGGAAGAAGACGGCCTCGAAGGGCTTGCGCACGAAGGCGTCGGCGTCCAGCGGCATGCTCTCAGGGATGCTCTTCTGAGTCCCGGTCAGCATGAGGACCTTCACGGCGCGGCCGTGGTCGAACTTGCGCAGCCGTGCGAGCACCTCGAAGCCCGTGGCATCGCCGAGCTCGTAGTCGAGGATGACCAGGTCGGGCCGCCGGGGCGCGTCGTCGCCGCGGGCGCCCAGCTCCAGCAGGTGCTGGGCGTCCCAGGCGTTGTGGGCCGTCGTCACCAGGAAGCCGCAGCTCTCGAGCAACGTCTCGATGAGCGCGGTCAGGTCCTTCTCGTCGTCGACGACCAAGGCGTGGCCGCCCCGCCGCAGCAGGATGCGCCGGCAGGAATCGAGCCGCTGGGGGTCGGGCAGCGCCGTCATTCGAGCCTCAGGACCTTGATCACGGCGCTCATGAAGGCGTCGAGGCCGAAGGGCTTCTTCAGGCAGGCGTTGGCGTCGAAGACGGCGAACTCCGGCACGGCCGCGCCCTGCTTGGAGAGGAGGATGACCGGGACCTCCCGCGTGTGCTCGGCCTGCCGCATGCGGCCGACGACCTCGAAGCCCATGCGATCCGATAGCGCCGACTCGATGACGACCAGGTCCGGCACCAGAGGCGTGCGGGAGGGATCGGCCTCGAGCAGCCCCATCAGGAGGAGGCCGTCCCAGGCCTTGCCCGCCACCGTCACCTTGAAATTGGCGTCTTGAAGCAAAGCCTCCAGCTGGGCCGCCAGCCGGCTGTCCTCGTCCACCACCAGGGCGTGGAATGGCTGCATTCTCGTATCGGGGAATCCCCGACACGAGAATACTAACAGAAAGTCAATTTTTCGTCAAATGAGGATAGCCTCGAGGGCCCGCGCCCCCGCCCCCGCGCGGCCGAGCTTGGCCGCGGCGGCCCGCAGAGCCGACAGGCGCGCCGGCTGAAGAAGGGAACGCGTCAGCTCGGGCAGCGCCGCCAGGTCGGAGGCCACGGCGGCGGCGCCCGCCTCCACGAGATGAGCGGCGTTGTTCTGCTCCTGGCCCGGGATCGGATCGAGGACGACCATCGGAAGGCCGAGGCAGAGGCACTCCGCGCTGGTGAGCCCTCCCGCCTTGCCCACCATCAAGTCGGCCGCGCTCATCAGCGCCTTGACCCGCTCCGCGGGCAAGGCGCCGAAAGCGCGCAGCCGCGGTTGGCGCTTCTCTAGGGAGCGAAGACGCTCGAGCAGAGCCTCGTTGGAGCCGCAGACGGCGAGCACGCGGCCATGCGGCACGCCGGCGAGCAGGGCTTCCACGGCTTCGACCATCCGGCCGAGGCCGCGGCTGCCGCCTGTCACGAGGACCACCGGGGCGCCCTCCGGCGCCTCCAAGGCCTGCCGCTCGGCCTCGCGGTCGCCCGCGCTCTCGAAGAGCGGGTGCACCGGGATGCCCGCCGGGACGAGCCGCTCGCGCGGGATCCCCCTCCGCTCCATGACCCGGGCCGCGGCCTCGTCCGCGGTGACGTAGAGGTCGGCGCCGGGGACGGCCCAATACGGGTGCGGGTGGAAATCCGTCAGCACGCCCGTGAGCTTGGCCGCCACGTGGCCCTTCTCCTTCGCCAGGGCCAGGGCGGCGAAAGGACCGGCGTGCGTGCAGACGATGCGGTCGGGCTGCAGCTGCTCCACGGTCTCGCGCAGGCGCTGCCCCTCGAACAGGTGATAGATCTCGCGCCACAGAGAAAGGACGTCCGCGGCCGACTCGTTGTCGTGGAGGGTCGTCCACAGGTTGGGGAAGCTTTGGATCAGCGCCAGATAGATGTTGTTGATCGCGGGGCCGAGGATGCGGTGATAGTCCGCCGAGATGTCGAGGCAGGAGGTCTCGTGGCCCAGCGCGCGCGCGCGGGCCTCCAGCGCCCTGGCGGCGCTGGCGTGCCCCGACGGCGCGAATCCATAGACGAACAGCAGCCTCATCTTTCCCTTTATACTGAAATATTCAGTCGAAGGGCGGGGGTTCTATAGTTTGGCGGTTATCGAGAGATAGGGCGGGGGGGTGGGGGGCGCGTTTGGCCTCCTGCCACCCGCGCCCCTTCGCGGGGCCGCCGACGACAGCCAGCACCTTGGCCGGCGCCACCCTTCCTTCGTAGGGGCAGTAAAACGCCGTGGAAATATAGGCCCGCACGGGCAGCTTCTCCCTCCTGGCCCGCGTCACCACCGGACGGAAGCGCTCGATCGATTCCGCGATCGACGCGTTGATGTTCTTCCGGTTGAAGGTCTCGGAGGCCGCCGTGAATACGGCGATCTTGTCCGCGCGCGCGTCCAACGCCGCGTCGAGGCCCTTCTCGTTGGGCACGAGCGCGGAGTAGATCACCCGCGGC
>CAZZGQ010000146.1:2802-7798 GCA_964653765.1 uncultured Elusimicrobia bacterium | reverse complement strand
TGAAGTCCTGCGGCGTGCCGTAGCGCGAGGTCGGCGCGAAGTAGCCGGTCGTCTGATAGCCCCAGGAGCCGTAGAAGGGATGCTCCATGACGGGCAAGAGCTCGACGTGGGTGAAGCCGAGCTTGCGCGCGTACTCGGGCAATTGGTGGGCGAGCTCTCGATAAGAGAGGCTGCGGAAATCCTGCTCCGGCACGCGCCGCCAGGAGCCCAGGTGCAGCTCGTAGATCGACAGGGGCTTGTCCAAGGCCTGGCGCTGCCGCCGGCCGTCGAGCCAAGCCGCGTCGCCCCACTCGTACTTCAGGTCCCAGACGACGGAGGCGGACTTGGGCGCGATCTCGGCGGCGAAGGCGAACGGGTCGGCCTTCTCCAGCACCTCGCCGTGGTGGTTGGAGACGATGCGATACTTGTAGAGCGTGCCGTCGCCGAGGCCGGGCAGGAAGGTCTCCCAGACGCCGGAGTCGCCCTTGGAGCGCATCGGGTGAGAGGACGGATTCCAGCCGTTGAAGCTGCCGATGAGGCTGACCTCGCGCGCGTTCGGCGCCCAGACGGCGAAGTAGGCGCCCGTCTGGCCGTCGATCGTCGTCACGTGGCAGCCGAAGCGGTCGTAAAGGCGGCGGTGCGTCCCTTCGTTGAAGAAGTGCAGGTCCTGCGGGCCCAAAATGGGCTCGACGGCCGTCGTCCTAGGCACGTGTGCCTCCCTCGCGTCCGGATTCTCTCATCAGGCGGGCCAGCCGGTCGGCCAGCGCCTCGTCCAGCGGGACGGCCAGCCGCCACCGCCAGTTGTGCTCCACGGTCCCGGGCTTGTTCATGCGCGCCTCGTTGCCCAGGCCCAGCAGATCCTGCGCCGGGACGATGACCGTGTCCGCCGTGGAGCGCTCCAGGCAGTCGATCATGTCCCAGTGGATGCGCGAGCCGTCGCTGGAGAGATAGACGCGCGCGTGGTGCTTCTCCAGCTCGACTTGGTCTTTCTTGCGGCCGCCCGGCGTGTCGCCCGGGTCGCTGTACCAGCCCACCGTCGTGTCGTTGTCGTGGGTGCCCGTGTAGGCCACGGTGCGGCGCGGGTAGTTGCGCGGCAAGAAGCTCTCGGCCTGCGTGTCGCTGCCGAAGGCGAACTGCAGCACGCGCATGCCGGGAAGATCGAATTGGTCGCGGAGCTTCTCCACCTCGGCGGTCACCGCTCCCAGGTCCTCGGCGATGAGCTCGAGCTGCGGGAGCTCGCGGCGCACGGTGTGGAAGAAATCCCCGCCCGGCCCGGGGACCCAGCGGCCTTCGCGCGCGGTCTTGGCGCTCGCGGGGATCTCCCAGTAGCGGCAGAAGCCGATGAAGTGGTCCAGCCGCACCGCGTCGAAGCGCTCGGAGGCGGCCTTCAGGCGCGCCACCCACCAATCGTAGCCGCGCTTCTTGAGCTCGTCCCAACGGTAGTGCGGGTTGCCCCAAAGCTGGCCGTCGGCGGCGAAGTAGTCGGGCGGCACGCCCGCCACGACGGTGGGCCGGCATTCCGCGTCGAGGACGAAGAGGTCCGGATGCGCCCAGACGTCGGCGCTCTCGAGCGCGACGAAGATCGGCACATCGCCTATCAGATGGACGCCGCGTCCCGCGGCATACGCGCGCAGGCTCTTCCACTGCCGCGCGAAGAGGTACTGCACGAACTGCTGATACGCGGATTCCTCGCCCAGCGCCTGCAGCAGCTCGCGCGACCAGGCGCGGAAGCGGCGGAAGCGCACGTCGGGCTCCCACTGGGTCCACGGCTTGCCTTCGTAATGCTTCTTGAGCGCCTCGTACATCGCGTAGTCGTCGACCCACTCCTGATGGTTCTTGCAGAACTCGCGAAAGCCGGTCCAGAGCTCGGCGGCGCCGCTGCGCATGAACGTGGCGAAGGCCTTGCGCAGCCGCGGCTCCTTGAACTCGCGCGCCGCGGCGTAGTCCGCCTTGCCGCGGCCCGGCGGGCCGCCGCGCACGTCTTCGGCGTCGAGCAGGCCGTCGCGGACGAGATCGTCCAGCGAGATCAGCAGCGGATTGCCGGCGAAGGACGAGGGCGAGCTGTACGGCGAGTCCGCCGCGCCCGTCGGGCCGATGGGCAGCATCTGCCACCAGGACTGTCCGGCGCGGGCGAGGAAGTCGGCGAAGCGGCGCGCTTCGTTGCCCATGTCGCCGATGCCGTGGCCGCCCGGCAGCGAGGTCAGGTGCAGCAGCACGCCGCCCGCGCGGCGGCGCAATCGGTCGGAGGGCTTGGCCGCGTGCTGCGCGGCCGGCATGCCTTGGGACATGGAGGCGTATTCTAGCACTTCGCCGGCGGCGGCTCTTGACGGAGGCGTGACAAGAGGCGCGCCGCGAGCCAGCGGGCTCCGTCCGCCGGCACGGGAGCGGGCGCGGGCAGACGCAGCGCCTCCTCGAGCGCGGCGCGCCAGCGCCCGGCGGCGTAGTCCGCGCGTGGCAGCGCCGCGCAGGCGCCCCGGGCGCGCAGCCCCTCGACGAGCGCGCCGATCTCGCGGAAGCCCTCGCGCGGCACGTAGGCCACGCGCTTGGCGTGAGCCAGGGCCTCCGAGAAGATGCCGTAGCCCGGCTTGCTCAGCACCACGTCGCAGGCCGACAGCGCCTCCAGCTGGTCCGCGGAGGTCCCGCCGCGCAGCTCGAGCCAGCTCGCCCGCAAGCCCGCCGGACGAGAGCCGCAGCCGGCGAAGGCGAACGCGGAGAGCTCGCCGCCGTCCGGGAAGGACGCGTCTCCCGGCGAGAAGCCCCCGAAGGCGACGAGGACGAGCGGCTTGTCCGGATCGAGGCCGCGCCCGCGCTTCCACTCGCGAGCGTCTCCCGCGTGGACGCGGCAGAGCAGCGGCGCCCGCTCGACGCGGCGAAACGCCGGGAAGTCCCCCGACAGCGGCAGCCGGTAGGCGAGCTCCGCTTTCGCGTACGCTCGCGCGCAGCGGCGCCGCGACGCCTCCCAACGCGGGTCGCGCTCGGCGTAAGGCTCGAAGATCCAGTCCCAGCAGAAGTTGGAGACGCCGATCGAGGGCACGCCGGCGCGGGCCGCCGCGTCGAAGGCCAGCGGCGCGATGTCGGAGACGACCAGCCCCGCGCCGCGCCGCCGCAGCCAGTCCGCCTCCGCCTCGACCAGCGCCGGCCACTCCTCGTCGAGGCGGCGCTGCGCCGCCAGCGAGGCGTCGAGGTCGGCGTCGAAGGCGTCGCGCTGGACCAGGCCCACGTCGGCGCCGCCGCGGCTCACCGCCAGGCCCGGGCACGGCTCCTGGAAGATCCACGCGGGCGCCTCGCTGCGGACCTCGAGGTCCAGGCCTGGCTCGAGGTCGAGCAGCGCCCGCGCCAGGGCGCTCTCCCGCGTGGCGTGGCCGTAGCCGTGGCCCGTCACGTAGAGGATGAGGGCGCGCTTCACGCGGCTATCCTACATCTTTGTAGAATCGCGCCATGGCCGAGGCCCCCCACCGCCGCATCGAGCCGCGCGACGAGGGCGAGCGCTTCCTGATCGAGCTGCTCGACTCGCTGTGGGCGCGCTACCGCGGGCGCGTGGAGCCGGCGCGCCGCTATGAAGCGCTGGTCGAGCGCCAAGGGGGCCTTTTCCGCAACGACCACCTCGCCTTCCGCACCCTCGCCTGGCAGGACCCGGCCTCCGGCGTCGCCACGGTCTCGCGGCTCTTCGAGGCGCTGGGCTATTCGTCCGCGGGCTGCTACGAGTTCCCGGACAAGAAGCTCTCCGCGGTGCACTTCGCCCATTCGAACCCCGCCCTGCCCAAGCTCTTCGTCTCGCAGCTGCGGACGTGGGAGCTCTCGGCCGAGGGGCGCGCCGCGGCGGCGCGCTCGCTGGCCCGCCAGCGGCCCCCGTTCCCCGACGAGGCGCTGGCCCGGCTCGCGTCGCTGAGCCGCGGCGCGCCGTCTCCGGCCTCCCGCGGGGCGCTGTTGAGCCGCTGCCTCTCCTTCTTCTCCCAGCGACCGTGGCCGGCGCCGGAGAAGGCGGACGTGCTGGCGCTGGACCGCGAGTCGCAGTACGCGGCCTGGGTCCTCGTGCACGGCAGCGACGTCAACCACTTCACCGCCGCCGTCGAGGACATCGAGAAGGCCGTGGCGGACCTGCGCGCCGACGGCGTGAAAATGAAGGCGGAGATCGAGGGCGCGCCCGGCTCGCCGCTGCGGCAATCCTCCACGGAGGCCGTCGTCCTCCCCGTCGACGTCTTCGACGGCGGCAAGCCCGGCAAGCTCGACTGGACCTACGCCTATTTCGAGCTGGCCGAGCGCCCCGGCCGCCTGGACCCGGCCACCGGCAAGAAGGTCCGCTTCGAGGGCTTCCTGGGCGGGCAGGCCACGAACCTGTTCGACATGACGGCCCGGCCTCGTTAGGTCCTTCGGGGCTCCTGGCGGGGCCGGATGCCCCAGGCGCTCGCCGGGGCGCGCCGCTATCCTGGCGGCATGAAGACGAACGCCCTCTTCTTGACGCTGTCTCTCCTTTGCCTCTGCGCCGCCAGCCTGCGCGCCGGCCCCACCGTCGAGACGGCGGCGATCGCCTCCGCCTTTGAGAGCGCTCCCTCGGGACCGCTGGCCTCCGATCCGCTGCTGACGGCCTACGGCTCGATGGACGCGGCGACCCGCGACAACCTGCTGCAGCGCTCCGCGGGCGTCATGGAGGAGCGCGGCCTGGACGCCGCGACCCTCGCGGCTTCGCAGGGAGCCTCCCGCGACCTGCTCCTGCAGATGATCTTGGGCGACGTCGCCGCCCAAGTCCGCGCGGCCGGGAGCTCACTCTATCAGACGGAAGGGATCGGCGGCCAGATCCTCGGCGACGCCGAGAAGGACCCGAGGAAGCTGCGCGAGCGCCTCGCCCAAGTGCGCGGCCTCTACGCCCTCGTCGGCAGCAAGAAAGTGGCGGCCTTCTTGGACGAGCTGGACGCCAAGGCCGCCCGCGAGATCGCCGAGCGCGACGCCGAGAAGGCGCGCGTCGCCGCCAAGCGCTCCGCCGAGGCCCTGCTCAAGGACTTCAACCCGGGTTTCGAGC
>CAZZGQ010000146.1:0-2702 GCA_964653765.1 uncultured Elusimicrobia bacterium | reverse complement strand
GCCGCCAAGCGCTCCGCCGAGGCCCTGCTCAAGGACTTCAACCCGGGTTTCGAGCGGGAGCTCATGGCGTCTCAGGACCCCGCTCTGGCCCAGATGAAGGGCCTCCTGGCCGAGCTCCACAGCGATCGCGCCAATGCCTACCGCCGCTCCGGCCTCGTGGCAGACATCCAGGACGCGGCCGTCCGCAGCGGCAACTCCGAGGTCCAGGCCCTCGCGTTGCAGGGCATCGTCGCCGACGCTTACCTGCGTCCGGGCGGCGGAGGGCTGTCCGCAGGCGCGACGCCGCAAGCGCTCGACGCGGCCGAGAAGATCGCCGCCGCCAGCCAGAGTCCCCGAGTCGAGGGCCTCACGATCGCCCTGATGAAGCGCCAGGCCGTGAGGAAGCCCGATTACGAGAGCGCCGTCTCGGCTGCCATCGACCGCCTGACCGACAAGGGCGCCAAGCTCGCGCAGATCCGGGTCCCCGAGGCGCGCGTCTCGGGCCTCTTCGGCGCCGCGCCCACGCCCAAGCTCGGGCTCGCGGCGCAGCTGAAGATCGGCGTCAAGGAGCATCCCGTCGCCGCCTCGCTCTACGGCTTGATCTCGGCCGGCGCCGCGGGGATGTTGGCCTTCGCGGGCCTGCCGCTGCTGGCGAGCCTGGCGGTCCTTATCCCGCTGACCTACATCGGCCTCAAGGGGTTGTGGCGCCATCACACGACGACGATGTTCGCCTACATCCCTTCCGTCGTCAACGCCTTCTTGATCCCGCTCTCGTTCGGCCTCAGCCCGGTGTCGTTCCTCGTCACGGCCGCCACCGTCTACGCGCAGCTGCTCTTGGCCCGCAGCTTCTACAAGCAGGACCGGGTCCTGACGGGGATCTGGGTGACGCTCGGGACGGCCGAGGCGGGCCATCTTCTTCTTTCCGGGCTGAGACTCCTCGGGCTGTAACGTTTTCTCGACGGAGGATGGGGCGATTTCCTATAATCGCCCCATGGCAGAAGGGCTTCAGGTCCTGATCCCGCCGTCGGGCCCCCTCGTGGCAGGCCTCCCCCCCGGCGTGCGCTCGGCGCACCGCGCCGCCTCGGACCTTCCCGGCTCGCGCATCGTGCTGTGCGGCGGCGAGGACGTGGAGCGGCGCTTCCGCCGGCAGCTGGGAGCGGTGAGGGCGCGCTGCGTCAACGGCGAGCCGGCCGCCTCCGTGCTCGACGCCGAGCGGCCGCTGCTGGTGCTCTCCGGCGACGGCTTCCCGCAGCCGTCCGCCCTCAAGGATTTCGTGGCGCGCGCCGCGGCCCAAGGCGCCCCCGCCCGCTGGACCTGCGAAGGCCGCACCGCCGCCGTCTACCTGCCCCAGGCGGGGCGAGTGCTGCAAGTCGGCGGGGATTCCGCGGCCGTCGCCGCCCGCGCCCTGGGCGAGGCCGCCGCGGCGGAAGGTCCCGGCTGGGTGGCCGCCGCCGACGCCGCCGAAGCCGCCAGCGCCGAGCGCGCCCTCTTCGCCGCGCTGCCCAAGGACACCGACGGCTACATCGCCAAGCTCGACCGGAAGCTCTCGATGGCGATCTCCGCCGTCCTGCTGAAGCTGCCGGTCACGCCCAACGACATCACCACGGCCAGCCTGCTCCTCGGCCTGCTGGGCGCCTGGTGGCTGGCGTCAGGCTCCTATGCTCTCACGCTCGCGGGCGCGTTCCTGCTCTGGTTCTGCTGCCTGCTCGACGGCTGCGACGGCGAGGTGGCGCGCCTGAAGCTCCTCAGCTCGCCCTCCGGCGCCGCCTACGACCTGTGGGCCGACCACGTGGCGCACCTGGCCACCTTCGTCGCGATCCCGGTCGGCGTGCACCGCGCCTTCCCCGAAGCGAGCTTCAAGATCCCCGGCCTGCTGCTCGTCAGCGGCTTTCTCGCCTGCATGTTCAGCGTCTGGTACCTGGTGCTGCGCAAGCCGGAGTCCGAGCGCGGCCGCCACGCCCTGCTCATCGAGCGAGTGGCCAGCCGCGACTACGTCTACCTCATCGCGGCGCTGGCGCTGCTCGGCCGGCTCGACTGGTTCCTCTACGCGGCCGGCTTCGGCTCCCACGTCTTCTGGGCCGCGTTGTGGTTGGTGGCGGCATAACCCGCCGCCTCGCCCGCTGAATCCCGCGAAACTGGTTTCGAAACCAGTTTCGCGGGATTCAGCCCGCCAGGCCCCAGGACCGGAGGGTCGCCGCCTCTTCGTCCGCGCTGCTGACCTTCTTGAAGCGCGCGCCGCTGCGGCCTTTCACGCGCGCCTCGCAGTCCGCCCACGTCGCGTGGCGCTGCAGCTGGCCGTCGAGCAGGCTCAGGTAGGTGGCGGGGCCGCCCGCCTTCTTCACGAAGCGCGGCGGGGCGCGGCGCTCCGGCACGGGGGCGTGATCGGGGACGTCGAGCGGCACGGGGTACTCAAGCAACGGGCCGTCGTAAAGGGTCACGGGCTTGCCTTTCGTGTACGCCACGGCGAGTTCGTCGCAGCGCTCGTTGCCGTCGTGGCCGGAGTGGCCGCGCACGTAGCGCCACTGCAGCCGCCCCTTGCGCGCCGTCGCCAGCGCGTCGAGCCGCTCCCAGAGGTCGCGATTGGCCACGGGCTCGCCGGTCGAGGACACCCAGCCGCGCCGCTTCCAGCCCGCCAGCCACTGCGTTATCCCGGAGATCAAATACGTGGAGTCCGTGCAGACGACGGCGGGCTCGGGCCGGTCGGCGATCAGCTCGAGCGCCGA
>CAZZGQ010000145.1:0-7929 GCA_964653765.1 uncultured Elusimicrobia bacterium | reverse complement strand
ACTCGCTGAACATGCGCGAGCCGCGGGTGCTGCAGCTGATCATGGACAGCCTGCGGTACTGGGTGACGGAGATGCACGTCGACGGCTTCCGCTTCGATTTGGCGGCGACGCTGGCGCGCGAGCTGCACGAGGTCGACCATCTTTCGGCCTTCTTCGACATCATCCACCAGGACCCCGTGCTCTCCCAGGTGAAGCTCATCGCCGAGCCCTGGGACCTCGGAGAAGGCGGCTACCAAGTGGGCAACTTCCCCGTCGGCTGGGCGGAGTGGAACGGCGAGTACCGCGACGCCGTGCGCCGCCTGTGGAAGGGGGACTCGCAGGGGATGGCGGAGCTGGCCACGCGCCTTTGCGGCAGCAGCGACCTCTACAGCCAGTCCGGCCGCGCGCCCTATGCCAGCGTCAACTTCGTGACCTGCCACGACGGCTTCACGCTGGAGGACCTGGTCAGCTACAACGGCAAGCACAACGAGGCCAACGGCGAGAACAACAAGGACGGCAACGACAACAACATCAGCTGGAACTGCGGCGCGGAGGGCCCGACCGACGATCCCAAGATCGTCCAGCTGCGCGAACGGCAGAAGCGCAATCTCATGGCCACCCTGCTGCTTTCCCAAGGCGTGCCCATGCTGCGCGCCGGCGACGAGCTCAGCCACTCCCAGAACGGCAACAACAACGCCTACTGCCAGGACAACGAGCTCTCTTGGCTGGACTGGGAGCTGGATGCGCGGCGCCGCGACTTCCTCGAGTTCACGCGGCGCATGATCGCGCTGCGCGCCGCCCAACCCACGCTGCGCCGGCGCAAGTTCTTCCACGGCCGCAAGATCCGCGGCATCAAGGACATCTCCTGGTTCGAGGCCTCGGGACACGAGATGCGCGATGAGGCTTGGAACAACCCGTCCGTGCGCACGCTGGCGATCCGCCTGGCCGGCGACGCCATCGACGACCTGGACGCCCATGGCCATCCGCTGGAGGGCGACAACCTGCTGATCCTCCTCAACGCTTCCCGGGAGCCCGCGTCGTTCAGCGTGCCCGAGCCGCGCCGCGGCGGGCCGTGGGAGCCCGCGATCCAGACGACGGGCTCGGCGCCGCGCCGGATGGGCGCGCCGCAGGTGACCCTGGAAGGCCCCGGCCTGCTCGTCTGCGCCTCCGTCCTCTCGGCGAGCCGGGCCGCGGCCAGCGTGGGCGCCATGGCCGCGGGGCCCGAGGTGGCCCAGGAGCCGCTGCGCGAGGCCGTGCGCGAGCTGCTGCGCGCCTCCTACGTCCCGGTCTCGACCTACCGCCTGCAGATGAACCGGCAGTTCACCTTCCGCGACGCGCAGCGGGTGGTCCCGTATCTGGCGAAGCTGGGCGTCGAGGCCGTCTACCTCTCGCCCATCACCGCCGCGCAGCCCGGCTCGACGCACGGCTACGACGTCATCGATCCCAACCTCCTTAACCCGGAGATCGGCAGCTGGGGGGACTACGAGGCCTTCTGCGCCGCGCTGCGCGAGCACGGCCTCAAGCAGATCATCGACGTCGTGCCCAACCACATGGGCATCGCCGGCGACGCCAACCGTTTCTGGATGGACGTGCTCGCCAACGGCCAGAAGTCCGCCTACGCCGCCTGGTTCGACATCGACTGGGCGCCGGTGAAGCAGGAGCTGAAGAACAAGGTCCTGTTGCCCGTGCTGGGCGACCTCTACGGCCGCGTGCTGGAGAGCCAGCAGATCCAGCTCGAGTTCTCGCCGGCGGGCTTCTTCGCCCGCTATTACGGCACGCGCTACCCGATCGCGCCGCGGACCTGGCCGCTGATCATCGAAGAGGGCCCGGCCCTGGAGCAGCGGCTGCCCGCTCCCGCGGCGCGCGAGCTGCGCGCCATCAGCCAGGCCGCCTCGGAAGGGCGCGGCGACGTGGCGGCGCGGCGGCTGGCCGCGCTGGTCGAGCGCTCGCCCGAGACCTGGCAGCTCATCGAGGACAGGCTCGCCAAGCTCAACGGCCGCCGCGGCGAGCCGTCCTCCTTCGATGCCTTGGACGAGCTGCTGAGCCTGCAGAACTACCGCCTCGCCTACTGGCGGGTGGCGTCCGACGAGATCAACTACCGCCGCTTCTTCAACATCAACGAGCTGGCCGCGCTGCGCACCGAGGACGAGCGCGTCTTCGAGGCCACGCACCGGCTGGTCTTCCAGCTGATCGCCGAGGGCAAGGTCCAGGGCTTGCGCATCGACCATCCGGACGGCCTTTACGACCCGCCGGGCTATTTCGGCAAGCTGCAGGAGCGCTACCTGGCCCAGGCGCTGGCCGGGGAGGCGAGCCCCCCCGAGATCGCGCGGGTGCTCGGCGAGCGGGAGTTCCGCTCCTGCGCCCCGTTCTACGTCGTCATCGAGAAGGTCCTCGACCGCCGCGAGCCGCTGCCCGAGGACTGGCGCGTGCACGGCACGGTCGGCTACGAGGTCCTCAACGCCCTCAACGGCCTCTACGTCGACCGCGACAACGAGACCAGCGTGCAGGAAGGCTACCGCGAGTTCATCGGCCACCCGATCGACATGCCTCAGCTGATCTGGAACGCCAAGCGGCGCTTCGCGGTGCGCTCGATGGCCAGCGAGGTGTCGGCGCTGGGCCAGAGGCTCGACCGGATCTCGGAGCAGAGCCGCTACTTCCGCGACTTCACGCGGGGCAGCCTCATCGTGGCGCTGCGCGAGGTCATCGATCACTTCCCGGTCTACCGCACCTACATCTCGCCTTCGGAAGCCAAGGTCTCCGAGCGCGACGAGCGCACGATCCGCATCGCCGTCGAGCGCGCCAAGGCGGCGACGCCCGCGATCAGCGCCGACGTATTCGACTTCGTGCGCGACGTGCTGCTGCTCAAGCTCGAGGACGCGCTGCCGCCGGACCAGCGGCCGCAGTACCGCGACTTCGTCCTGCGCTTCCAGCAGCTGACCGCGCCCATCATGGCCAAGGGCGTGGAGGACACGGCGCACTACATCGACAGCCGGCTGATATCCCTCAACGAGGTGGGTGGCGATCCCGCGCACTTCGGCATCGCCGTGGGGGACTTCCACAAGCTCAACGCGGAGCGCGGCCGCCGCTGGCCCGGCGCCCTCGTGGCCACCTCCACGCACGACACCAAGCGCGGCGAGGACGTGCGCCAACGCATCAACGTCCTCAGCGAGATCCCGGGCGACTGGCGCGCTCAAGTGGGCGCCTGGGCCAAGATCAACGAGCTGCGGCGCTCCAAGCTGCGCGACGCCGCCGTGCCCACGCGCAACACGGAATACTTCATCTACCAGACCCTGCTCGGCGCCTGGCCCGACGAGGATCTGAGCGAAGCCGGCATGGCCTCCCTGCGCGAGCGGCTCTGGCAGTACGTGCTCAAGGCGCTGCGCGAGGCCAAGCTGCACACCGACTGGGTCTCGCCGGACGAGGAATACGAGCAAGCCGTGCGCGGCTTCCTCGAGGCGCTGCTCGAGCCCGCCGGCCCCTTCCTCAAGGCCTTCCTGCCCTTCCAGCGGCGGGTGTCGAACCTGGGAAAGCGAAACTCCCTGTCGTGCTTGACGCTGAAGCTGGGCAGCCCCGGCGCCACGGACACCTACCAAGGCACGGAGCTGTGGGACTACAATCTGGTGGATCCGGATAATCGACGGCTCGTCGACTTCGGCAAGAGGTCGTCCCTCATGGCCGAAGTCGACGAAACCTTGCGGCAGGAGGACCGTCTCTCCGTTCTGTCCGAGTGGGCCGGCGACCCTGTCAACGTGGAGCTGAAGCTGTTGATGTTGACGTCCGGCCTCAGGGCTCGGCGCGCGCACCCTTCCTTGTTCGTGGGGGGCGAGTATCTGCCGTTGAAATCCTCCGGCTCGCGCGAGGCGCACATCGTCGCCTTCATGCGCCGCGACGGTCCCGCCTGCGCCCTCGTGGCCGGAGCCCGTTTCTTCAGCCGCCTCGACGGCCCGGATCCCTGGGGCGCCACCGACATCCTGCTGCCGGAAGCGCTGGCGGGGCGGCGGCTGCGCGACGTCTTCACCGGGCGCGTCCTGGTCCCGCGGCCGGCGGAAGGCGGCGCGGCGCTGCGCGCGGCCGAGGTCCTGTCGCCGCTGGGAGGGGCTCTTGCCATCATCGAGAACTAGCCTCGAGCGCCGCTATCCTTTCGGCGCCGAGCTCGCGGACGGCGGAGCGCACCTGCGCCTGTGGGCTCCCGCCTGCCGGCGCCTGGAGGCCGTCTTCGAGGACGGCCCGGCGTTCGAGCTGTCCGGCGAGCCGGGCGGCTGGTTCTCCGGCTATTGCGAAGGCCGCCGGGCCGGGGAGCGTTACCGGCTGAGGCTCGACGGGGAGGAGCTGCTGCCGGATCCGGCCTCGCGCTTCCAGCCCGAAGGGCCGCACGGTCCCTCCGAGCTCGTCGATCCCCGGGCCTTCCCTTGGACGGACGGCGGCTGGCGCGGCCTCTCTCTGCGCGGGCAGGTGCTCTACGAGCTGCACATCGGCACGTTCACGCGCGCCGGCACCTGGGCGGCGGCGCAGGCGCGTCTCGCCGAGCTGGCGGAGCTCGGCGTGACGGCCGTGGAGGTCATGCCCGTCGCCGAGACGCCGGGCCGCTTCAATTGGGGCTACGACGGCGTCGACCTCTACGCCCCCGCCAGCCGCTACGGCCGGCCCGACGACTTCCGGCGTTTTGTGGACCGAGCCCATTCGTTAGGGCTCGGCGTGCTGCTCGACGTCGTCTACAACCACCTCGGTCCCGACGGCAACTATCTGGCGCGCTATGCCCCGCCCGTCCTGGCCGGCCGCCCGACGGAGTGGGGGAACTCGATCAACTACGACGGCCAGGACAGCGGGCCGGTGCGCGAGTTCATGGGCGCCAACGGCGCCTACTGGATCGACGAGTTCCACCTGGACGGGCTGCGCGTGGACGCCACGCAGAACATCTACGACGAGTCCCAGCCGCGATTCCTGTGCGAGCTCTCGACGCGGGCGCGCGCCGCCGCCGGCGGCCGCGGCATCCTCGTCATCGCCGAGAACGAGAACCAGGACACGAGCCTCGTCGCCGACCCCGCGACGGGCGGCTGCGGCTTCGACGGCCTATGGAACGACGATTTCCATCACGCGCTGCGCGTGGCCCTGACCGGACGCCGCGAGGCGTACATGAGCGACTACCAAGGCTCGCCGCAGGAGGTGCTCTCCTGCCTCAAGCGCGGCTATCTCTACCAAGGCCAGTGGTTCGGCTGGCAGAAGAAGCCGCGCGGCAGCGCCACGGCGGGCGTGCCGGCCTGGGCGTTCGTGAACTACCTCGAGAACCACGACCAGGTGGCCAACACGACGCCCGGGGGCTCGCGCCTGCTCGAGCTGGCCTCGCCGGCGAGCGTGCGCGCGGCCACGGCCGTGTTGCTGCTGGGTCCGGGCACGCCGCTGCTCTTCCAGGGCCAGGAGCGCGGCAGCCGCGCGCCCTTCACGTTCTTCGCCGATCATCAGGGCTCGCTGCGCGAGGCCGTGGCCAAGGGTCGCCGCGCCTTCATGACGCAGTTCCCCTCGATGGCCGATCCCGAGGCCCAGGCCGCCATCGCCGACCCCGGGGATGAGCGCGCCAAGCGCCGCTGCGTCGACGAGCAGCCGGAGACCGAGGAGTCGTGCCGCTGGAAGGCGCTGCACGCCGACCTGCTCGCGATCCGCAAGCGCGATCCGGTCATCGCCGCCCAGGACGCGCGCGCGCTCGACGGCGCCGTGCTCGGGCCCGCGGCGTTCTGCGCGCGCTTCTTCGGCCGCGACGGCGACGACCGCCTGCTGGTGGTGAACCTCGGGCCGCGGCTGGACGTGACGCCGCCGGCGGAGCCGCTGCTGGCCCCGGGGGCGGGCAGGAAGTGGGAAACGGTCTGGTCCAGCGAGGACGCGCGCTACGGCGGCCCGGGCATGATCGCCCTCGATGAGAGAGCCTGGCGCTTGGCGGCGGATTCCGCGCGGCTGCTGCGCGCGCGGCCGGGAGGCGGCGATGCAGCAGCATGAGACGGTCAACCGGATGCAGTGGGCCAAGGACATCCCGAGCGATCTCTCCAAGCTGCTGACGCGGGAGTGGCTCGTCACCAACGGCCTCGGGGGCTATGCCTCGGGGACGGTGGTGGGCGTGGCCACCCGGCGCTTCCACGGTCTGCTCGTCGCCTCGCTTCCCGCTCCGCTCGGGCGGGTGATGATGCTCAATCACGTCGCCGAGGAGCTGCATCTGCCCGACGGCCGCTTGGTGGCCCTCGGGGCCGACGAGCAGGCGGACGGCCAGCTGCGCGTGCCCGGAGCGCGGGCCCTCGTCGAGTTCCGGCTGGAGAGCGGGCTGCCCGTGTGGCGCTACGACATCGAGGGCGTCGTCCTCGAGAAGTCGATCGTCCTGCCGCACCTGCAGAACACGGTCTTCGTGCGCTACCGCCAGATCGGCGGCCACGGCAACGTGCGCCTGCGCGTGCGCCCTTCGCTCCATTTCCGGCCGCACGAGGGGCGCGTCGACGTGAAGCTGGAGCGCCCGTACACGGTGCGCGCGGTGGGCGACCGCTACGAGATCGACGGGGACCCGGGCCTGCCGCCGCTGCGGCTGCGCGTTCAGGGCAGGCTCGCCAGCTTCGTCCTGGACGGCGGCAGCTTCACCCAATTGTTCTACCGCGTCGAGAGCAGCCGCGGCTACGACGCCCTCGGCACGCTCTGGTCGCCGGGCTACGCGCGCGCGGACCTGCCGCCCGGGGGCATGGCCTGCTTCGCCGCCTCCACCGAGCCGTGGGAGATCTTCGCCGCCGTCAGCCCCGACGACGCCCTGGCCAACGAGCGCCTGCGCCGCAAGAGGCTGATCACGCTCGCTCCGCCCGCCCTGCGCTCCGCGCCCGCCGACGAGTGGCTGCTCGCGGCGGACCAGTGCGTCGTCACGCCCAACACGCGCGTGGCCGACGCCGCGCGCGTGCGCGCCTCCGGCGACGACGTGCGCACCATCATCGCCGGCTATCCGTGGTTCACGGATTGGGGCCGCGACACGATGATCAGCCTGGAGGGCCTGACCCTGGCGACGGGCCGCCACCAGGAGGCGCGTTGGATCCTGCGCATGTTCGCCCAGCACGTGCGCGACGGCCTCATCCCCAATCTCTTCCCGGAAGGCAAGCGCGAGGGCCTTTACCACACCGCCGACGCCTCGCTGTGGTTCTTCCACGCCGTCGACCGCTACCTTTCCTACACCGGCGACGAGGACACGCTCGCCCACCTGCTCGGGACGCTCGACACGATGGCCGAGAAGCACATCTTGGGCACGCGCTTCGGCATCGGCGTCGACGGCGCCGACGGCCTGCTGCGCCAGGGCGAGGAAGGCTATCAGCTGACCTGGATGGACGCGAAAGTGGACGATTGGGTGGTCACGCCGCGGCGCGGCAAGGCGGTGGAGATCAACGCCCTCTGGTACAACGCCTTGCGGCTGCTCGAGGAATGGCACGGCCGCTTCCAGAACGGCGAGTCCTCGCGCCGCTACGGCGCCATGGCCGAGCGGGTGCGCGACTCCTTCAACGAGCGCTTCTGGGATCCCGAGCGGCGTTGCCTGCACGACGTGATCGACGGCGACCCCAAGGATCTTTCGCGCCTGCGCCCGAATCAGATCTTCGCCGTCTCGCTGCCGCGTCCGGTGCTGGCCCAGGAGCGCTGGGCGGCGGTGGTGGAGAAGGTGCGCGAGGAGCTGCTCACCCCGTTCGGCCTGCGCTCGCTGGGCCGCGGCGATCCCGATTATAAATCGAGCTATAGCGGAGATCTGCGTTCGCGCGACGCGGCGTATCATCAAGGCACGGTGTGGGCCTGGCTGATCGGGCCCTTCGTCGACGCCTGGCTGCGCGTGCGGCCGCACGACCGTTCCGGAGCGCGCGCCCTGCTGCGGCCCTTCATCGACCATCTGCACGAGTCCTGCCTGGGCTCGATCAGCGAGATCTTCGACGCCGAGCCGCCCTACACGCC
>CAZZGQ010000144.1:0-7941 GCA_964653765.1 uncultured Elusimicrobia bacterium | reverse complement strand
TCGAAGTCGAAGTTGTTGTAGCCCAGGCCCAAGCCCATGGAGAAGCCGCTGAGGCCCCCCGCGTCCGTGTTGCGGCTGTTGTAGCCGGCGCGCAGGGCGCCCGTGAGGCGGCTGCCGAAGTCGTGGCGGTACTCCGTGCCGAAAGCCACGCTGGCGCTGTTGTCGCGCGGGGCATCGAGCTCGACGGAGCCCAGCCAGGCGTCGGTGAGCTTGTAGCCGGCGCCGGCGTAGAGGACCATCGGCAGCGGGTCCGCCGCGGACACGAACTTGGAGTGCGTGCCCACGTTGCGCACGCCGCCGCCCACGCTGAGGCGCTCCTGGCGGTACAGCGCGCCGGCGTCCACGGCGAAGGCGGTGGCCTTGGCGGTGTCGAGCTGCTGGTCGATGTACTTGGCCGTGCCGCCCAGCGACAGGCCGGTGTTCTCGATCGCGTAGCCGTAGGAGAGAGCGTAGGCGAAGTCGCTGGAGCCGAAGGTATCCGTGGGGGTGTCGGTCTCGGTCAGGCCGCGGCGCTCGATGTTGCTGACCGAGAGGTTATAGATGGAGAAGCCGAGCACGCCGTACTCGTTCTTGGGCTCGCTCGTCTTGACCCAGGACAGCAGGGGCACGGAGATCGCCGCATACTCGTAATTGAGGTCCTGGAAGAGACTGCTGTGGCTGCCCGTCACCTCCACCCTCTTGAGGCCGCCCAGGCCGGCGGGGTTGTAGTAGACCGAGTCGATGTCGTCGGCCACGCCGCCGAACGCCTCGCCCATGCCGGAGGGGCGCGCCGACGGAGCGAGCTTCAGGAATTGCGCGCCGGAGGTGCCCTTGTCGGAGGACGAAACGAAGCCTGAGGCCCGTTCCCCCAGCAGCGCCCACACGGCGAGGGCCGATAATATTAGGGCTGTTTTCCTCATTTTATCAGCGCCATCTTGAAGAACTTGGTCTTCGACCCGACCTTGACCTCACCGATGTAGACGCCGCTGGCCACGTCGCGGCCCGAATCGTTGCGGCCGTCCCATTCCTGATAGAAATAGCTGCCGCCGTTGACCGTGCCCACGTCGATGGTGCGCACGCGCTCGCCGGCCACGTTGAAGATGCGGATCGAGGCGTCGCCGGAGACGTCGCTGGGCAGGGCGAAGCGGATCATCGTGCCGCGGACCGCTCCGTTGAAATTGCCGGACGTGCCGTGGATCGCGGTGATGGTCTTGGTGTTGAGGTCGAACGGATTCGGGAAGTTGTAGGCCTCGATGTCGCCGCCGGCGAACTGCGCGCCGGTGATGACCGCCACGTTCGAGTTGAACAGCACGAACGTGGAGAAGTGGTTGACGTTGATCGTGATCGTGTGGTTGACCGTGTCGATGATCGGGCTCGCCCCGGTGACGTCCTGCTGCAGGACGTAGGCGTTGGCGGCGGCGTTGTACCAGTACAGGTTCAGCTTCGTCGGATCGGTGCCCGTGGAATAGGCGATGGTCATCTGCACGGGCTTCTGCAGCGAGGCGCGCACGCCCAGAGGCAGCAGGATGTCGTAGAAGCTCGAGAGCGGATTGACGCCGCTGGGCGAGGCCGCCAGCGCGGTGAGCAGGCCCTGCGGGTAGGCCGCGCCGTTGCGGCGCAGGGCGGCGAGGTTGGCCGTCGCGCCGCGCAGGCCGGAGGTGCCGGCGCCGGCGAGCGTCTCGGCGGCGAGCTGCAGGGTCACCTGGACGGTGGAGGAGGCGTCGACGCTGAAGGCGCCGCCCGGGATGCCCACGCGGCCGTTGTTGCCGGAGACGACCAGCGTGCCGCCGCTCATGTTCGAGACGTTGTTCTGGATGTAGCCGTCCACGCCGGAGAAGAACGAGAAGGTGGAGAGATAGACGAATTCCGGGTTGATGGGATCGATCGAGTCCGGATTGCTCAGCGTGCTGAAGCCGTTGAACTTCAAGGTGAAGCTGGATTCATTGACGCCAGGCGTGTAGAAGACGGTCAGCAGCTCGCGGTTCGAGGAGAGCTGGATCTGGCTGAGCGAGCCCTGCGCCGAGAAAGTGGACACGATCGTCGACAGGCTGTCGTCGTTCTGCGTCTTCTCGCGCAGCGGGCGGCTGAGCTCGAAGGAGACGTTGTAGCCGCCCGTGACGTGCTGCGCCTTGGCGATGATGATCGGAGGCGCCGGCCGCAGCACGACGTCGAGCGTGCGGCTCTCCGTCGTCGTCGAGAAGACGATGGAGCGCGCTTCAGGCGGAGTGCCGAAGCCGTTGCTGTCGTCGCCGATGATCAGCTGATAGCTGACGCCGGGCTTGAAGCCGCTGATGAAGTAGCCCGTCACCGTCTTGGTGTTCGGGTCCTGAGTCTTCGTGGCGACGAGAAGCTGGCTGAAATCGGAGGTCACGGCGCCCACGAAGTCGACCTCGTGCTGGCTGGGGTTGGAGCCGTCCGGCTTGCGGATCTGGCCGGAGAGCGAGCCGCCCAGGCCCAGCGTGATCGTGCCGAGGTTGACCGAGGACGTGGTGATCGAGATCGTCTGCGAGAAGGACGTGTATTTCAGCGACGCGATCACGATCTTGTACGTGCCCGTCGTCAGGGCCGTGATCGAGAAGTTGCCCTGGCCGTCCGTCGGGATGACGGTGTCGGCGATCGGGTTGTCGTGCGGCAGCTCCGTGGTCTTCTGGAGGAACACCACGGCGCCGGGGCTGTTCACGTCGCCGCTGCCGGTGTTGAAGGGCTGCGCCAACGCCGGGCCGTTGGGCTGGCCGACGACGCGTCCGGACACCGAGTACGGGGCCGGCGCCAGCGCGAAGTTGACCAAGGACACGCTGGTCACGTCCACCGAGGCGCTGACCCTGAGCCCGTAGTTCGGGATCGGGCCGCTGTTGCCGCCGTTGCGGTAGTTGGCGTAGATATCGTAGAGCTTGACCGCCGGGTCGAGGCCGACGAGCGTGTAGTGGCCGCCGGCGTCCGTCGTGGCCTGCGGCGTGTCGTGCTTGGTGCTGCCCGCCACCGACGGCTCGGCGGCCATGACGACGTTGGCGATGGGAGAGCTCGTCATCGCGTCGTAGACCGTGCCTTGGATCTGGGTGGCGCCGGAGAGGTTGACCGTTCCGACGTCGGTCGTGCGCGCCTCGCCGACGACGACGCCGGGCGTCAGCGAGCTGACGACGCGCAGCGTGGAGTTCGAGGTCGGATCGTTGTCCGATTGATAGATGACGTCGTAGGTGCCCGGCAGCACGTTGTTGATGACGAACTGGTCGTTGGAGTCCAACGAGAAGCCGCCGCAATTGCCTTCGCCCCCCGCGGCACCGCCGCATTGGGAGTTCTGGGCGTTGACCTGGCCGCCCTGGAACCACGGGTTGGCCCGGGCGTAGAGGTTGATGCGCGGCAAAAGGTTGAAGTTGGACTGCGTGATCACCAGGAACTGCTGCGTGGTGGAATTGGGCAGCGTCTGCGACACGGCGATCTTGCCCTTGATGATGCCCGTGCGCACGAGCTGGATGTCCTGGCCGGGCAGGTCCACGCCGGCCGACTTGAACGTGATCGGGCGCGCGCCGTAGATCTGCGGGAAGCCGAAATCCTCCACCCGGATCGCGAAGGCGCCGCCGGGCACGTGCGTGAAGGAATAGGGGACCGAGTTGGCGTTGTTGACGTTGGCGAAGACGGACTTCACGGTCTGCCCCGTGGAGTCGAGCAGCGAGACGTTGAAGGGCCGCGTCAGCGAGAGGCCGGGCGGCATTAGCAGGTTGCCCGAGACCGTCACGCCGTTGCCGAGCGAGAACGTCACGCCCGTGGTGTTGCTGCTGACCGTGAGCACCTGGCGCACCGGCGGCAGGTTGTCGTTGCCGAAGCCGTCGACGCTCGTCGGCACGCGCAGCAGGTAGGTGCCGGGAGCGACGCCCGGGAAGGAGAAGGCGCCGGTCGTGCTGATGTTGGCGACGTAGGCGAGCAGCGGGTTGGGCGAGTTGCCGCCGACGTTGGTGGGGATCGTCGGATTGGCGCAGTTGGCCTGGGCGTTCACGAGGGGCCCGCCGAGGAACCCGCCTCCGTTGGACGAGATGGGCAGCAGCTCCAGGTGGAAGGCGGGCGTCGAGATCGCCGGGATCGAGCCCATCAAGCAGTAGCTCCCGGCGGCGCTGTTGGCCAGCACGCCCGCGACGGAGCTGACGCTGACCGCATTCGCCCCCTGGCCCATGTCGACGTTGGCCGAGAGCAGGACGCTGCCCTGGATGCTGAACGTGGAGCCGGAGAGATCGACGAGGGCCGCCGCCGTCGTGTTGTTGGTCAGCGCCACGCTCAGCGCCTTGAACATGCCGGTGCGGTTGTAATAAGCGCTGTAAGAGTAGTAGCCGGCGCCGAGGGCCGGGGAGAGCCACGTGGCGCTCGACGCGTAGTACTGCAGCGTGCCCACCGTCGTGATGTCCTGGATGGCCTGCGGGCCGCCCTGGCCCGACTGGAACAGGGACACGTTGTGGTACTCGGACTGAGGCTGGGAGGGTCCGGGCAGGGAGATCGTCAGCGCCACGCGCGAGCTGTTCACTTGCATGTTGAGCGTGGAATAGCCCGCGCCGGCGACGACACTCGTCGTCAGCTGCACGGGCGCGGCGCCGTCCAAGAAGGCGTTGACGAAGTAAACGCCGTTGTCGAGGCCCGTGATCGAGAAGGTGCTCGACGAGAACGTCGAGCTGGTGGAGAGCGTGACCTGCGTGCCGCCGTTGCTGTAGGTCTGGGGGTTGTAGGCGTTGATGAAGAGCGAGACGCCGGACTGGGAGTTGTTGAGCGCCGCGAGCTGCGAGCTGTCGCCGATCAGTTTGATGACGCCGTTGAGCGCCCCGCCCGAGCTGACGAAGAGGTCGAAGCCGCCGGTGACGGGATTGCCGATGTCGGCCGAGCTCGAGATGTACACGTTGCTCGAAACCGAGCCGAAGCCGAAGGCCCGCGCCGTGATCGTCCAGCTGCCGGGATCGAGGCCGTAGAGCCCGTAAGTGGCGCTGGTCTGGGCCACGCCTTGGCCGGCGGACGGGATGCTGGCGCCGCCGTAGATCGACGGGCGGGAGTCCCCCGCCTTCAGCGCCTGCACCGAGATGTAGGAGCCGTTCTGAGGCTGCGCGGGCAGGGCCGCCCAGCCGTAGAGGTTCGCCTTGCGCGGCAGCGAGACGGCGACGTCGGTCGTGCCGCCCGCGGTGATCGTGACGTTCTGGACCGTCGAGGAGATGCCGACCTGCGGCAGGTTGAGCTCGAGGTTGTAGGTGCCCGGCACCACGCCCAGCACCGTCCACGTGCTGGCGGAGGCGCCGAAGCTCTGGGAGCCGTCGTCGGACTTGTCCGCGCCCTGCGGGTAGTGCAGCGTGCCGAAGAAGCTCTGCGCGAAATCCTGCGTGTGGACGTTGAGGCCGCCCCAGAACTCCACCGGCGAGGCGCTGGGGATCTGGACGCGCACGCGCAGGAAGGACGGCGTCGGGAACGACAGCGCGCCGACGTTGGTGCCGCCGATGGCGGCCGTGACGTTGTTGGTGCTCGTCGTCAGCGTCATCAGCTGGCCCTGGTTGACCACGCCGGTGGTGGCGACGACGTTGTAGCGCACGCCGCTCTGCAGGCCGAAGATCTGGAAGTAGCCCGTCGAACTGACCACGGCGAAGTTGGCGTAGTTCGCGTTGGGGCCGTTCGCCTGCACGTACGCGCCGGGAGAGTTCAGCGTGCCGTAGATCGAGGCCGTCGGGGCGATGAACGCCTGCAGCGAGTCGTCCTCGGCCACGCCGCCCGCGGCGCGGACCTTGATGTAGTAGGGGCCGCCGGAGGGCAGGTAGCGGTTCGGATACACGCGCTCGTTGACGCCGTTCCACGTCACCGTGCGGCCGGGATCTCCGAAGCCGAAGCGATGGACCACCTCGGGGTAGAAGTCGGCCTGGCTGGTGGAGATGATGACCTCCCAGTTGAGGTTGGTGTTCGACATGCCGAAGTTCACCACGGCCGCGCCCTGGAAGGACGTGCCGCTCATCGTCGCCGTCTTGTTGCCCGGGCTCGGCGTGCCCGTGTCGATGGAGACGTTGGTCAGGCTGACGGAGCTGCCCAGGATCGTGACGAAGCGGTTGGCGAAGGCGTTGAACGTCCCCAGGATGCCGGTGGCGATGACGTTCTCGAAGCCGGCCGGGGCGTTGGTCACGAAGTAGAAGCCCGACGAGGCGGAGCGGTTGCCGGGGATCAGCAGCGGCGCGCCGGAGCCGCCGAGCAGCACTCCGCTCGAGGAGTAGAAGAGCGCCGTGGCGTCGGGCTGGTTGAACTGCCCCGCCATCAGCGAGATCGACTGCGCCGTGGCGGTGTTGGTGGAGTTGCCGCAGTTGTCGGTCACGAGCAGCTGCATCGTCGGCGAGGTCTGCAGCGGGCCGACGGTCAGCGGGAGATTGGGGTTGAACTGCAGCTGGGTCGCCGGGCCGGGCAGCAGGTTGAACGAGGGCTGCAGGGCGAGCGGCTTGAGGTTGCCGGCCCCCGCCCCTTGGACCAGGAACGAGAACACCTGCGTGCCGATCGACGACGGGCCCGTGCCCGTGAAGCCCTTATAGACGAACTGGATGGGCTGGCCGGGAGAGACGTTCGCGCCGGGCGTGAAGACGATCCAGTTGTTGCCGAGCGTGGCGCCGGCGTACGTCTGCGGGTTGAAGGAGAGCGCGTACGACGTCGTGGAGACGACGTGGATGAAGCCGCCGTTCAGCGGCGGGTTGTTGGGAACGTCTTCGCCGGTGGGCTGCTGCCAGCTGTCGGGGATGTGCAGCGCGATCGCGCCCGTATTCTGCACGCCCGCCGGCCCGGCCGTGAAGGTGATCGTGGCCACCTGGACTTGGCAGGCCTGGGTGCCGGCGCCGGGAATCGCGACCGCGCTGCCTTGGCCGTCGCCCGTCGAGCCGGCCGCCAGGCCGTTGGCGCGGAAGACGAACGTCGTCTCGGCGATCGAGTAGGCGCCGATGACGTTGGAGGCGATGGCGATGGCGTAGTACGTGTCGCCCGGCAGGAGCGCGTCGGCGAACGGGATGGACCAGGACGTGGCGACGCCGTTCGGCGGCGACAGTCCGGCGACGGTGTAGGAGCTGCCCGGAGAGCTGAACGTCTGGTTCGACCAAGTGAAGAACTGCCCCGTCGAGAGGCGCTTGAGGGCCACGCGGACCTGCGTGACGCCGCTGCCGTCGGTAGCCGTGCCCGCGAGCGCGCCGCCGAGCGTCGTCTGGATGGAGTTGTTGGCGATGCCGATCGAGACGGTGGGAGACGAGGACGTGGGCGCCAGTACGGCGAACGAGAGGCTCGTCGTCGATGGGATGCCGCCGTTGGTGACGTCGCTGACCGTGAGCGTCCGCGCCGCGCCGGTGGTGCTGAAGACGACGTTGGAGAAGTTCGTCGCGCCCGCCACCAGGGTCTCCGTCTGCGGCAGGTTGGCCGTAGCGGTCGTCAGAGAGACTTGGTCGGCGCCGGTCGCCACGACGTTATTCCAGAGGTCCACCGACTGCACTCCCACATTGAACGGGACGCCGGCGATCTCGCTGTTAGGCGCGCCCGAGAGGCCGCCGGCCGTGCCCGGGGCGAACGTCTGGCCGGGGAGCGACAGGCGCAGGCGCGTGAACGGCCCGGGCGAGACCGACACCGAGGCCTTGTAGGCGGCGCCGGCGAAGGCGGAGGTGCTGGCCGCCGTCGCCTGAAGAAGATCCGTGCGGGCCGTGCGGACCTGCAGAGTGACGGAGCCCACGCCGGCCGAGAGGCTCACCGGCGCGATGGCCGGCTCGTTGGGGTCGTCGCTGGTCAGCGTCACCGGGAAGCCGGCCGCGACGACCGTGTTGGAAGCCGCCGAAACGGCGCGGATCGTCACGTTCTCGGAGCCGGCCGTGGCGCTGGGCACGCCGGACGGACCCACGCCCTCGTTCCAGGTCTGCGGCGCCGGGAGGACGACGAGGTACGGCAGGAAGTTCCAGTTCAGGTTGTTGCCGCGGTCGAGCGAGGTGCCGTCGT
>CAZZGQ010000143.1:0-8023 GCA_964653765.1 uncultured Elusimicrobia bacterium | reverse complement strand
GTCTTACTCATGCCCCGCCAGGAAGCGCTCGGCCTCGAGGGCGGCCATGCAGCCCGCGCCGGCGGCCGTGATGGCCTGGCGATAGCGCGAGTCCATGACGTCGCCCGCGGCGAAGACGCCCGGCACGGAGGTGCGGGTGCGGCCGTCGGTGGCGATATAGCCGTTGTCGTCGAGCTTGAGCTGCCCGCCGAGGAAGCCCGTGGTCGGCGCGTGGCCGATCGCCACGAAGACGCCGTGGCACTTCATCTCGCTGGTCTGGCCGGTCTTGAGGTTCTTGAGGCGCACGCCTTCGACGTGCCCGTTGCCGAGGACCTCGTCGATGGCCGTGTCCCAGACGAAGGAGACCTTGGGATTGTTGAGCGCGCGGTCCTGCATGATCTTCGAGGCGCGCAGCGCGTCGCGGCGGTGGACGATCGTCACCTTGGAGGCGAACTTGGTGAGGAAAGTCCCCTCTTCCATGGCCGTGTCGCCGCCGCCGACGACCACGACCTCCTTGCCCTTGAAGAAGAAGCCGTCGCAGGTGGCGCAGGCCGAGACGCCGTGGCCCATCAGCCGCTTCTCCGAGGGGATGCCCAGCCACTTGGCGTTGGCGCCCGTGGCGACGATGACGGTCTCCGCCTGGGCCTGGACGCCCTCGGTCGTCTCGACGAGGAACGGCCTCTTGGAGAAGTCCACCTTCGCCACCAGCTCCGGGATGATCTGGACGTTGAGGCGCTCGCACTGCTTGCGCATGCGCTCCATGAGCTCCGGGCCCATGACGGGCTCCGGAAACCCCGGGAAGTTCTCCACGTCGGACGTGATCATGAGCTGGCCGCCCATGGCGACGCCGCCGAAGAGAAGCGGCTCCAGGTTCGCGCGCGCCGTGTAGATGGCCGCCGTGTACGCCGCCGCCCCCGAGCCGATGATGACAACCTTCTTGGAATGAGCCATAATCAGGCCGATTATATTATTTAAGGCCCTGCGATGTCCGATTGCGTCTGGCTCTATGGAATAGAATGCCGCTGCCGGGTCGGCGTGCCGGCGGCCGAGCGCCGGCGGCGCCAAAAGGTCCTCGTCGACGTCGGCTTGGAGCTGGACGTCGCTCCCGCCGCCCGCGCCGACGACTTCAGGCTCACGGCCGATTACTGGGCCGTCGAAAAGGCCGTGCGCGCGGCCGTCGAGGCCGGGGAGCGCCAGCTCCTGGAGACGCTGGCCGAGCAGGCCGCCGCCGCCGCGTTGAAGGCGGCCCCCCTGGCGCGCGCCGTCTCCGTGATAGCCCGCAAACGTCCGGCCGTCATGCCCCGCACCCGCGAAGTCGCCGTTTCCCTCCGCCGGGCGCGTTAACCGCCTTTTTACCCGGAGGCGCTATTGACTTCCACGGTCGTCCCCGTATACTGGGGCACCGAATGGCTTCGATCTATCTCTGCGATGACGACAGCGCCCTCATCCAGTTCCTCAAGGACGTCCTGGAGGCTTCGGGCCACACCGTGGCCGCGGCCAAGGACATGCAATCCTTCCGCTTCCTGCTCTCGGGCCGCCTCCCCGACCTGGCGATCCTCGACATCGAGTTCCCGGGCGGCGGCGGGCCCGCGGCGGCGGCCCTCCTTCCGCCTCAGGTGCCCGTCCTGGTCCTTTCGGGCCTGTCGACGATCGATCAGATGGGCCGCTTCAAGGGCCGCCCCGAGATCCGGTTCCTCGAGAAGCCGATCGACCTGGGCCTGCTCGAATGCGCCCTCCAGGCGCTGCTGACCCCCCGCTCCGCCCGCTCTGCCGACGCGCAACAGCGCGGCCATTGACAGCCCAGGGGGCCCCCCCTACACTATCGCCCGATGGCGAACCTTCCGGCCTCCAAGCCTCTGGTCCTCATCGTCGAGGACGAGCCCGACTTCCGCGAGATCATCGGCCGCGTCCTTCAGGAGCACGGCTATGAGGTGCAAACGGCCCCCTGCGGCGAGGACGGCCTCAAGCGCTATGCCGAGCTGGCTCCCGACGTCGTGCTCCTGGACGTCCATCTGCCCGACATGTCCGGCTTCGACATCTGCCGCAAGATCCGGGCCGAAGGGCCGCGCGCCGACACTCCCATCCTGATCTGCACCGTCCGCTCCGAGGTCGCGCCCGTCGCCGAAGGGCTCAACTCCGGAGCCACCGATTATGTGATCAAGCCGTTCCAGGTGGACGATCTCCTGGAGCGGGTCGCGGCGGCGCTGAACGCGGAGCGGTAGAGTCTTGGCGCGCATCGCCGTGGTGGAGGACGACGACGAGTACGGCGAGCTCATGGTGAAGATGCTCAAGCACTCCGGCTACCAGGTGGTCCTGCACCCGACCCCCGGGCGTCTCTTCGATTCGCTGCTCAAAGGCCTGCCCGACGTCCTGATCCTCGACATGCAGCTTCCCGGCATGCACGGGCGCGAGGTCCTGAGAGTGCTGCGCGCCAACGAGCAGACCAAGCACCTCGTCGTCGTGGCCGTGTCCGCGCATGACCGCACGAGCGCCGACGCCGTCCACGCCTTCGAGTCCGGCGCCGATGAGTACTTGGCCAAGCCGGTCGATTTCGAGCTGCTGACCGTCCGTCTCGAAGCCCTGCTCCGGCGCCGCGCGCAGCCCCCCCAAGCCGCGGGCGAGACCCTGCGCTTGGGGCCGCTGACGGTCCGCATGGAGGAGCGCTCCGTGACGCTCGACGGCGCGCCGGTGGACCTCACGAACCTGGAGTTCAAGCTCCTCGTCTATTTCCTGCGCCAGCCCAACCGCGTGCTGACCCGCAGCCTGATCCTCGAGATGGTCTGGAATACGCCGGGCGAGCTCAACACGCGGACGGTGGACAAGCACGTGGAGTCGCTGCGCCGCAAGCTCGGCGCGATCGGAGCGAGGCTTGAGACGGTGATCCGGATAGGCTATATGCTGCGCGCGTCATGATCTCGATCTGGCTGGGCTTGGGGCTGGCGGCGAGCTTGGTCGCCTGGGCGATCTCGGAGACGCCCGGGGCGATGAACCTGCTGACGCCGGCGGCTCTGCTGCTCGTCGTCGGCGGCTGCTTGGCCGTGGTCATCATCCAAAACGGCCTTGCCGCCCTGGCCGCCGCTCTGGGCCGCGCCGCGCGGCTGATGGCGCCCGACCGCTCGACCTCTCTCGAGGAGGCGATGGCCGAGATCGCGCGCTTGGCGCGCAAGGCGCAGGCCGAGGGCGGCCTGCTGGCCCTTTCCGGAGAAGGCGAGGGCTTCGCCGACGGATTCCTCAAGCGGGCTCTGGCGGCGGCGGTCTCCTCGGGCGAGTCCGCGGAGACGCGGCGCGTGATGGAGGCCGAGCTGGTCCAGCTCCGCCGCGAGCGGCTCCAGGAGGCCGAGGTCTTCCAAAGCATGGCGACGGCCGCCCCCATCCTCGGGCTGATGGGCACGCTGCTCGGCATGGTGCGCGTGGTGGCCGCCGTGGCCGATCCCATGCGCATGGGCCCGGCGATGGCCGTGGCGCTTTCCTCGGACTTCGTGGCCCTGGGCATGTCCCAGCTCGTCTGCTCGCCTCTCTCCGGCCGCTTGGTCAGCCATCTGCGCGCGGAATTGCTCGTGCGCGAGGTGCTGCTCGAAGGCGTGGTCGGCATCGTCAGCGGCCGGCCGCTCTATCGCATCGAGCTGCACTTGGCGGCCTACGTGCGGCGCCGCACCCGGCCCCAGGCGGCGCCGGCGGCGGGCTTGCGGCCGCAGCGAGCGGCGGCGTGATCAAGGTCGATCCGGACGAGCAGGCGATCGAATCCGGCCATTGGTCCGGCCTCTGGGGCGCGGTCTACGGCAACCTGATGACCTGCGTGGCCATCTTCTTCCTGCTGATGTTCATCTCCTCGCGCAGCAGCCTCTTCCAGGACGCGATCGACGCCATCTCCGCCCAATTCGGCGCCGCTCCGGCCGGCCGGCACGGCGGCAACGTCATCTCGGCCTACGCGGTGGACGAGATCTCCAAGCTCGACATCAAAGAGAACCGGATGAAGATCATCTTCGGCGACCCGGTCCTCTTCGCCTCGGGCCGCGCCGAGCTCAAGCCCACCGCCTTTCCGCATCTCAAGCGCCTGGCCGAGACGCTGAAGAAGGTCCCCAACCCCGTCCAGATCGAGGGGCACACCGACGATCAGCCTCTGGCCCCCGGCTCGCCCTTCCACTCCAACTGGGAGCTGTCCGCGGCGCGCGCCTTCAGCGTGCTCAAGTTCCTGCAGCAGGAAGGGGTCCCCCCGTCGCGCCTCTCCGCGATCGGCTACGGCGAGTGGAAGCCCCTCAAGCCCAACGACTCCCCCCAGAACCGCGCCGTCAACCGCCGCATCGAGATCGAGCTGGTCCGCTTGGACGACTAGTTAACACGGGTGTCAGGCTCGATTGTTAACTAGATTCGCTTGAGGCACATCGTCACCGCCGCGCGCGTCCTTCCCAGATAAGCCGCGATTTCGCTCCGTCGATACCCGCACGATAGCGCGGCCTCGATAAACTCCGTCCTGAGGCGGACTGCCTCCCGTGTCGTCGAGTCCCCTCGAATTTCCGATACGGCGGCCCCAGCGATCTCCTGCAGAGTTGTTTTCTCGTGCTTGGGTTGCGGCTGCCGCATGAAAGCGCGGTACCCCTCCACTCTGCCGAATAGGTCTCGCACCAAGTCGGCATCGACGATCCCTTTGGCGCCAGTCAGGATTTGTTCGTGACCTGACCATGGCCAGGATTCCGGCCGGTCGGCGAGGCCGGCCTCGACGGGGTTCATGTGGATGTACCGGATCAACCCCATCAGATCAGTGTCGTTTTTCACGGGCCTGCTGCCGTAGCGCCCCTGGAACGTGTGCCCGACCTTTTGCCACTTGTCGTTGAAGAACCGCGCATGCGCGGTGAGCAGTCGATGGAGGATCTTGTTGATAGGGACCACCCCCCGCTGGATGGCGAGGTGAAAGTGATTCCCCATTAAGCAGAGAGCGAAGATGCGGAAGTCCAACTCGGCCTTCAGCTTAGCCAGCCGACGGATGAAAAAGAGACGATCAGCGTCATCAACGAAGATCGGCTGCTTGCCGTTTCCGCGATTGAAGAGGTGGTGCGTGGTGTCAGGGAAGTCGAGGCGAGGTTTTCGGGGCATCCTCCCTAGTACGTTTGAGAGGTCTGGATTGTTCCCGAATAGTTAACAAGCGAGCCTGACACCTGTGTTAACTAAAGAGTCGACGCCGTCGCAGCGACCCTCTTCGGCAAGCGGAAGACGAAGCGGGAGCCTTTGCCGGTGTCGGACTCGACCCAGATGCGGCCGCCGTGGGCCTGCACGATGCGCTGGCAGATCGAGAGGCCGATGCCGTAGCCGCCCTGCTTGACGCCGGCGGTGAGCTGCTTGAACTTCTCGAAGACGAGGGCGGTCTTGTCGGCCGGGATGCCGGGGCCGTTGTCCTGGACGGCGAACTCGAGCTGATCTCCCTCGCAGGGCGCGACGCTGACGGCGATCTTGCCCAGGCCGTCCTTCGGGACGAACTTCAGCGCGTTGCCGATGAGGTTCATCAGCACGCGCGTGATCAGCTTGTGATCGCAGGTCAGCAGTTGGTCCGACGATTCGAAGGTGAGCTGCACCTGCTGGTTCTGGGCCTGGATCGTGAACAGCTCCTTGAGCTCGTTGAGGATCCCGGCCGCCGGGCCCGTCGAGAGCTCCAGGTTGGCCGTGCCGGACTCGAGCTTGGCGAGGTCCAGGATATCGCGCACGAGCTCGCGCAGCCTTTGGCAGGACTTGACCATCAAGTCGAGGTATTTGCGCTCCTTTTCCGGGACCCCGCTGGAGGGACGCATCATGAAGTTGGCGTAGCCGTCCACGGTCGTCAGCGGCGTGCGCAGGTCGTGCACGATCGCCTGGAAGAAGTCCTCCTTCATCTTGTCGAGCTCTTTCTCGTGCGTGATGTCGCGCAGCAGCATCAGGATGCCGATGTCGCGGCCTTCGGCGCCGATGACGGCGGCGCGGCAAGAGAAGATGCCGAGACGGTTGCCGTCGGCGCCGTTGAGCTCGACGTCGACGGACGTCTGCCGAGCGGTCCGGCGCATCAGCGAGACCGCGGCTTCGCGCAGCCCGCGCTCGCGCAGCAGCTCGCCGACGCGGTGCTGGGTCTTGCCGTCGTCGGGGCCGGCGCCGAGCAGCGCCCGCGCCACCTGGTTCATGTAGAGGATGGCTCCGTCGAAGCCGGCCAGCAGGATGGCGTCGGGGATGTTCTGCACGAGGCCGTCGACCTTGGCCTTCTCCGAGATCATGCGCTCGATCTGAAAGGCCTGATAGGCGCGAAGGGTCTGCATCATCGCGTTGAACGCGCGCGAGAGCTCGTTGAGCTCTCCCCACCCGATCTCGGGCACCTTGCCGCTGAAGTCGTGCTCGGCGGCGCGATGGGCCGCCGCCGCCAGCTCGACGAGCGGTCGCGCCACCTGGCCGGTGATGCGGAAGGCCGCCAAGGCCACGACCACGATGAGCAGGACGAAGAGGCCCACGGCTTTGACGGCGAAGCCCTCGGGTTGGGCCAGGGCCTCGCGCCGCGGCTGCAGGCTCAGGGCCCGCCAGCCGAAGGAGGGCACGACGGCGAAGGCGCCGGTCATGGCGCCGGCCTTGGTCTGCAACGAGTCCAGCCAGCCGGCGTCGCCGGAGAGCCGTCCGGGACCGTTCCAGCCCGGCACGGGAAAGCCTTCGGCCAAGCGCCGCATCGGCCGGCCGTCTTGGTCGAGCAGCAGCAGGCGTCCGGAGGCGCCGGCCTTGAGGCCGTCCAGGCGCTCCCAGAGGCGCTTCAGGGAATAGCCGGCGTACAGCAACCGGCCGTCCGCCAGAGGATGGGCGATGAAGAGCACGGGCGTGGCGCCGATCAGCTGCACCTTTCCTACTTGGGCGTGGCCTTTCTCCTTCGCGCGCAGGACCAGCGCGTCCTTCGAGCGGTCCTCGTAAGTCTCCTGCGGGAATAGTTTCTCGTCGGCGAGGCGCACGGTCTCCATGCCGGTCTTGTCGAGCACGGAGAGGAGCACGAGCGAGGGGTGCTCGGCGGCGGCGGTCTGCAGGACCTGGAGGTCGGCGTATTTCCCTCCGGAACGGCCGAGCTCGGCCACGAACGCCAGCGAGCGGTTGAGATCGGCGCCCATCGACTCGACGGTGTCGACGGACATGCGCACCAGCTGCTCGTGCAGGGCGCGCGCGTTGCCGCGCGCCGCCTCGTTGCTGCCGAGCAGCCAGGTCCCGACGAGCAGGATCGGGACCACGGCGAAGAGGAAGAGGATGGTGAAGAAGCGCGCGAACAGCTTCATGCGGGCGGAGCGGCCGGGGCCTCGTCGGCGGGCGGCAGCCGCAGGAGCAGGGCCGCGCCGGGACCGGCCTTCTCCTCGAGGGCCAGCTCGCCGCCCGCGCGCCGCGCGATGCGCCGGCTGAGCGCCAGGCCCAGGCCGACGTGGCCTGGCTTGGACGAGACGAACGGCTCGAAGGCGCGGTCGCGGGCCTGCGCGCTGAAGCCGGCGCCGCTATCGGAGAACGACGCCCGCGCTTCACCGGTGGCGGCGTCGCGGACGACGCGCACGGTCAGCGTGCCTCCGCGCGGCATGGCTTCCCAGGCGTTGCGCAAGAGCTGATAGACGACCAGCCGCAGCGTCTCGGTCTTGGCGCGCACGGCCGGCAGATCCCGGCTGACCTCGCGCGAGACGCGGATGCCGCGCCGCGCCAGAGCGGGCTCCCAGACCGATAGCGCTCCGTCCACGGCGGAATCGAGGCGCCCCTTGGCGTCCTCGACGGGCGTGTCGTCCAGATACTCGCGCACGATCCGCGCCACGTCGGAGGCCTGCGCCACGTAGCCGGCGGTGGCGCGCACGACCTTGCGGTACGGGTCGGGCATCTGCGCGGCGTAGAGCCGGCGCAGCTGCGCTCCCGCCGCGCCGAGCGGCGCCGTCACGGTCTGCAGCACCTTGGCCCAGGCGGGATCGAGGACAGGCTCGACGGACGGGACGGCGAGGATCTCCCCATCGGCCGCGGCGGCCTCGGCGGCGCCGGCGTCGGGCGCGGCCGGCGGCTCGCTTGCGGCGGCGGGCGGCGCCGGGAC
>CAZZGQ010000142.1:6868-8032 GCA_964653765.1 uncultured Elusimicrobia bacterium | reverse complement strand
TCGCGGTCATGGTCGGTGGCGAGGTAGACGTAAGGCGACTTCGAGACCAGCGACTTGAACTCGGCCAGGATCTTCTTGGCGCGGGGCAAGACGACGTACTGCGGATTGAAGCCGTCCTCGACGTCGACGCCGATCTTGCGCAGGGGCAGATCGCGCACGTGGCCGTAGGAGCTGCGGACGATGAAATCGTTTTTAAGGAAGCGCGAGATCGTGCGCTCCTTGGCGGGCGACTCGACGACGACGAGGGACGGGCCTTTCTTGCCCTTGGCGGCGGCGCCGGGCGGCGGCGTTGCCGCCGCTCTTCTTTTAGAAACGGTAGAAACGGCCGCCTTTTTGGGGGCTGCGGCCTTCTTGGGGGCCTTTTCGGGTTTTTCGGCCTTTTCGGCCTTCTCAGCAGACTTTTTTGGCATACCGTTGACCGGGGAAAGGGCTGACGAGCCCCTGCAGCTCCATCTCGAACAGGATATTGGACAGACGCGGGACGTCGAAGCCCGTGCCGGCGGCGAGCTCGTCCACCGTGACGGCCTCGCTGCCGATAAATTGTAGGATTTTTGAATATTCTAAGGAAAGCGAGCGCATAGCCCCGGCCGGGCGCGGGGCGGCGGCGTGCAAGACGCGCTTCTCCCCTTCCTCTAGAGTGTCCAGGACGTCCTCGGCCGAGCAGGCCAGCTTGGCGCCGCCGCGCAGCAGCTCGTGCGGGCAGTGGCTGAGGGGCGAATCCGCCGGGCCCGGCACGGCGAAGACCTCCTTGTGCTGCTCCAGGGCGTCATGAGCCGTCACCTTCGACCCGGAGTGCTCGCGGCCCTCCACCACGACCACGGCCCAGCAGAGGCCGGCCACGAGGCGGTTGCGCCGGATGAAATTGAGCCGGTCCGGCTTGGCGTGCAGCGGCAGCTCGCTGAGGAGGCAGCCGCCGCCTTCCACGATCCGACGCGCCAGGGAGCCGTTCTCCGGCGGATAGACCCGGCCGAGGCCGGAGCCGAGCACGGCCCAGGTCCGTCCGCGCCGAGACAGCGCCCCTTCGTGGGCCTCGCTGTCGATGCCCCGGGCCAGCCCGCTGACGACGGTGACGCCGCGCGCCGCAAGGTCGCCCCCGAAGACCCGCGCCATGCGCCGGCCGTAGGGCGTGGGGCCGCGCGAGCCCACGACGGCGGCGGCAGGCCC
>CAZZGQ010000142.1:3901-6768 GCA_964653765.1 uncultured Elusimicrobia bacterium | reverse complement strand
CGCAGGCGGTCCGGCGAGAAGAGCGGCACGGCGTTGAGCCGCGCCAGCGCCGCCAGGCGCGAGCTCAGAGCAGCTCCTCCGCCAGCGCCGCGGGGGCGGGCAGCCGGGTGGGCTCGGCGGCCTTGGTCTGGACCGGGCGGACGGCGGCCGTGCGCGCCGCGGCCGGCCGAGGCGCGGCGCCGGTCGCCACGGTGTGCACGCGCCGGAAGAGCTCCGGATCCTGGGACAGGCGGTCCCATTCGGACGGGATGCGGCCGGCCGAGACGATGAGCTCGGGCGCGTCGAGCTCGAGCTCGGCGGCGATGCGGCGCAGCACGCCCTCCTCGGAAGGCGGGCTACGCTTGCCGGCCAGGACCTTCGAGAAGAACGAAGGGTCCATCGAGGCCGCGCGGCAGAGCTGCCGCAGCGTCAGCCCGCGGCGGCGCAAGCCCTCCGAGACCAGGCGCGAAAAGGGCGTCATGGCGCCGGGGCTCCGATCTCGTTGCCGTGCTTGTAGCGCAGCATGTCCAGGCGGTCGCGGACCAACTGGATGTCCTTGCCGTTTGGGAACTGCTCGATGTAGCGCTGCAGGGCGTCGCTGGCCGCCGGGAAGTCGTGGTTCCATTCCGCCGCGTCGTCGAGCATCACCAGGGCGCGGGGCGCGTGATAATCGGTCGGGTGGTCCTGCAGCATCTGCGTGAAGGCTTCCTGCGCCTTCGGATAGTCCGAGCGCTGGTAATAGACCATGCCGACGTAGTACTGGACCGGTCCCGACCACGCGGCGCCCTTGTGCTGCTCGGCGTAGGCCAGCGTTTCGTGAAACTCGAAGTGCCGGCTGCCGTAGTAATACACGGCATACAGCAGCAAGATGACGATCAGGAAGGTCCTCATGACGCCTTCTTCTTGAGCAGGTCCCCCGTCTCGACGGGGTCGGCCGACTGGACGATCAGGAAGCGATAACGGTTCTTGCCCAGGCTCTCGGTGACCTTGATGAGGCCGACGCGCTGCAGGTACTTGGCCTTGGAGTCCTGGTCCAGCTCCTGCTGCGCGGCCTTGCGATAGACCTCGAACTGAGAGCCGGCTGTCGCCGGCTCGTTCAATACGCCGACGACACTGTCGCCGGGAGCGGCGAGGATCTCGCGGCCCTCGAAGGCGGTGACGCGGCCGTCCTCCTTCCAGTCCCGGCCCTCGCTGACGCGGACCATGGACGGATACATACCGGACTGCCCTTCGGGCAGTCTTACGGATAAGTCGTCGGTCCTGCCTTGCGGCGGGGCGGAGGCCTCCTTCGCCTGCGCCGGCGCCTCGGCCGGGGCGGCTTCGGGAGCGGCGGCGGCTTCCTCCGGGGCCGTTTGAACCGGCGCCGACGCGCTCTCCGGCAGCGGCTCGGCCGGCAGCTCGCCGACCTCGGGCGAGGGCAGGTCCGGGATGGCGAAGACCTGGCCCGGGTAGATCCAGTGCGGGTCCTTGATCTTGTCCTGGTTGGCGGCGTAGATCGCCTGCCAGCGGTAGTTGTTCTTGTAGTAATGACCGGCCAGGCCCCAGAGGTGGTCGCCCTTGACGACGGTGTGCGTGGTCGCGGCCGCGGCCGCGCCGGCGGCGAAGAGAAGGACCAAGCCGAACGCCTTGATGGTTTTTGTCATCGGATTTTGGATTCTAGCCTACGCGGCTCATCGATTCCAAGCGGCGCAGCAAGATGGCCTCCTTGAGATGCGGCGTCAGGATATCGGCGCTGCCGGCCAAGTCGGCGATCGTGCGCGCCACGCGCAAGGCGCGATCGAGGCCCCGCGCGGAAAGCCCCATGCGCGCCGCGGCCTCGAGGGCCTCGAGGCCGCCAGCGTCGAGCGGGCAGTGCCGCCGCAGGTCCGGCGACGGGATGTAGGCGTTGACGGCGAAATCGTCGCGTCCGAGGCGGCGGCGCTGCACGGCCCGCGCGGCCTCCACGCGGCGGCGCACCTGCGCCGAGGTCTCGGCGCCGGCGTCGGCCCCGCCGCCCGCCCATTCCTTGAAGTCGAGGGCCGGCAGCGGCACCTGGAGATCGATGCGGTCGAGAAGCGGGCCGGAGAGGCCGCCCAAATACGTGGCCACGGCCTTGGGCGTGCAGACGCAGGCGCGAGTCTTGTGCCCGAGCCAGCCGCAGGGGCAGGGATTGGCGGCGGCGACGAGCATGAAGCGCGCCGGGTACTCCAGCGACTCCCTGGCGCGGGAGACGACGATCTTCTGGTCCTCGAGCGGCTGGCGGAGAGCCTCGAGCGCCGGGCGGGCGAACTCGGCCACTTCGTCCAAGAACAGGACGCCGGCGTGAGCGAGGGAGGCCTCCCCGGGCCGGCAGGCCGGTCCGCCACCGATCAGGGCGCTGGCCGAGGCGATGTGGTGCGGGGCGCGGAAGGGGCGCTCCTCGACGAGTCCGCGGCCGCCGGCGGCGGCGTAGATGCGGGTGAGCTCGAGCTGCTCGCCGCGGGTGATCGGCGGAAGCAGGGACGGGAGGCGCTTGGCCAGCATCGACTTGCCGGCGCCGGGAGGGCCGATAAACAAAAGGTTATGCCCCCCGGCGGCGGCGATCTCCAGCGCGCGTTTCGCCGTCGGTTGGCCCCGCACATCGGCGAGATCCTCGATCGAGCGGCGCTGCGAAGAAGTCGAGGATCTCGACGAATCAACGGTGGTCAATTCACCGCCGTTTATGAAATCCACCACTTCTCTGAGACTGGAGCTGGCGTACGTGACCATCCCGGCCGCGGAGGCTTCATCCGCATTCTCGAGCGGGACGATGATCGCTTCGAAGCCTTGCTGCTTCGCCGTCACGGCCATCGACAACGCCCCGGTCACGGGCCTGAGCGTCCCGTCGAGAGCCAGCTCGCCCACGAAACAGTATTTGCCGACCCACTCGG
>CAZZGQ010000142.1:0-3801 GCA_964653765.1 uncultured Elusimicrobia bacterium | reverse complement strand
CCGTTGGCGAGGTCGAGCTCCACGAGGACGGGGTAGCCCTCGACGCCGCGCACGCCCACGGAATAGACGCGCGAGAGCATCAGTAGGAGTCCCCGCTGGCGAGCTCGATGGCGGAAAAGTCGGGCTCGACGCCGCGCACGTGGAGGTTGAAGGCGCGCAAATGGAGCAGCTGCGCCGTCATCTCGTCGATGGCCAGCCGGTCCACGTAGACCCGCACCCGGAAATCCTTGTCGGAGACGGCGTCCAGGGCCGCGTCGACCACGGGAGGCAGGGCCCGCAGCGCCGCCATGAACTGGCGGGCGCGGTCGAGGTCCCCCAGCTCCAGGACCGTCACCGTATATTCCGTCGCCTGATGGAATTGCGAGGAGAGGTCGGCGTGGAGCTTGTCGGCGGCGAGGAGGCCGGCGCTGTCGAGCGCCTTGGCCGCGGCGTCCTCGGCGCGCGCGTCCACGGCGCCGGCCGGCTGCTCGATGGAGGCCAGCTCCGTGCCGCGTGGCGTCTTCGCTCGAAGGTCCAGCGTGACTTGAGCGCTGCTGAAACCGTCCAAAGAGCCCTCCGGCACTGTGGTCCGTGAGGAGCCGGTGACGATCACGGCGGCCTGGGAGTCCGAGAAGGTGTAGCCCAGCGCCGCCAGACGCCGCCGCAGCGCCGCGCCCGCCGCCGCCTGGCCGCCGTCCTCGCTCAGCCGCAAGGCGAGCTTGGGCCGGGTCGCGAGAGCCGCGCCGCGCGCAAGGCCCAGCGCGTCCAACGCGCGTCCCAGCCGCGCCCAGGCCACGGCCGCGGAGAGCCGCGTGGCCCCGCCTTCCTCGCGGCTGCGCTCCTCGAGGATGAAGCTCCCCGCTTTGGAGAGGATCTCGCGCTCGAGAACCTCGGCGGAGCCGGCTTGGACGCCCGTGGACAGGAAGAGATCGAAGAACCGGGAGACGGCTTGGCGGCGCGCCTCGTCCAGCGTCTTGCCGCGCGCCTCCACTTGGTAGCCCTGCTTGCGCTCGCCCGCGCTCCAGCGCGGGGCGGCGCAGCCGGCGCCGGCCAGCACGGCCGCCGCCGCCGCCGCCGCGGCCCCCCAGCGCCGCATCAGCGCGCCTCCGCCAGCGAGCGGGTGACCGGCAGCATGAACGAGAAGCGCGTCCCGCGCGGCTGCGCCGGCTCGCACCAGATCTTGCCGCCGTGCCGGCGCACGACCTCGCGCGCGATCGCCAGGCCCAGGCCGGTCCCCGGCGCGGCACCGTCGCGGCTGTTGGAGGCGCGGTGGAAGCGCTCGAAGATCAGCTCCCGCTCGGCCTCCGGCACGCCGATGCCGTCGTCGACGACGCTCACCACGACCAGCTCGCCGCGGTCCTGCGCCTCCACCCGGATGCGCCCTCCCGGAGCCGTGAACTTGAGGGCGTTCGAGAGCAGGTTGTCGACCACCAGGGAGAGCCACCGCTCGTCGCCGCGGACCGCGGGCAGCGAGGCCTCGAGCACGCAATCGAAGACGCGCTTGCCGTCGGCGGCCTGGGCGCCGTGGCGATCGAGCGAGCCCCGGATGAGCTCCGCCAGCGCCACCGGCTGCAGCTCCATCGACGTCCCGGCCTCGAGCTTCGAGAGGTCCAGCAGCTCTCCGACCAGCGCCGTCATGCGACGCGCCGCGAGCTGGATGGACTTCAAGAACTTGCGCTGCTGATCCGCCAAAGGTCCCGCCTCCTCGTCGATCATCAAAGACACGAATCCGTTGATCGTCGTCAGCGGCGTCTTGAACTCGTGGCTGACGGTCGAAACGAACTCATCTTTCATACGATTGAGGACCTTCAATTGTTCCGCCGTTTCCGCGAGCCGGCGATTGAGCACCGCGGTCTCGACGAGGACGGCCGCCTCTTCCGCGATGATCGTGAGCAGCTCCGCATGCTCCGCCGTGAAGAAGCCGCGCTTGACGCTGCCCATCCTGAGCACGCCGATCGAGCGGCCCTCGCGGCGGATCGGCACCGAGAGCAGGGAGTTCACCTTCCAGAGCTTGGCGTACTGGGCGAGCACGAGCGGGTCGCGCTGCGCGTCGCCGCTCCAGAAGGGCTTGCCGGTCTTGAAGACGCGCACCACCGACGAGTGCTCGTCCGAGAGCGAGACGCGGTAGAGCTGATCCGCCGACAAGCCGAAGGCGCCGGGCTGGGCCACGAGCTCCCCGGTCGTGTCGTCGAGGAGCATGCAGGCCGCCATGTCCGCCTCGACGGCGTGGGCGGCGATCGTCACGATCGCCCCGAGCGTGGACTGATCGTGCAGCGAGCGCTCGGCCACCGTGTCGGCCACGTCGTGCATGGCGCGGACCTCGCGCGACCAGAGGTTGGCCTGCCTCTGCAGGTCGATGAGACGGCGGCGCAGGGGCAGCAGCTGCTCGAACTGCACGAACCAGTAGACGGCCACGCCGACGACGGTCCCCGCCAGGATCAGCAGCGCGGACACCGCCAACGGCGAGACCGGGGCCACCCTAGCTCCTTTCCACCGCCAGATCGAGATGGGCTCGCAGGTAGGACGAGGGCGCCATCGTGGCGCGGTAGCCCACCCAGCCGCAGTTGATGCCCAAGCTGTCCAGGGCGTGGATCACGGCGTGGCTGAACTCGCCCACCTTGGCCGCCAGAGGGGTGTCGTTGGGCGGACCGACGACGAGCACGGCCCGCGCGCCGTTGCGATGGCAGGCATCGGCGATCTGGAACGGCACGCCGAACGGCTGCGAGGCGTCGTAGGCCTGCATGAGGACGTGGCGGTAGCTCGTGGGGATCGAGAACTGCTTCTGCGCGGAGTGGAAGCCCGCCGCCGCCCAGGTGGCGAGCGCCTCGCCGCCCTTGGGCACGACCAGCGCCAGCGGCAGCGCGTCCGCGCCCGCCGGAGGAGGCTGGAAGCCGCGCGTGCGGGCCAGCTCCGCGTCGGACGGGAAATCGGTCGCCGTCACGCCCGGATCGAAAAGCAGGTTGAGCAGCTCCGCGGGCTTCTGCTCCTGGCCGCGCTTCTGGCTCATCTTGACCATGGCGATCAGGCGCTGCATCCAGCGCTGGCACTCGGCGAAGCTGGTGCCGATGCGCTCGTGGAGCAGGCGCGCGTCGTCGCTGTTGAGCGTGCAGCCGCGCCGGTCGAGCCAGCCCTGCAGGATGTCGACCTGAACCATCGGGCTCGGCGACTTCAGGTCCACCGCCCAGCCCTTGGACAGCGAGATCTTCAGCGCCTCCTCCAGGCCGCCCAGCGCGCGGGCGGGGTAGAGCGAGCTCAGCACGACCTGCAGGCCGTTCGAGAAGAAGTGGCCGAAGAGCTCGCCCAGCGCGCCTCGGTTCACGTCCGTGACGGCGATCAGATGGACGTCGTCGACGACGAGCGCCTTGGCCTCGGTCACGATCTTCTTGAGAGTGGCGTAGCCGCCCGTCGAGAGCGCCTCCGTGACGGCCTGGGACAGCCTCATGCCGGAAGTCAGCAGCACCCCGTTCTCTCCGAGAGAGCCAGCCAAGCCCTTGGCCACGCCGTGCATGAAGTGAGTCTTGCCTACGCCGGGAGCGCCGTACAGGAAGAGCGGGTTGTACATCGCCCCCGGCGCGCCCACCACCGACGTCGCCGCGGCGTGCGCGAAGCGGTTGTACGGGCCGACGAGCAGCGTGTCGAAGGTGAGCAGAGGATCGAGCCGCTGGCGCACGCCGAAGGGCGGCTGCGCCATCACTTGGCCCGCTTCTCCCGCCGTGCCGATGATCGCCGGAGCGGCGGCCGCGGGAGCGGGGGCCGGCGCCGGAGCGGGCGCGGGAGCCGGTGCCGGCGCGGGCGCGGGAGCCGGTGCCGGCGCGGGCGCGG
>CAZZGQ010000141.1:5636-8046 GCA_964653765.1 uncultured Elusimicrobia bacterium | reverse complement strand
AGCTTGGCGTTGCCGCCGATGTTCTTGAGCTGGCCGCCGATGATCATCGTGGGCCGCGCGCCGGCGCGCGCCAGCGCCATCGACACCATGGAGGTCGTCGTCGTCTTGCCGTGGCTGCCGGCCACCGTGACGGTCTTCTTCATGCGCCCGAGCTCGGCCAGCATCTGCGCCCGCAGCACCACGGGCACGCCGGCCTTGCGCGCCCACGCCACCTCCGAGTTGTCGGAGGCCACGGCGGAGCTGACCACCACGGCCTGCGCCCCCCGCGCGTGAGCGGCCGCGTGCCCGATGAAGACGCGCACGCCGGCCTCGCGCAGGCGCCGCGTGATCTCGCTCTCCTTGGCGTCGGAGCCGGAGACCTCGTAGCCCAGGTTGCGCAGCACCTCGGCGATGCCGCTCATGCCCACGCCGCCGATGCCCACGAAGTGCACGCGACGCACGAACTCGCGCATCAGGCCGGCGTCTCTCATCGCTGGGCGGACGCCGCGGACGGGCGCATCAGCCATTTCAGGCCCTCGCTCGCCGGCTTGTTCTTGGGGTTGACCTGCAGCGCCTTGCGCAGCGCGGTCTCGGCCGAGGCCTCGTCCCCGGTCATCACGAGGGCGACGGCGCGGCCCAGCCAGGCCGTGTCGCTGCGCGGATCCAGCGCGGTCGCCCGCTCGAACGCGCCCAGGGCGCGCTGGCCGTCGCCCACGGTGGCGTAGCCCAGGCCCGTCGCCAGCCACCAATCGGCGTCGTCGGGATGGTCGGGCTTCTCGCCGGGCTCCGGCAGCACCTCTTCCACGAGATTCATCCAGCCGGTGCCGATGATCCACAAGCCCAGGTCGTTGCCGACCTGGCGAGGCTCGTAGGTCACCTTGGGCTGGGTGGCGCCGTCGGCGCGGCCCACGGCCGCGGTGGTCGTGGGCTTGGTGAAGTTGAGGTTCATGCCCAGGCGCACGTCGGAGCCGGCGGGCGCGTCCTTCATGACGTTGCGCAGCTCGGAGAGCACCTCGGCGATCTGCTGCTGCCGCTGCACGGGGTTGCCGGCGTCGATGTGGAACTCGCGGCGCACCGCCTTGACCTGCGGCTTCTGGCCCATCTCCCGCTGCAGCGCCTTGCCGAGCGTGGAGACCTCGCCCGGCCCGCGCTTGACGAGCTGCGGCTTCGGGACGAAGAGCACGTCCACCTGCATCAGCGCGTTCTGGTCGAGAGGCACGCGCTCGAGGTTGCGCTGGAACACCGACAAAGGATCGTTGGGATCGGCCGCGGGCTTGTCGGGCTGGGGCGCCGCCTTGCCGGGCCCCGCGGGGCCGGGCACGTCGCGCTTGCCGCCCGCGTACGAGACCGACAGCTGCAGGCCGGGGCCGCCCTCCTCCGGGGTGAGATGGAAGGCGTCGAGGAAGACCTCGCGCGCCTTCGCGCGGTCGTCCTTGGCGAGATAAAGCCGGCCCAGCCGCAGACGCGCCACGGCGTCGCGCTGCTTGAGCGAGACGGCCTTCTTGAAATGGCTCATCGCGTCCTTCGCGTCGCCCGAGCGCTCCTCGACGGCCCCGAGCTCGAGCAGGGCGTCCTCGAAGTCGGGCATGTCCTTGAGCGCGTCGTGGAGCGAGTCGATGGCCTCTTGGTCGCGGCCCAGGCGCCGGTACATGGTGCCGAGCTGATATGGATAGAGCGGGTCCTTGGGCGAGAGCTGCGCGGCCTTGCGGAAATGCCCCAGCGCGTCCTGCGTGCGGCCGAGGGTGTCCTCGATCGAGCCGAGGTTCATCTGGATGTCGGCGCGCGAGCCGTCCAGCTGCGCCGACTTCTGGAACTGCTCGTAGGCCCCTTGCGTCTGCCCCTTGTACGCCAGCGAGATGCCGAGCAGCATGTGCGGCTGCGCGTCGTCGGGGGCGAACTCCAGGCTCTTTTGGTAGCAGTCGATGGACTTGTCCACGTCGCCGTTCCAGTAGTAGGCGACGCCGAGCATCATCTGGGCGTTGGGGTCCTTCGGATTGGCGGCGACGGCGCGCTGCAGCTCGCGCAGCGCCAGCTCGTATTCCTTGGCGTCCAGATACTGCGCGCCGATGCGCAGCTCGCGGCTGGCCTGCCCCGCCATGATCTCGTCCCAGATCGTCTCTTGGCCGGGCTCCGTCCTCGCCGCCTTTGCCGACTGAGCCGGCGAGAAGGCAAAGGCGGCGAAACCCAGCAACGCCACGCCCAACAGTCGTCTGATGTGGGGCAGCATCCTCCGCAGCGCCCGGCCGCGATGGGAGATCTTGTTCTTCTCCTCTCCGGTAAGCTCGGCCAGCGTCTTTCCCATCCCGTCGACGACGAACACGGGGTCGTACCCGAACCCGTGATTCCCGCGCGCCTTGATCGCGATCGCTCCGTCGAGCCGGCCCTCCTCGCAGACGATGACGCCGTCCGGCGAGGCCAGCGCCATGACGGT
>CAZZGQ010000141.1:4070-5536 GCA_964653765.1 uncultured Elusimicrobia bacterium | reverse complement strand
TCGGGCTGCTTCCCCCACCAGCTCAGCGAGGCCGAGCTCTCCGATCCCGGCATCAAGGCCCGCCTCGAGGACCAGCTCCACGCCGATTCCCATCTGGACCTGCGCTACGTGACGCTCGACGTGCACCAGCGCATCGTCACGATCTCCGGCATCGTCCCGTCCTGGGACAACCGCTACGAGATCGAGCGCGTGGCCAAGCGCCTCGAGGGCGTCGACCAGGTCCTGGTCAACCTCGTCGTCCAAGAGTGAAGCGGGCCCTCCTAGCCTGGTACGACCGGGTAAAGCGCGATATGCCGTGGCGCAAGGAGGTCACGGCTTATCGGACCTGGGTGTCGGAGATCATGCTCCAGCAGACTACCGTCGCAACGGCGACGCCCTATTTCGGACGCTTCCTCCGCCGCTTCCCCGATATCAAAGCCCTCGCGGACGCGGCGGAGGAAGACGTCCTCAATGCTTGGGCCGGCCTGGGCTACTATTCTCGCGCCCGCAACCTCCGCCGCGCGGCGCAGCGGATCGTCTCCGAGCACGGCGGCCGCTTCCCCGACTCGTTCGAGGCCGTGCTGGACCTGCCGGGCATCGGACGCTATACGGCGGGAGCGATCCTTTCCATCGCCTTCGGCAAGCCGCACCCCGTCCTCGACGGCAACGTGATCCGCGTCTTCTCGCGCCTCTTCGCGATTCAGGACGACGTGAAGAAGACCGAGACGGTGAAGAAGCTGTGGGCCAAGGCCGAGGAGCTCGTCGACCGCGAGCGGCCCGGCGACTGGAACCAGGCGCTCATGGAGCTCGGCGCCACCGTGTGCCTGCCCGAGTCGCCGCGCTGCGGGGACTGTCCCGTGGCCCGGTGGTGCGCCGCCAAGAAGCGCGGCCTCCAGGACCGGCTCCCTTCGGCGGGGCCGCGCCGCGAGCCCGTCGACCTCTCGTGGACTTGCCTGTGGATCGAGCGCGGCGGGCGCGTGCTCCTCTGGAAGCGCGCCGACGACGAGCGCTTCCTGCGCGGCCACTGGTCGCTGCCCGAGGCGCGCCACCTGGACGCGGCCCCGGGAGAGCGCCTCAAGACCGTGCGCCACGCGATCACCCACCACCGCATCACCGTCGACGTGCGCCGCGCCGAGCCCCCGGCCTCGCTGCCGCCGTCGGCGGAATGGGTCGCGCGCGACGCGCTGCGCGAGCGCCTCGTCTCCTCCCTCTGGCTCAAAGCCCTCCGGTAAAATCGGGGGTCAGACCCTCGATTTTACCGGGTACAATGGGATTAGCCCCTCGGGAGCGTGTATGCAGATCCCCTTCAATAAGATCAGCAATTCCCTTCGGCGCCTCGACGAAGCCGATCCCGACTCCGCACCGCTGCGGCCCGCGGACGAACGCTGGCGCGGCGGCTTCAGCGCGAACATGGCCCGGCTTCGCCGAAGCGCCAAGAGCAAGCGGAAGGCGGCGCGCGTGCGCTCGTCGCGCCACCTGAAGCTCGC
>CAZZGQ010000141.1:0-3970 GCA_964653765.1 uncultured Elusimicrobia bacterium | reverse complement strand
CGGCGTGAGACTGAAGCGCCTCTGCGACGAGTTCTGGGACGCCAAGATGCGCGCCAAGCCGCTCTGGGCGACGCTCTCCGGCTACGGGCGCTACGACGACAAGCTCGAGGATCACGGCGCGCGCGGGCGCGACCAGAGCCGCCGGACGCTCACCGCGCTCTTGGCGCGCTCGCAGGCGCTCGACGCGTCCTCTCTGACGTCGGCGGAGCGCCTGACGCGGCGGGTCCTCCTCCATCAGCTGGAAGCGGACCTCGCCCACTTCGAGCACCGCCATTGGGAGTTCGAGGTCGACGGCACGGACGGGCCGCAGACGCGCATCGCCTCGCTGGTGGCGATGGCGCAGCCGATGGCCGACGAGCTGGACGCCCAGCGGCTGTTGCGCCGCATGGAGGAGTTCCCGCGCTTCTTCGACGAGCAGATCGCCAACCTCGACGAAGGCCTGGCCGCCGGACGCGCCGGCGTGGCCTCGCCCGTCGACCGGACGATCGAGCAGCTGCGCGCCCAGCTGGCGCTGCCGCCCGAGCGCACGCCGTTCGCGGACGCGGCGGCCCGCCTGCCGGGCAGGCTGCGCCCGCGCCTGGGCCCGCTGATCGAGGACGCCGTGCGCCGGCGCGTCAATCCCGCGTACGAGCGCTACCTGCGCTACCTGGAGACCTATCGGCGCCGCGCCCGCCCCGACGACCGCCCCGGGCTCTGCCACCTGCCCGGCGGCGAGGCGGCTTACGGCGAGCGCATCCGCTTCCGCACCACGCTCGACCTGCGGCCCGACGACATCCACCGCGGCGGCGTTTCGGACCTGGAGTCGCTCAAGGAGGAGATGCGGGCCGTGGCCGGCCGCCTGGGCCATCGCGGCTCGCTGCCGGAGATCTTCGACGCCGTGCGGCGCGATCCGCGCGCTCATTTCGACACGCCGGAGCAGATGGTCCGCGAATCGACGCAGCTCGTCGAGCGCCTGAACGCGGGCCTGCCTCGCTATTTCGGCCGCTTGCCGAAGACGCCTTGCGTCGTCAAGCCCGTCGAGCCCTTCCGCGAGCGTTCCGCGCCCAGCGGCCAATACTATTCGCCGCCGGACGATCTCTCTCGGCCCGGCATCTTCCAGATCAACACGTTCGAGCCCGAGAACCGCGAGCGCTTCGTCCTGGCCGCGCTCACCGCCCACGAGACGGTCCCCGGCCATCACCTGCAGATCGCTCTCGCCGCCGAGAACCGCGCGCTTCCCCTATTCCAGCGCCGCGCCGCCTTCACGGCCTACATCGAAGGGTGGGCGCTCTACGCGGAAAGGTTGGCGGACGAGATGGGCGTTTATGAGGAGGACTTCTCTCGGCTGGGCATGCTCATGGAGCAGGCCTTCCGCGCCTGCCGTCTCGTCGTCGACACCGGCCTGCACGCTCAAGGCTGGAGCCGCGAGCGGGCGATCGCCTGCATGCTGGAGAGCCTGCCGATGTCGCGCCTGCAGATCGAAGCCGAGGTCGACCGCTACGTCGTCTGGCCGGGGCAGGCTCTGGCCTACAAGATCGGCCAGCGCGAGATCGAAGCGCTGCGCCGCGAGCGCGAGAAGGTCCTGGGCCCCGCCTTCGATCTTCGGGCCTTCCACGACGCCGTGCTGGCGCACGGCCCCCTGCCGATGCCGCTGCTGCGGCAGGTCGTCACGTCTTCGGCGTAGGCTGCAGGGCTCGCGCGCCCATCGCGAGCATCACCGCGCCGTAGATCAGCCCGAAGACGAGGTTGGTCAGGAGCGCGATGACGACGGCCTGGATCAGGACGCCCGAGATCAGCGCCAACCGCTCCAAGGCCTGGGAGCTCAAGGCGCCGTGGGCCCGCGTCGGCGCGAGCTGCAGATGCGCCGCGCCCCCCGCGCCCGCGAGCAGGATGGCGGCCCACGGATGGCCGACCTGGGCCAGCGTGTACGCCGCCGTCCCCACCGTGGCGAAAGAGAGGAACCACATGCCTCGCAGAAGCTGCGGACCGGGCTCGACGACGCCGCGTCCCGCGAGCAGGTTGAGGGCGAGGCTCACCACCGACACGCCGATCACGATGGAGGGGCCGAGCGCCAGGCTCGAGGCCACCGCCGGGAGCAGGGAGACGAACAAGGTCGCGAACGTGGAGAGCAGCGCGGCGAAACCCCACGAGGCGCCTTGCAAGAAGCGCGCCCAGGCCGGTATCGGCCGTCGCGCGTCGGCGGCGGCGGGCGCGGAAGATTGGGCGCCGACGACGCGCGCGATATCCTCCGTCGTCTTGGCCGCGGACACTCCCTGGCTGACCGCGTCCAGCCGCTGCATCGCCCGGACGCCGTAGGCCGTGGTCGCGTCGTCGCGCGGCTCGAGAGACTTCAGCAAGGCTTCGGAGAAGGCGCGCGCGAGCTTCTTCGCGCCGTCCGACATGCCGGGCCGGGTCTCCACGCGCTCGTTCCGCGCGGCCAGCTCCGCCGCCATCTCCGCGAAGCGGGCCTGGCGGTCGTGCGCCTCGTTGGAGACGATGGCGCGCAGGCGGCCGATGACGTACTGCAGATGAGCGGCCAAGGCGCGGGCGTCGGCATGGTCCTTCTCGGCGTCCGTGAGCGCGGGCGCCGCCGGCGCGGCGGCGCGCGGCGCCAGCTTCTCGCGAGGCGTCGCGCGCTGCAGGCTCGCCTCTTGAGCGCGCTCGAGCAGCGTGATCCGGACGGCGACCAGCTCGTCGTCCGAGAGCCGCCAAGACTCCGTGCCGCGCGTGACCAGCTCGTCGATCTTGGAGAGCTGGCTCTCCGTGAGCCTGGCTCGCGCCAAGCCGTACGCCCGCTCGAGCGGCGCCAGCGCGCCGCGCTGGGCCTGGGGCAGGACCTGGTCGAAGGCTTGCGCCATCTCCTTGAGCTTCTGCGCCGCGACGAAAGGATTGACGTCGATGCCCCGGCCCAGCCGCTCCACCTCGAACTTGGAGGGCGCGACGCCGGCTTCATAGACGTCCACGCCGGCCAGGATCGACTTGAACGAGCCCGGGCCCTGACGCGTCGAGCTCAAGAAGGTCATGGCGGCGTTGCCGAGCTGCGGCGGGAGCTCGGCGAAGGCCGCGCCCAATGCTTGGCCGTAGGCGCCTTCGGGGGCGGCGACTTCGACGGTGGGGGCCGCCAGGGCCGGAAGAGCCACGCCCAGAAGCGCGGCGGCCACAAAAAGCCTCATGCGTCTACGATAGCCTTCGCGGGCGGCGCGCTCCAGGGCCGTTAAGGAAGAAAATCTTAGGTCTTTCGACTCATCCACAAGACTCTCAGCGCTGAGAGTCTTGTGGATAACTCAGGCGATCCGCGCCTTGGCGCTGCTTCCGACGGAAACGGATGCGCTAGGCGCGGAATCATTCGCCCGGAGCATCGCCAAGCCGTAGGCGCCCGCCGCGCTCGTCAGCCGGCCGACTTCGGCGCCGTCTCGCGTGACCGGAGCCGGAGCGGCCGGCGCCGCCCCCTCGAAGCGCAGCCGCACCAGCTTGCGATTGACGTGACCCATGTGGTGGATGCGCGAGATCGTCTCCTGGCCCATGTAGCAGCCTTTGGTGTAGCTGATGGTCCAGTCCAGGCCGGCTTCGAGCGGGATCGTATTGGCGTCGACGTCGACGCCGTAGCGCGGGACGGCGTGCTCGACGCGCAGCGCCTCCAGCTCGGCCGCCGACATCGGGTGTCCGGCGGGCGGCATCGACGGCGGCGCGAGGAGAAGAGCGCCCGGCTTGCCGAAGGCCGAGAACGGCAGGACGCCGGCCGCGCCGGACGGCGGCTCAGGCGCGTCGGTCCAGAACACGGACCAGCGCGGCGTCGCGTCCTCCAGCCGGCTCTCCGAGAGGGGCAGCACCTTGCGCAGCGCCGCCTCGAGATTTCCCGCGCACTCCGGCGGCGAGACGAGCAGAAGCCCCTCCTCCAGCTCGTAGGCCCAGAACAGCGCCTGCAGCATCCCCTTGGGCGTCAGCAGGCAGCAAGGCAGCTCATGGCCGGGCCGCAGGCCCTTCACGTCGT
>CAZZGQ010000140.1:0-8048 GCA_964653765.1 uncultured Elusimicrobia bacterium | reverse complement strand
TAATACTCGACGCCCTTCTGGTAGAGGTCGGCGATGTCGCGCGGATCGCCGGCGCTGGGGCGCGCCGCGGTGGGCAGGGCGGCCTGCGGCCGAGGCCGCGGCTGGGGCTGGGGCTGAGCCTGCGTCTGCGGCGCGGGCTGCGCCACGCCGCCGGGCAGGGCCTCCTGGCCGCGCTGCTTCTGCGCCTGGTCCATGTACTGGCGCAGCGACTGCTGCTCCGCCGGCTTGGTCTCGAGCGGGGCGGCGCGCTGCCAGGCGTCCAAGGCCTGCGGGTACTGGCGCAGCAGATAGTAGGCCGAGCCCAGGCGCTCGAGCGCCGTGACTTGGCGCGGCTCGAGCTCGAGGACGTCCTTGAGGATCTCGATGGCGCGCGGCAGGTCGCCACGGTTGTTGGCGGCCTCGACGCGGTAGAGCAGCTCGTCGATGTAGCCGCGCGGCGAGTCGGGCGCAAGCCGGTCGGCGCGCAGGGCCGTGGCCTTCTCCACCTTCTCCAGGTAGTGGTCGACGCGCGCGTCCCCCGGGCTCAGGGACAGGGCGTACGAGCCGTGCAGGATCGCGCTGTGGTCGCGGCCGAAGAGGAACGTGATGATCGACGACGAGAGCGCGGTCTCCCAGCGGTCCTTGGGATAGATCAGCTCCGGATAGTAGTAGGCGGCGACGTCCAGGCGCGAGGCCAGCTTGTCGATCGAGGGATCGCGCGGCTGGTCCTTGGTGATCTCATCCAGCCGCGTGCGGGCCTGGCGGAAGCGGCCCTCGAGGATCAGCGCGCGGAGCTCGGCCAGATGCGGATCGTCGAGCGAATGCGGCCGAAGGTTGTCCTCGAACTCGTAGCCGTACTGCGTCGGGCCGGCCGCCGCCGCGGCCGCCGCGGCGGCCACGGACGTCCTGCGCTCGTTGACCTCGCGGGCCTTCTCGAGCAGCTCCCGCGTCAGCGCCTCGTCGGGCGCGGGCGCTCCGAAGTGGAAGGTCAGGGCGAAGCGATGCGTGCCGCCGGCGCTGAAGTCGCCGATCGGCATCAGGTAGGCGTAGTCGAACTGGATCTTGTTGACGCGATAGGAGCCTCCCATCGTGATCTGCTTCCACTGGCGGCTGCCGAAGCCCAGCGAGCCGCGCACGCCGAACTGGCCGTAGTCCAGGCTCGGGAAATAGCGCTCGCCGCCGAGGATGAGGTCCTTGTCGGTGCTGCCGTCGGGCGCCTTGTTGAGCTGCACCTCGCTGACCAGGTTCAGCCAAAGGCTCTTGTAGGAGACGCCGAGGTGGTAGTTGCGCTGGAGCTTGTCGGCGTCGGCGAAGCCCACGTTAGGCTGCATCATGTGCTGGACCAGCAGGCCGACCTGGAAGCGCCGCGGCAGGCGGTAGAGCAGGCCGAGATCGGCGTCGGGCGCGCTCTTGCTCGTCTTGCCCATGAGGACGGGGTCGGCGCCGTTGGCCGTGCTGCAGCCGACGCCGTTGCACGAGGCGGAGGCCTCGGGCACGGAGCCGAAGGACTGCGTGAGGTACTTGAGGGTGACGCCGCCGTAGAGCTTGCGACCCGACTCGGAGGAATAGAGCGGGCGACCGTAGGCCAGCTGGAGAGTGTCGTTGGTGTAGAGATTGCTCAACGCGAAGCGATCCCAGCCCACGCCCAAGGTGCCCTCGCTGCCGTACTTGAAGGGCTGGGCGTAGGCCAGCTGCGACAGGCCGAGATCGCTGCCGTCGTTGAGGCCCGTGAAGAGCTTGCTGTAGGCGGCCGCGAATTGCGGGCGCTCGACTTGCGCCAGGCCGGCCGGGTTGTAGTGGATGGCGAAGACGTCGTCGGCCAGCGGCGTGAAGGCTTCGCCCAGGCCCGGAGCGCGGGCGCCGGCGCCGAGGTCCTCGAAGGCGGCCTGGACGCGGCCCGCGCTCGCCAGGATCAGGACGAAGAGGGAGGCGAGACGGACGAGCCTCATGGTTTTGCAACCATTCCCTTCGGTCACCGGATCACCACCACCGTGCCGCGCAGGATCTGGCCCTCGCCGGAGAGCACGTAGATGTAGACGCCGGTCGGCGCTAGACGCGTGCCCGCGCGTCCGTCCCATTGCAGGGTCGTGTCCGCCACGGGCCCCGGCTGCATCGTGGCGACGTGCCGGCCGCGGACGTCGAAGATCTGGCCGGTGACGTTGGAGAACTCGGGATTGCTGAAGCGGAAGACGACGACGTCGTTCTTGCCGTCGCCGTTGGGCGTGAGGACCCGGTTGTCCACCGAGGTCAGGGCGAAGCCCTGGACGCGCGGCGCTCCCAGCGGGGCGGCCGCGGCGGCCACCAGGAGGCCTCTCAGAAGCGCATATATCCAGGGAAGGCGCATCGCCCGGAGTATAGGGGCCCTCTGCGAAGAGGATGTTACGGAGCTGCGAAACCTGACGGGCGGGAACGACCTGTAAAAGATCTAAGCGTATGCTAATGGATGCTAATAGACAGCACTGATCACTTTATCACGATGACGGTGCCGCTGCGCTTCTGCCCCTCGGCCTCGATCTGGTAGATGTAGACGCCGCCGGGCACGACCATGCCTCCCGCCTTGCCGTCCCACTGCAGGCTGTTGGAGACCGGGCCGGCTCCCATCGTGGCGACCAGGCGGCCGCGGACGTCGTAGATCTTGCCGGTGACGTTGGAGTTGCGCGGGTTGTCGAAGAGGAAGACGACGGTGTCGTTCTTGCCGTCGCCATTGGGCGTGAGCATGCGGTTGGTCACGCCCGAGGTGTCGAAATTGAACGCCCCCACCCGCTCCACCGAGCGCAGCTCGAAGCGGCCGAAGTAGGGCCCCTGCACGATCACCTGCTGGTTGACCGTGTCGACCGTGCCGTAGAGCTGCACCCACTTGGTGCCGTTGTGCCAGAAGACGCTCAGCGAGTCCGCGGACGTGGAGAAGGCGGCCGGGCCCAGCGAGCTCGGCACGACGCCGCCCCCCGCCCCGACGTCGTAGTGGATCTTAAGCGTGCCCATGCCGTTGAGGCGCATCTGCGGGTCGTAGACCCAGCCGGCGCGCAGGGGGTTGAAGACGATCGACTTCAGGACGACGCCCGTGACCTCGCTGGCGTTGCTGCTGCTGGCCACGGAGTAGGCGGTGCTCGGCTGGCCGCTCTGGCCGTTGAGTGCCCCCGTATACGAGGGCGGCACCCAATACGTCGAGGCGTTATCGTAGCCTATGATGACGACCGTGCCGTCGTGCTCGACCACCATCGGTGCGACGGAGGCGCCGTTGCCGTTGAAGGCCTGCACCTGATAGTAGTACTGCGGCCCGCTCGAGACGTCCTGCCAGGACTGCGCGGCCGTGCCCACCGAGACCATGAAGGTCCAAGGCGCCTGCGTGGGCGCGGTGGCGCGGTAGATCAGGTAGCCGCCGAGCTCGATGCTCGTCGGATTGGCGGGGCTGCCGAACGCCGTGCCGTCGCTGAAGGCCTGCACCGGCTGCCACTGGACGGTCGTCGTGGCGGAGGTGTAGGCCGTCGTGAAGCCGAAGGGCGCCAAGGGCGGCAGCCTCGTCGGCAGGACGGTGGAGACGGCGAGCGAGTAGTCCGCCTTGCCGGCCCAGTTGAGCGTGCCGACGCGGAAGTAGTACGTCGTCGCCTGCCGCAGCCCGGCGATCGTGAGCGTGGACAGGCCGATGTTGGCGGTGGAGGACGACGGCGCCCAGAGCGTGGCGAAGTCCGCCCGCGTGGAGACGTCCAGGACGTAGCCTTCGGCCGTCGTGCTCGAGGCGGCCGGCGGGCTGGCGGGCGCTGGGATCCAGTTCACGGTGATCGAGGTCAGCCACACCCCGTAGACCTGGGTCCCCGCAGCGGGCTGCGCCAGCGTCGAGGCCGTCGAGATCTGAGACGAGTACAGAGGCGCGCCCGCGTAGAGCGCGCCGACGCGCAGGTAGTAGGTCGTGTTGGACCACAAGCCCTGCGGGGCGAGCTGCGCGGTCGCGGCATTCGACGTCGAGGACGAGAAGACCAGCCCGCTGAAGTCCGAGGCCGTGGAGGCGTCCACCTGATAGCCGCTGCTCGCCACCGGCCCCGAGGCCAGCGTGATGCTCGAGACCCAGACGGCGGCCACGAAGGGCGAGGACGGCGGCAGATGGACGCCCGCGGATTTGGAGGCCTCGAGGGTGCCGCCGAAGGAGCCTTGGTTCACGCGTCCGCCGTTGGGCGACGGCTCCAAGGCGAAGCTCTCGGCCGGATCGCCGGCATCCACGGTCGGGGAATCGCCGCCGTCCAGGACGAAAGCCTGCGTGAGCGGATTATAGCGGCCGGCGGTGGAGCGCGGGTGGAAGTCCTCCACCCCGGCCGAGACGTTGTTCCACAGCGGGTTCGCGGAGATCGAGCGCGCGTCGCTGTAGGCGGCCCCGCCCCAGAAGAGCGCCGGCGCCGAGCTAGAGCTGAACCAGTCGTTGAAGTCGCTGTTTATTCCGGAGGCAGCGTCAGCGGCCAGCGACGCGGAGGACCCGGACACCACGAAGGAGCTCACGAAGACGTTGTCCTTGATCGTCACCGTCGATCCGTTCACCGCCTGGATCAAGTAGGCATTGGTCAGCGCCGTCCCCGACGAGTTGACGTCGTTGAACTTGAACGACGCCTGGCCCGCCCCGGTGAAGGCGGCCGCCACGAAGGAGCCGGCCGTGATCAGGCCGGGCTCATTGATGCGGTTGTGCTCGAAGCGCACGCCCGAGCTCGACTGCTCGTAGAGGCCGTAGGCCGTGAAGCCGGCCTGGGAGCCGCCCTGGCGCCAGACCACGGCGTTGTTCTGGATCGTCGCTCCCGTCGTCAAGCCGTTGAAGCAAAGACCGTAGCTGTTGAAGGCGGCGCTGAGGCTGGGGATGATCGTGTTCGAGGTCAAGTAGATCGCCGCGCTGGGGTTCTGCGTCGTGACGAGGACTCCGTATTGGCCGCCGCTGATCGTGTTGGTCGACAACTGGATCATCCCCGAATCGTAGCCGGTCAGACGCACCGCGGCGCCTTGGGCGCCCGCGACCAAGGTCGAGCTCGAGATCGAGAGGTTCACGCTGCCCGTCGTGAGCACAAGCGCGTCTCCCGTGATGGAAGTTCCGACGAGCACGCTCGAAGCGATGATCGTGCCTGTCGAGCCCGATACGACGACGGCCGTCGAGCCTTGCACGTAGCTGGACGTCAAGGCGGAGGAAGAGGCGCCTACGAACTGCACGGCGAACGAACTCCCGCGCGCGATGATCGTGCTGACGTTGACGGCGTTGGGCAGCGTGCTGGGGTCGTAGGGAGGCTCGAAGGAGAGAGCGTAGGAGGCCGGCGCTTCGATCCGGCTGCGCGTGACGAGATTGCCGCCGCCGCTGAGGCGCACCTGGGTCATGGTGCTGTCGCTGACCGTGTTGAGGTCGGCGCTCTGGATGAGCACGGTGCCGTTGCCTATGTACGACCCGGAAACCGTGTTGGAGTTGCTCAGGAACAGCCACAGGCCCAAGCCGCCGCCGGAGGCGGTGAGGGTGCTGCGGCTGATCGTGTTATTGTTGGAGCCGGTCTCGAGCGAGCCTCCCTGCGCGGATTGGCTGAGGAAATAGCCGGAAGCGACCGTGTTGGAGGACGCGCCCAGGAAGCGGAACGCATCCAAGGCCGCCGTGGCGGAGCTGTAGGCGATCGTCGTCATGGCGCTGCCGACCAGCAGGAAGCCGTTGGCCGCGTTGACGGTGACGCTGGTGTAGGACACCGCGGACCAGCTCGAGACTTGAACGCCGGCCGTCCAAATGCGGCCCGCGGCGTCCCGCACGTTGACGCTGCTGAGCGTGACGTAAGCCGAGGAGGCGTAGACGCCGTACTGGACGCTCGCGGCGGGCGCGACGTCGATGCCGACGATGTTGACGGAAGCGTTGGCTATCACGAACGCGCCCGTCGAGGTGGCGGCGTTCGGCGCCACGGTGGGCGTCAGGCCCGAGCCCGGGTTGGCCATGATCGTGATGGAGGAGCCGTTGTTCGTGAAGTTCTGGACGGTGACCTGCTCGTTGTAGGTGGCCCCATCCTTGATGACGACGCAGGCTTGGCCGGGCAGCGACGCCGGCAGGGCGTTGACGGCCGCTTGGATCGTGGCGAACGGCTGGCCGGCGCCGACGTTCTTCTGGACGACGCAGCCGGCGATCGCGCCGCCGCCGCTCTCGGAGGCCTGGGCCGTGTCGCCGAAGGACCCCAGATTGACCAGGCCGCCGTTGGGCGAGGGCTCAAGCACGAAGGGCTCGGCCGGGTCGCCCATGTCGATGGTGGGCGAGTCGGCGGCATCGGCGACGAAGGAGCCGGTGTTCGGATTATAGCGCCCGATCGTGGAGCGAGGGTGGAAGTCCTCGATGCCGGACGAGGGGTTGCTCCACAGCGGGTTGGCGGCGATCGAATGAACGTCGGCGTAGACGGCGTTCCCCCACAGCAGGGCGGCGGCCGAGCTGGAGCTGAACCAGTCATTGTAGTCGCTGCTTATTCCGGAGGTCGCGTCAGCGGCCAGCGACGCGGAGGAGCCGGTCACGACGAAGGAGCTCACGAAGATGTTGTCGCGGATCGACACCGTTGAGACAGTGAGCTGGAGCAGATAGGCGTTGGCGAAAGCCGTGCCGGTGGAGTTGACGTCGTTGAACTTAAAGCTCGTCTGCGCGACACCGTTGAAGGCAGCAGCCGCAAACGAGCCGGCCGTGAGCATGCCGGGCTCGTTGATGCGGTTGTGATCGATTTTGAGGCCGGAGGCGCTCTGGGCGTAGAGGCCGTAGGCCGTCTGTCCGGAAGCGGAGCCGGAGGCGCGCCAGGCTATCGTGTTGTTCTGGATCGTGGCGCCGGAGGTCAGGCCGTTCAGGTAGAGGCCGTAGGTGTTTTGCGATCCGGAGAGGCCGGCCACGATGGTGTTGGAAGTGATCCAGAGCTGGCTTCCCGCCGCCAGGGTGGCGACCGAGACGTCGTAGGGCGAGCCGGAGATGACGTTGCTGGAGAGCGTGATCGTGCCCGAGCTGTAGGCGTCGATGAAGACGCCGTACGAGCCGTTCGAGGCGAGGATCGTGCTCGAGGACAGGGAGAGCGCGACGCTGCCGAGCGTGAGGTAGACGGCGTGGTTGGCGGCGCCGCCCGTGGCGACGAGGGTGCTGCCGCCGATCCTGCTGCCGGTGGAATAGAAGATGCCGACGGCGTCGCCGCCTTGCACGTAGGAGTTGAGGACAGCGTTGCCGACGCTGCCGTAGGTGATGTCGTTGGCATCTCCGAGGCTGAGCGCGGGGTTGCCGCTGGGGCTGGTGATCGTGCTGCCGATGACCGTGTTGTAGTTGGAGCCCTTGGAGATCACGAGCGGCCGCTCTCCGCCGCCGGTGACGGCGATGAAGCTGCCCGTGATGGTGTTGGAGCTGGAGCCGAACGAAAGATAGGCGGCGACGCTGCCACCGCCGCTGCCCGTATACCAGATCGAGTCGTTGGTGAAGGCATTGTCGTAGCTCGAGGGTCCGACATCGAGGCCGATGTGGCCCGAAGAAGCGACATAGCTGTTGCTCAGGACGTTCGAGGAGCCGGTAATAGTGAAGGCGGCGTTGTAGCCGCCGATGTAGGACGAGATTTGCTGGGTTCCGGCCACGGCGCCGATCGCCGTGCTCAGGTTGACCGTGTTGTAGTTGGCGTTCAGGTACGCGCCGTTGCCGTTGAGGTCGGCCATGACGCTGCCGGTGACGTTGTTGTAGACGCTGTTGTTGTAAACGTAATAGCCGACATAGCCGTTGCCCGTGCTGACGAGGACGCTGTTGCTGATGGAGTTGTAGCCCCCGCCCGAGATATCCATGCCGTCGCCCTGCGTATTGCTCGCCGTGAAGACGGTGAACGTGTTGGACGATGCGCCGTTGAGCGCCGCGGCGCCGAAGCCCAGTCCCGCCGTCTGCGCGGTGCTGTAGGAGACGGTCGTCATCGTGCTGCTCGGCAGGTAGAAGCCGTAGGCGTTGCTCACGCTCACGCTCGAGTAGGCGACAGTGTTCCAGCTCGCCAGAGACAAGCCCGCCGTCCAGATCTTTCCGGCCGCGTCCTGCACGTTGACGCTGCTGATCGTCACGTAGGCCGAGGAGGCGACGACGC
>CAZZGQ010000139.1:4859-8130 GCA_964653765.1 uncultured Elusimicrobia bacterium | reverse complement strand
CCCACGGGCGGCGCGCAGGGCCAGAAGAACGTCCCGCTGCTCGAGCTGCAGATGCACACCAACGCCGACTTCGTGAACCTCGCCTCCCTGCGCCTGACGCAGCTGGGCACGGTGCGCACCTCCACGATGACGGGCGGCGGCGACGGCGACCTCTCGAAGCTCAGCGTCTGGCTCGACAACGGCAGCTTCGTCTTCACGCCCAGCAACGAGACCCAGCTCGGCTTCGTCACGCAGGGCTCCTCGTTCACGGGCGGCGTGGGCCTCGTCAAGCTCAGCAACAACGGCCTGCCGTACATCACGGTCGGCACGCAGACGGTCACGATGTACATCGCCGGCGACATCGGCTTCACGGACGCCGCCAGCCAGTCGACGCTCAACCACCAGGTGGGCATCGAGGTGGCGCAGTACGCGGACATGCTGGCGCCCAATGGCGGTCCGCTGCCCGCCGCGGCCGATCCGGCCAACACGCCGCCGGTCGCCTCGCGCAACGTCACGATTGCCCCGCTGACCGTGCCGTCGGTGTCGATCAGCGCCTCGTCGGCCACGATCCCGGTCATCCTGGTCAAGTCTGGCATCGGCACGGGCTTCCCGGCGTACGCGTTCCTCGACCCGGTCAACTGCAACAACGGCAGGGACATCAACAACCCGCGCAACAACATCTGCCGCGACGCCAGCGGCAACCCGATCCCGGACACCACGAAATGGCGCTGCCCGGACGGCTCCATGCCGTGGCCGACGAAGTGCCCCTCGTCCTCGCCCGGCATCGACATCAACGGCGACGGCATCCCGGACAATTTCGCCTTCGGCGCCAGCACGGTGACCGACCAGATCTCTCTGACTGGCGACGGCATCCCGGCGCGCGACATCACGGGCACGGGCATCCTGGACATGGACTTGAACCAGGACGGCATCGTCGACCTGGCCGTGCCCAACGGCTTCGGCGGCTTCCAGGTCCTGCTCGGCAACGACATCACCGACCAGGGCAATACGGCCAAGATGACGCCCGTGCCGGACCAGGGCTTCGTGCCCTCGGCTTGGTCGGGCAGCACCAACCGCCTCGCGGCCACGCTGCCCGTCATCAGCACGAGCGATCCGCAGGCCTTCTATCAGGTGGCCGCCGGCCCGTACTACGACAGCGTGCTGACTTGGTCCAGCGTGACGATCCAGACCTCCAGCCTCCAGCGGCTGCGCTCGGCGGGCGTGACCGCCAGCTCCCAGGCGCTGACGACGGCCGTCCTCGGCGGCCTGTCGCTGCAGCTGCCCAACATCGCCCATCTGACGCAGGCGCTGACGCCCAGCACGACGATCTTCACCGTCGACAACGCCAACAACCTGAGGCTGCCCAACATCATCTACGTGGGCAGCGAGATCATGCGCGTGGCGAAGGTCAACAGCACGACCCTGCAGGTCATCGCCCAGCAGGGCGACCCGTCGCCGGGCACCGGCCGCGGCCTGCACGGCTCGGTGACCATCCAGCACTTGAACGGCGAGGTGATCTCCGACGCCGCCTCGATCCTCTTCGCCCGCTACGTCCAGGGCAACGGCACGGTGTCGCCGGCGCGCGCGATGTTCGTCTACCGCCCGGATCCGACGGCGCCCGGCATCCCCGGCACCGCGCAGATCCTCCAAGCGAATACTCCGACGTATCCGATCCGCTGGAACGCGGGCACGCAGCCCCCGTCAGGCGTCATCGCCTACGAGGTGCAGGAGCGCGGCGGCGCCGCCAAAAATCTCTCCGATGTCGTGGTTTGGCGTACGCTCAACATCATCCCCGCCACCAATCCGACCTATACGGTGGGCGACAGCGTGCACTTCGCCGGCGAGTCGCCCCGGCCGGTGGGCGACTTCTTCTCCTACCGCGTGCGCTCGATCAGCGGCGCCGGCGTGATGTCGCCGTGGTCGCTGGAGTCCAACAACGTGGCCACGGGCGCGACGAGCTCCGTGATCACGGGCGTCAGCAACTACCCCAACCCGTTCGACTCCCGCAAGGGCGGCCCCGAGGGCCAGACGACGATCACCTACACGCTGGGCAGCGACGCCAACGTCAACATCACGATCTACGACCTGCTGGGCTACGTCGTGAAGAGCATCGACTACCAGCCGGGCACGCAGGGCGGCAAGCAGGGCCCGAACTTCGTGACGTGGGACGGCAAGAACGGCTCCGGCGCCTTCGTCTCAAAGGGCGGCTACATCGCCCGCATCAAGGTGAAGTCCGGCAACGGCTCCGCCACGGCGATCCGCAAGATCGGCGTCATCCATTAAAGGGGTTTGTCTCTCGCGGGAATGAGAGTGGGCTTGCGTCCTGAGAGGTTTGCCCGAACAGCCGGATCCCGAAAGAAGACCGGTTCGGAACATGTTCCAGAACATGCCCCGCGGGGAATATTCCGGCGCCTCCCGCAGCCTGCCAGCCCTATGACGGCAATCAACCGCACGGTTCTTGCGCAAGACAAACTAGTCTTTTAAACTAGTTTATATGAAGCCCAGGGACATCAGCGCGTTCGACGCGAAGACTCATCTTTCCGAGCTCTTGCGAGAGACGGAGCGCGGCTATTCGTTCACGATTCGGCGACGCGGGAAGGCGGTGGCGCGTCTGGTCCCCGTTGAGTCGGGCCCGGAGACGGATATCAAGGAAATAGCGAAGGGATTGCGCGAAATCCGTCGCCGCGGCAAAGGGAGGGTTTCGATTCGTCAGTTGATCGATGAAGGCCGGCGCTTCTGATGGAGGTGGTGCTTGACGCGTCGTTCGCGTTGGCATGGGTGCGTCGGGGCGAGGGCGAGGGGAAGGCTGATCGTTTCTTGGACAGGATCAGCGCCCGGGATGTCTTGTGGATTCCCGCTATTTGGTGGTACGAGATCGCTAACGCGTTGACGGTCGCCGAGCGAAAGCGAAGGATAACCGAGGCCGACGTGACACGAGCGATCGGGTTATTCGAAAGATTGCCTTTGAGGACGGATATCCCCGAACGCGCGGCGGCAGCCTTGCGGTACTTCGCCCTGGCCCGACAACACGGGCTAAGCGCCTACGACGCGGCTTACTTGGAGCTGGCCGAACGCCAAGGACTTGCGCTCGCCACTCTTGATCGGCGTCTCCATTCGGCGGCTATCGCCGCGGGAATCCCCGCGGCGGCTGATTAGCTCAAAGGTCGCCTGCAGCGGCGGTCCTGTAGCAGCGGCGGTCCTTGCGGCCCGGCGGTAGGTCTGTTAAAATCCGCAGGCATGTTTGCCATCGCTTTGACGGCGTTGTTGGCTCTTTCCGCGCAGGCGCAGACGG
>CAZZGQ010000139.1:2343-4759 GCA_964653765.1 uncultured Elusimicrobia bacterium | reverse complement strand
GGGGCGGAGACGGCCTACGCCGCGCTCAAGGACACCGATACCGCCGTGCGCCAGCAGGCCGCCAACGTCGTGGGCTTGGTGGGCGACGCCGACAAGGGCCTGCCCGCCCTCAATGAAGCCTACAAGAGCGAGAAGGACGTCAACACGAAGGGCTGCATCGATTTCGCCCGCGCCCAGCTCAAGGCGCGGCTGGGCGTGAAGGAAGCCTCCGCGCCGGCCGTCTCGACGCCGACCGCGACGGGGACGAAAGCCAAGCCCAAGGCGAAGAAGAAAAAGACGGCTCCCAAGCCCGCCGCGGCGGCGCCGTGAGCGCCGAAGCCGAGACGCCCAGCAAGTTCCCGGTCCGCTTCTCCTGGGTCTTCACGATCGTCTTCCTGGTGCTCTACGCGCCGAGCCTGCTGATGCTGCCGATGAGCGGGGTCTTCTTCTCCGCCGAGAACAACTGGCACGACCACCTCTACGCCGCGCACCGCGGCGCCATCCGCCGGGGCGACCCGCGCCTGATCCTGCTGGCGATGGACGACGACACGGGCAAGAAGTACGGCTTTCCGCTGCCGCGCGAGCTGCACGCCCGCGCCTTGGACGAGCTCAAGAAGCTGGGCGTCAAGACCGTGATCTTCGACGTCATGTTCATGGAGCGCAAGCCCGGCGTCGACGAGAAACTGGCCGCCGCCACGAAGCGCTTCGGCAAGACGATCCATCTGTTCTACTTCGACATGAAGCAGACGAGCGTGGGGGATATGCTCTCCACCAACATGCCGATCAAGCCCATCGCGGACACGGCTTACGACCTGGGCTATCCGAACGTGGACACGGCGCAGGACCCCGACGGCCACATCCGCCGCGCCCAGCTCTTCAACCCGGCGGTGACGGACCCGCGCCGCGGGGCCTCTTGGCCCGCCCCATCCGTCGACGCCGTGGCCTACGCCGCGTTCACCGACACGCCGCTCGAGGAAGTCCGCCGCCGCTGGGGCACGCCGCCCACGCGCCAGTTCGGCCTCAATTTCCGCGCCCCGCAGCAGTGGCTGCGCCATCCGCTGGCCGCCGCGAGCAAGGGCGGCAAGAGCGCCCTGAACGTCGACGCCATGGCCCAGATCACGGCCGCCTACCGGCAGATCTCGATGCTCGACCTGCTCAACGGCACGCTGAGCGCGGAGCAGAAGGCCGCGCTGAAGGGCGCCCTGGCCATCGACGGCTCGACGAGCCTGGGCTACTACGACCACTACCCCACGCCCTTCCTGCCGGCGAGCCCGGGCCCCGAGTTCCACCTCAACACGATCGACAACATGCTGCACCGCGACTTCGTCCATTCGCTGCCGCGGTACTGGTTCCTGCTCGCCGTCATCGCCATGATCTGGCTGCCGATGCTGCTGCACGACGCGGCGCCGATGACCGGCTACCTCGTCACGGCGGGCGTGCTGGGCGGCTGGTGGGCCTTCGGCTACTGGGGCTTCTACCACAACCTCTACGTCGAGTTCGTGGCGCCCTCGGCGGCGCTCGTCATCGCCTTCCTCGCCCAGACCGTGAACCGCGTGCTCGCGGAGGGCCGCGAGAAGAAGCGCATCAAGGGCCTGTTCGGCCAGTTCGTGGCCCCCGAGGTCGTCGAGGACTTGGCGCGCAACCCCGAGAAGGCCAAGCTCGGCGGCGAGAAGAAAGAGATGACGATGCTCTTCCTCGACATCGCCCACTTCACGACGATCTCGGAGAAGATGCCGCCCGAGGCGCTTATCGTCTTCCTGAACCGCTATCTCTCCGCCCTCTCGCAGGTCATCTTGGATGAGCGCGCTGTCGTCGGCAACTACATCGGCGACTGCATCATGGCGTTCTGGAACGCGCCCATCCTCTCCGCCCCCGATCACCGCGCCCGCGCCTGTCTCGCCGCGCTCGAGTGCCAGGAGATGATGAAGAAGCTGAATGCGGCGAACGGCGCCGCGTCCAGCTTGCCTGAAACCCCGGCCATCCGCATCGGCATCAACTCCGGCTTCGTCACGGTGGGCCTGACCGGCAGCGAGAAGAAGCTCCAGTACACCGTGCTCGGCGACGAGGTCAACCTCGCCTCGCGCCTCGAGGGCGCCAACAAGTTCTTCGGCTCCGACGTCATGGTCAGCGAGGCCACCTACGAGGGCGCGAAGGACGTCGTGGAGGCGCGCGAGCTGGGCCGCGTGCGCGTCGTCGGCAAGGAGACGCCGATCCGCGTGTTCGAGCTGCTCGGCCGCAAGGGCGCGCTCAGCGCGGACTGGAGCAAGGCGCTCATGCACTACAACGAGGGCCTGGGCCACTTCGTCAAGCGCCGCTACGAGGACGCCGCTCTCGCTTTCCAAGAGGTCGTCAAGATCTTCCCGAAGGACGGCCCGTCCAACCTGTATCTCGGCGCCGCCCGCGACTACGCCGCCATCCCGCCCGAGGAGAACTGGGA
>CAZZGQ010000139.1:0-2243 GCA_964653765.1 uncultured Elusimicrobia bacterium | reverse complement strand
TTCCAGACCAACTTCATCAACCGCTGGAAGCGCAGCAGCATCTGGGGCATGCTGGCACACTGCGCCATGCACCCGCTCTTCTACCTGATCCTCACCTGGCCTTTCCTGCGGGAGAACTGGATCAAGCTCGGCCCGCTGGGCGTCCCGGGCTGGGCTTGCATCCTGCTCGTCTTCGTCGCCCACTTTATCGAGGACCAGTGGCGCGTCTTCACGATCTTCAAGTACAAGACGCCAGACAACACGCTCTATTTCTTCTGGGACCAGATCATCCACTACGCGGTGATCTTCGCCGTCATCCCCGTGGGGCTCCACGACCGTCCCGTCACGCTGATCCCGGAGATGTGGCCCGTGCTGGGCTGCCTGTTCGTCGTCGCCACGCACGCCTGCACCGTGCTCGTGTACTTCATCGAGAAGGACCTCCATAATCGCACCTTCCCGGACACGCAGGAGAAGTACATGGCGATGCTCGAGCGCCTGGTCCTGGCCCTGCTGTTTTTGGTGCCCGGCCACGCCTGGCCGCTGCTGAGCCTCGCCTGGCTCTCCGTGATGCATCACGTCCGCTCCCGCCGCTACGTCGACCTCTCCTGGCTGTCCTTCTACCTGGGCGGCGCCGTCGCTGTCCTCTGCGGCCTCGCCGCCAGATTTGTATACTACGCTTAACTTAACTAAGGGCAGCCTTAACATTTAAGTTTTGGCTGCGCCAAAACTTAAATGTTAAGGCTGCCCTTAGTTAAGTTAAGGAGCGTTTCATGGAAGAAGTCCTCATCCTTTCCGCCGCCCGCACGGCGATCGGCTCGCTCGGCGGCACGCTGGGCAGCTATACCGCGCCGCAGCTGGGCGCCAAGGCCATCTCGGCCGCCCTCACGAAGGCTTCCGTCAAGCCGGAGGAGCTGGGCGAGGTCGTCATGGGCAACGTGATCTCCGCCGGCGTGGGCCAGGCGCCCGCCCGGCAGGCCGCGATCTTCGCGGGCGTCCCGCCGACCGTGGGCGCGACGACGGTCAACAAGGTCTGCGGCTCCGGCCTCAAGGCCGTGATGATGGTGGGCCAGTCGATCCGGCTGGGCGAGGTCGGCCTGGGGCTGGCCGGCGGCATGGAGTCCATGACGAAGGCGCCGTTCATGCTGGACAAGGCGCGCTCGGGCTACCGCTACGGCAACGCGACGATGCAGGACGCGATCCTGCGCGACGGCCTCATCGATCCCTACAGCAGCGTCCACATGGGCGACTGCGGCGAGCTGTGCGCCGAGAAGCACGCCATCAGCCGCGAGCAGCAGGACGAGTACGCGATCCGCTCCTACCAGCGCGCGCAGGAAGCGCAGAAGAGCGGCGCCTTCGCCGACGAGATCGCGGAGGTCGACGGCATCAAGGACGACGAGGAGCCGGGCCGCGCCAAGCTCGACAAGGTGGCCAAGCTCAAGCCCGCCTTCAAGGCCGGCGGCACGATCACGGCCGCCAACGCCTCCAAGCTCAACGACGGCGCCGCCGCGCTCGTGCTGGCCGGCGCCAAGGCCGCCGGCGGGCACAAGCCGCTGGCGCGCATCGTCGACTGGGCGACGTTCTCGCAGGAGCCGCAGTGGTTCACGACGGCGCCGGCCGGCGCCATCGACAAGCTGCTCAAGAAGACCGGCTGGAGCAAGGATTCCGTCGACCTCTACGAGGTCAACGAGGCCTTCTCCGTCGTCTCCCTGGCCGTCATGAAGCTCGCCGGGCTGCCCGCCGAGAAGGTCAACGTGAACGGCGGCGCCGTGGCCCTGGGCCATCCGCTGGGCGCCAGCGGCGCGCGCATCCTCGTCACCCTCGTCCACGCGCTCAAGAAGCGCGGCGGCAAGCGCGGCGTGGCCGGCATCTGCCTGGGCGGCGGAGAAGCCGTCGCCGTGGCCATTGAAGCGCTCTAAATCGGCGAAGGACGCCGCCCACTCCTTGGGCGGGGAAACGACGCTGAGCGACCTCGAGGAGGTCGCCGAGGGACGCCGTTCGGTGCGCTTCACGTCCGAGGCGCGAACGAGAGTCGGCTCGGCCCGAAACGTCCTGCTCAAAGCGACGGCTTCGGGCCGAGCGGTGTACGGCGCGAACACCGGCTTCGGCGAGCTGGCCTCCAAGCGCATCCCCGCCGACAAGCTCAAGCAGCTGCAGCGCAACCTCGTCCTCTCGCACGCCTGCGGCGTGGGCGAGCCGCTGTCGGAGGCGGAGGGCCGCGCCATCCTGTTCCTGCGCGCCAACGAGCTGGCGCGCGGCTTCTCCGG
>CAZZGQ010000138.1:3573-8130 GCA_964653765.1 uncultured Elusimicrobia bacterium | reverse complement strand
ACTCGGCGTTCTCCTTGAGATCGCCCTTCTCGCGCGCCTCGGCGATGTCCTGCGAAAGCTGGTTCTTCTGCTTCTTGAGCGGCTCGAGCTCCTTGATCAGTTTTTCGTAGCCGGCCCGGGTCAAAAAGGTGTCGCCCATTTTTCTGCTCCTAGTGGATGCCCCTATTATAGCGAATTCAGCCCGGAAAGAATGCGGCGGAGGACGGCGTCCACGGGCCAGCGCTTGCCGGTCAGGCCCTTCAGCGACGCCGCGGTGGCCAGGGCGACGCGATTGTTGACGTTGACGCCGATGCCGGTGACGAGCCAATCCAGCGCGCGCGCGCCGCCCGAGGCCTCGATGAGGATGCCGCTGACCTTGCCGCCGCGCCCGCCCTTGAAGGCCAGCACGTCGTTGGGCTTCTTGACGCGCGTCTCGAGGCCGGTCAGGCGGGCCAGGGCGTCGGCGACGACGGCGGCCGTCTCCAAGCCGCGCTCGGCCAGCGAGTCGGGGTCGAGCCTGGGCCGCGTGATCAGGGAGAAGTAGAGGCCGCCGGCCGCCGAGTCCCAGGTGCGCTCCAGGCGCCCGCGGCCGGCGGTCTGGCGGTCGGCCCAGACCAGGGTGCCGGCCGGAGCGCCCTCGGCGGCCAGGAAGCGGGCGACGGTCTGGGTGGAGTCCGTTTCGGGCAGCCGCAGCAGCTGGACGACGCCGGGCAGGCGGGTTGCGGGACTCACGGCCTCGATGATAGCATTCGACCGTGAAGCGCGTCCTTCTGACGGCGCTGCTCGCCTGCGTCTGCGGCGCCGCCGCGGCGGCGGCGGCCGTCTACCTGTGGCCGTTCCAGGTGGACCTGACCCTGCGCCGCTGGGCGCTGCGGCATGCGGGCGTGGAGCGGGTGCGGGTCGGGACGCTGGCGGGCTACGAGCGCGACCTCTGTCGGCCAGGGCAGCCCTGCTCTTGCGTCGCCCTGATCCACGGCCTGGGCGACTCGGCGATGACTTGGGACAAGCTGCTGGGGGGCCAGGAAGGCGCGGCGCCGCCCCCGCAAGGCACGCGGCTGCTCGCCCTGGAGCTGCCGGGCAGCGAAGGCTCGGCGCCGCCCGGAACGCCCGCGGGCTATGCCGTTCCGGCCATGGCGCAGACCGTGGCCGACTCGCTCAGGGAGCGCTGCCCCTCGTGGACGCTGGTCGGCAACAGCCTGGGCGGCTGGGTGTCGCTGTGGACCGCGCTGAAGTGGCCGCAAGGCGTGCGGCGGCTCTTGCTGCTCAACTCCGTGGGCGTGGACGGCTCGCGCGAAGAGCAGGTGGCCGTGGCGCGCCTGCTCGAGAACCCCACCGTGGCCGGACTGAAGGACTTCAGCGCCCGCGCCTACCATATCATGCCGCCGGCCCCGGAGCGCGCCTGGCCCGCCGTCGTCGCCTCGATCGCGGCCCGGCCCACGCGCGCCATGGTGGCGGCGCTGCGGCCCGAGGACCTCCTCGACGCCCGCGCGCGGCAGATCAGGATCCCCACGCTCGTCCTCTGGGGCTTGTCGGACCGAGCCATCCCGCGCTCGGTCGGCGAGAAGCTGGCCGCGTCGATCCCGGGCGCCCTCTTCCAGGGCATCCCCGACTGCGGGCACCTGCCGCAGCGCGAGTGCCCGGCGGTCGTGACCGACGCTCTCTACCGGTAAAAGAAGAAGGGCGCAGCGCGCGAGGCGCTGCGCCCTTCGTTTTGAACGGCGTCTAGGTCAGAACGAGACCTTATCCGTCGCCTTCCAGCCGCTCCAGCTGTCGTTGCTGTACTGGCTGCCGGCGCGGCGGAAGAACCAGTTCAGGTAGTACTGGCCCGAGCCGCTCGTCTGGACGGCCTGCGTGAACGGCTGGCCGGCCTGCACGGTGAAGGAGATCGGCGAGTCCTCGCTGACCTCGGCCACCTTGATGTCGCCGAAGTTCTTCGTGCACTCCCACCAGCCGTCGCACTTGCGCATCACCTGGTAGCCCATCTCCATGCGCTCGCCCTGGTAGAAGGAAGCGCGCTGATCATCGACGACCATCATCAGCCGGCCGCCTTGGTTCTGCAGGCGGACGATGACCTTGTCGAACTCCGGGGCGCGCTTGCGGCGAGCCCGGGGCGTGAGCTCCACCGTGGCCACGCCGGCCTGCTGGTCGATGATCGGTCCGCGGACCGCGTACTGGAAGCCGGCGTAGGAGTCGTCCACGCCCACGTTCGAGCCGTCGTAGGTGAGGACGATCGTCTCCGTCTCCCACGGCAGCAGCGGCTGGTCGTTCTCGATCTCGGCCTCGATGCTCATGGCCTTGGCGCGGCCGGTCTCGGTCCGCTCGTAGAACCAGGCCTGCTGCGTGCTCCAGGTCATGCAGCGCGAGGAGTCGTTCGGGTTGCAGTTGTAGCCGACGTAGCGCCAATAGAGGCGATAGACGCGGCGGCTCTCCTGGCTGGCCAGCGTGACGCGGAACTGCGTGCCCTGGGTGCCTTTCTCGCTGCCGGCGCGGTGGATCTCGCCGCGGGCCACCTCGTGGTTCCAGCTGCCCTCATCCTCGATGGGATCGCCGAAGGCGTCGCGGCGGCTCATCCAGAAGCTGGCCGTGTCGGGGCCGTTGTTGAAGCGGTCCACTCCGCTCCAGTCCGGGAACGTGGACGGCGGGCTCGACGGGCGCGGCCGGTAGTTGTCCGGGGCCGGCGTCGGGATGCTGGGCGTGCCGCCGTTGCTCGGGCAGTCCACGCCGGGCGTGCAGTTCTTCGGCGGCTGCGAGGAGCCGGGGCAGTCGACGCCGGGAGTGCAGCTCGAGCGCGGCTGCGGCCGCGACGGAGCCGGGCAGTCGACGCCGGGAGTGCAGCTCTGGCGGGACTGAGACGGAGCGCTCCGGGGAGCGGCCGGGCAGTCCACGCCGGGCGTGCAGGCGACCTTGAAGACCTTCGGGTCGCTCAACGCCGGCGAGGCGACGGCGTCGCGCAGCGAGGCGCGGCCGTCGAAGCCCGTCAGCGAGGCCAGCTCGGCGTTGGCCGAGGCGACGACGTCGTCGGTCTTGGCCTCGGCGGCGCGCACGCCGCTCAGAGCCTGGGCCACGCGGCTTTCCGCGGACTTGAGGGCCTGCCGGGGCGTCACGATCTCGCGGGCCCCCTCGGCGGCGAGGTCCGTGACTCTCACGGCCTTGAACGACGAGGCCTCGGAGCCCTCATAGGCGAGGATCTGCGCCTTGGCGAAGTCGACGGCGGGCGCCGTCTCGGAGCCGGTGTGGCGGCTCCAGAACTTCGCCCATTCCTGCGCGGAGCGCAGGACGACGGGCTGTTGCTGGGCGGAGACGTCGCCGCCCTTCACGCACGTCCACTCGGCCTGGGCCTGCGCCCAGGGCTGACAATTATCGGCGGCGTACGCGGCGGGAACGACCGCCGCGCACAGCGCCAGGATCATGAGCTTTTTCATCGTTGATAGTCCTCGCGTTGATTAGCGCTCGTTGGAGACGAAGCCGTCGAAGAGGCCCTGCGCGTCCACGGCCTGCTGGCCGGTGATCTGGTTGGCGGCCTCGCGCTGGTGAAGCGTCATGCGGCCGCGCGCGTCGGCGTCGACGGTCGGATCGCCCTCGGCGCGCATGATCTTATTGAGGAAGTACGGGCCCTGGCGCACGTTCTGGAAGGAGGAGCCCTGCGCCCAGTGGAACCAGTGCGAGAAGATCTCGAAGGTCTCCCGCCCGAGCGCGTTCAGCACCGGCCGGTCCTGGTCGTAGTTCCAGTACTGCTGGCCCTGGCTGCCCGTCAGCGCCATGAAGACGCGGATCATCACGCTGTTCGAGACGTAGGTCTTCTCGGCGCTGGCCGGCATCTTGTCGCGGTACATGTGGAGCGTCCACGTCCGCGCCAGGTGAGCGGCGAGGTAGGCGGGCGACATCTGCTGGATCGCTTGGCGCGTGAAGACGGTGACGGCCGGCTCGGCCGCGTGCTCGGGGTCATCGCCGTAGGTGCGCGCGACGTAGCGGACGTCGTCGCCCCAATGCGAGTTGTCCGCCTTGTACACCGTGTTCTGCGGCATGTTGTTCTTCATCGCCGCCGCCAGCGGGTGCGACATCGCCAGCTGGTAGGCCTTGGCGATCTTGGTCTGCTGGGTCTCGTACTGGCCCGTGTGCTGGTCGTACCAGCTGCTGAAGCCGTCGAGGTCGCTGGCCGAGACCATCTGGCGGGCCGCGCCGTCGAACGTCTGCGCGCCGGCCTGATGCTGCTGGCCGATCGAAGGGGCGGACGGGCCGGAGCCGGGCTGGAAACCGCCGCCGTTGTTGTTGGAGAAGCCCGCGGCGACGTGCCGCAGGTGGCCCATGGCCGACGGCGCCTCGACGGCGGGCGTCTCGGCGACGGGACCGACGGGAGCGACGGGGGGCAGGATCGGCGGCGTCACGGACTGCGACGGCGCGCCCGGCAGAGACGGCATGGCAGGCGCGGCCGGCGCGGCGAACTCGCCGCCGGGCATGGCCTCGGGATGGACGGACATCGGGCCGATGTTGGTCGGACCGGAGAAGCCCGCGAAGGCGGCGCCGCCCAGGGACAGGCAGGCCGCGGCGAGCGTGAGACGCGACACGGTTGATTTCATG
>CAZZGQ010000138.1:0-3473 GCA_964653765.1 uncultured Elusimicrobia bacterium | reverse complement strand
AAGAGGACGAGGCGCGCCTGCGCCGCAAGATCGAGCCCTGGATCCGCCAGGAAGCGATCGAGTGGATCTGGCCCTCGGCGCAGTACAACGACCGCCGCCGCATTTCCGACTGGCCGACGTAAAACGACTAAACACCGGTGTCAGGCTCCGGTGTTTAGTCGTTTTCTATCTCGAGGCTGAGGTCGAGCGCCGGGGCGCTGTGGGTGATGCGCCCGACCGAGACGTAGTCCGGGCCGAGGCGGCCGATGGCTCCGATCGTGGCCGGGGTGACGCCGCCGGAAACCTCGATTTTCACGCGAGGAGCGGCGCGCCGGACGAGCCCGATCGCTTTGCCGAGCAGCGCCGGGCTCATGTTGTCGAGCAGGATGACGTCGGCCTTCGCGGCCAGGGCGCGCTCGACTTGCGCCATGTCGTCGGCCTCGAGCTCGACGATGAGCCCCGGGTACTTGCGGCGCGCCGCCTTGACGGCCGCCGCCATGTCGACGCCGCTGGCCCAATGGTTGTCCTTGGCGAGCACGGCGTCGTAGAGGCCGAAGCGGTGGTTTTCGCCGCCGCCGCACTTCACCGCGTACTTGTCGAGCTCGCGCCAGCCGGGCAGCGTCTTGCGGGTGTCGAGGACCTTGGCGCGCGTGCCCTTCAGCTTCGCGGCGTAGACGGAGGTCAGCGTGGCGACGCCGCTCATGCGCTGGAGGAAGTTGAGCGCCGTGCGCTCCGCGGTCAGCAGCGCCGGGCCCCCGGAGACCTTGATCACGCCGTCGCCCGGCTTCACGCGGCTGCCGTCCTTCTTGAGGATGGCGACGCGGGTGCGGCGGTCGACGCGCCGGAAGACCTCGGCGGCGAGCTCCGTCCCGCTGATCACGCCCGCCTGCTTGGCGACGACGCGGCCCGAGAGGCGCGCCCCCTTCGGCACGAAGAACTCGGTGGTGACGTCGCCGCGCGAGCCCAGGTCCTCCTTCAAGGCGGCCTGGATCAGGACGAGCGTGGCGGATGACAGCTTCATGGAACTATTCTAGCAATGATCGCTGGCGCCACGAAAAGCGCGATTCTCTGTTCTTCAGGACCGAATGGCCGGCGCCGGCGTCTTCGCGTAGCAGATCAGTTCGTGGAGCTCGCCCCGCCCGCAGCGGAAGGCATTGGCGTGGCGGCCTTCCGGCCGAAATGCCAAGCTCTCCGCCAGACGGATGCTGGCCACGTTGCTCGGGATGACGCGCAGGAAGAGCCGCTGGAAGCCGCGCGAGCCGAGGAACTCGTCGACCGCGGCGCGCGCCGCCTCGGCCGCATAGCCTCTGCGGCGATGAGCCGCGTCGACAAAATAACCGAGCTCGGCGGAGGGGATCTCCCAGGCGATCTGCTTCACGTGCAGCTGGCCCACGTGCTCGCCGGTGTCGCGCAGCCACAGCCCGGCCCAGAACGCCTGTCCGGTCCGCCACAGCTCCGCCCGCCCGTCGATGTAGGCGCGGCAGGCTTCCGCGCTCTGCCAGATCACGGCCGTCTTGGGGAAGCTCCGGAGCAGGTCCTCGCGGTTGCGCTCGATGAGCTCGCGCAGCGCCTCGGCGTCGCCGGGCTCGTAAAGACGGATGACGAGGCGCTCGGTATCGAGGCGGGTCGGCAGGTCTCGGGCCACGACGTATTCTACTTGAAACTGGTCGCGCTACCAGTTTCGCTCAGCGCTTGGCGGCGGGCTTGCGCGCGCGCGTCGCCTTCATCTCGCGCAGCTCGAAGAGCTGGTCGCGCAGCGCCGCCGCCAGCTCGAAGTCCAGGTTGTCGGCGGCGTCCTTCATGCGCTTCTCCAGCTCCTCGGCGATGACGGGGACGTCCTTGGCGCCGAGCGGCTTCTCGGCCTCGCGCAGCATGGAGAGGGCCTGCACCTTGGCCTGGGACTGGAACTCCTCGAGCTGGTCGACGGCCTTGACGATGGTGCGCGGCGTGATGCCGTGCTTCTTGTTGTAGGCGAGCTGCTTCTCGCGGCGGCGGCTCATCTCGGAGAGGGCGCGCTTCATCGAGCCCGTCTCGGTGTCGGCGTAGAGGACGACTTCGCCGCCCACGTTGCGCGCGGCGCGGCCGGAGATCTGGATCAGCGTCGTCTCCGAGCGCAGGAAGCCCTCGTGGTCGGCGCCGAGGATGGCGACGAGGGAGACCTCGGGCAGGTCCAGGCCCTCGCGCAGCAGGTTGATGCCGACGAGCGTGTCGAACTTGCCCTGGCGCAGCTCCTGCAGGATCTGGATGCGCTCCAGGGATTCGATGTCGGAGTGGAGGTAGCGCACGCGCAGGCCCTTCGACTTCATGAACTGCGTCAGGTCCTCGGCCGTCTTCTTCGTCAGGGTGGTGACGAGGGTGCGCTCGTGCCTATCGGCACGAGACTTTATTCGTTCCATGAGGTCGGTGAGCTGGCCTTCCGTCGGCTTGACGATGACCTCGGGATCGACGAGGCCGGTGGGGCGCACGACCATCTCCACGAGCTCGCCCTGCGTCTTGCTGAGCTCGTAGGGGCCGGGCGTGGCCGAGATGAACATCGTCTGGCCGGCCAGCGCCTCGAACTCGTTGAACTTCAGCGGCCGGTTGTCGAGCGCCGAGGGCAGGCGGAAGCCGAAGTCCACCAGCGTCTGCTTGCGCGAGCGGTCGCCCTCGTACATGCCGCCGATCTGCGGGATGGTGACGTGGCTCTCGTCGACGAGCAGCAGGTAGTCCTTCGGGAAATAGTCGAGCAAGCACCAGGGCCGCTCGCCGGCGGGCCGACCGGTGAGGTGGCGAGAGTAGTTCTCGATGCCGTGGCAGAAGCCGATCTCGCGCAGCATCTCCATGTCGTATTTCGTGCGCTGCTCCAGCCGCTGCGCCTCGAGCTCCTTCTTGCGCGAGCGGAAGAACTTGAGCTGCTCGTCGAGCTCGAGCTGGATGGATTGGACGGCCCGCATCCGCTCGTCGTGCTCCGTGATGAAGTGCTTGGCGGGATAGATCCACTCCCGCTGGTGCGACTTGATCTTCGTCCCCGTCAGCGGATCGAACTCCTCGATCGACTCGACGGCCTCGTCGCCGAGCTTGATCCGCAGCCCGCTCTCCATGTACGCCGGGTGGACGTCGACGATGCCTCCCTTCACGCGGAAGGTGCCGCGCGCGAAGTCCGTCTCGTTGCGCTGATAGTGGATGTTGACCAGCTTCTCGAGCAGCTCCTGCCGGCCGACCTTATAGCCGACCTCGAGCGGGATCGAGGCGTTGCGGTAGTTCTCGGGCGCGCCGATGTTGTAGATGCAGGAGACCGACGCGACCACGATCACGTCGCGCCGCGACAAGAGCGAGCTCGTCGCCTTCAGGCGCAGACGGTCGATGCGGTCGTTGATCGAAGAGTCCTTCTCGATGTAGGTGTCGGTGGAGGGGACGTAGGCCTCGGGCTGATAATAGTCGTAGTAGGAGATGAAGAACTCGACGGCGTTGTCCGGGAAGAAGGACTTGAACTCCGCGTAGAGCTGCGCGGCCAG
>CAZZGQ010000137.1:0-8154 GCA_964653765.1 uncultured Elusimicrobia bacterium | reverse complement strand
CGATTGAGCGGCTTGTCCTGGCCGCAGCGCTTGCAGGGGCCGTCCTTCGGCGGCTTGCGCTGCTTGAGCTTGCTGAGGTCGTCTTCCGGCTTTTCAGCCCCTTCCTCCGGAAGGGGCTTTTCAATATCCGGGGCGATCTGATCGAGGAACTCCTCGATGGTGGTGGTCTCGACGGTGGCGCTCATGGGATACCTCAGAATACCTTGCCGCCGCCCTGCTTGACGAGCAGCTCGAGCTCGTGGGGCAGCGAGAAATGGACGTCTTCCTCGACCGTCTCGAACTCCTCGACGTCCTGGACGCCGAAACGGTCGCGGGCGTACTTCACGACTTCCTGGACCAGGACCTCGGGCGCCGAGGCGCCGGCCGTCAGGCCCAGGGACTTGACGCCGCTCAGCCACTCGTCCTTGATGTCGCTGGCTCGTTCGATGAGGTAGGAGCGGATGCCTTTCGACTTGGCGACCTCGCAAAGGCGGATGGAGTTGGAGCTGTTGGGCGCGCCCAGGACGAGAAGGAGGTCCACGAAGGGGACCATCGCCTTGACGGCGTTCTGCCGGTTCTGGGTGGCGTAGCAGATGTCGTCCTTGGCCGGGGCGTGCAGCTTCGGGAAGCGGCGCTTGAGCACGGCGACGACCTCGCGGGTGTCGTCGAGCGAGAGGGTCGTCTGCGTGAGATAAGCCACCTTCTCCGGATCGGGGACGGTCACGGTCTCGGCTTGGGCGGCGGTGGCCACGACCTTCATGTGGTCCGGAGCCTCGCCGAGGGTGCCGATCGTCTCGACGTGGTCGGCGTGGCCGATGAGGATGATCGTATAGCCGCGCTTGGCCAGCGCGACGGCTTCCAGATGCACCTTCGTGACGAGGGGGCAGGTGGCGTCGATGACCTTGAGCTTGCGCTCCTTGGCCTCTTGGACCACCGCCGGCGACACGCCGTGGGCCGAGAAGATCAGCCACGAGCCGGCCGGCACGTCCGCGAGGTCCTCCACGAAGACGGCGCCCTTCGCGCGCAGGCCGTCCACGACGTAGCGGTTGTGGATGATCTCGTGGCGCACGTAGACGGGCTTGCCGCAGATCTCCAGGGCCTTCTCGACGACGTCGATGGCGCGGACCACGCCGGCGCAGAAGCCGCGCAGGCGGGCCAGGACGAGCTTGTCGATCTTGATGGGGGTGGCGGTCGTAGACATCAGTGTACCTCTTCTCAGGCGGCCACGGCCTCGCCGTGGTGCTTTTTGTGCTTGAGCCAGTCGCCCACGCGGGCGGCGATCTTCGGGGCCGAGAGGCCGACGGAGTCGTACAGCAGGTTGGGCGCCCCGTGGCCGACGAAGGCGTCGGGCAGGCCCAGGCGCAGGACCTGCGCCGGCGAGTTCGCCGCGGAGAGCGCTTCCAGGCAGGCGGAGCCGAAGCCGCCCTGGATGATGTTGTCCTCGATCGTCACGAGCTTGGGCGTCTTCGCGGCGGCCTCGAGCAGCAGGGCGGTATCCAAGGGCTTCACGAAGCGCATGTTGAGGACGCCGGCGGAGATGCCCATGTCGTCGAGCATCTGGGCGGCCTCGATGGCGGGGTGGACGCGGTTGCCGATCGCCACGAGCGTGACGTCGTTGCCTTCCTTCAGGCGCAGGCCTTTGCCGACGGGCAGGGCCTGGGGCTCGTCGTCCATCGCCACGCCCACGGCCGCGCCGCGCGGGTAGCGGATGGAGGCGGGGCCGTTGAGAGCCAGCGAGGTGCGCAGCATGTGCTGCAGCTCGTTCTCGTCGGCGGGGGCCATCACGGTCATGCCCGGGATCATGCGCAGGTAGCTGTAGTCGAAGACGCCGTGGTGCGTGGGGCCGTCCTCGCCGACCAGGCCGGCGCGGTCGAGACAGAACGTCACGGGCAGGTTCTGCAGGCAGATGTCGTGCTCGATCTGGTCGTAGCCGCGCTGCAGGAACGTGGAGTAGATCGCCACCACGGGGCGGTAGCCCTCGGCGGCCAGGCCGCCGGCGAAGGTGACGGCGTGCTCTTCCGCCAGTCCCACGTCGAAGTAGCGGCGGGGGAAGCGGTCGCGGAAGGCGTCGAGGCCGGTGCCCTCGGGCATCGCGGCGGTGATGCCGACGATGCGCGGGTCGCGCTCGGCTTCCTTGAGCAGGGCCTTGGAGAAGACGGCCGTGTAGTTGGGCGGCGGCGCCTTCTGCGTGGGGTTCTTGAGGAACTTCGCCGCGACGGGATCGAACTTGCCCGGGCCGTGCCACGTGTACGGGTCGGCCTCGGCCGGGGCATAGCCCTTGCCCTTCTTGGTGACGCAGTGCAGCAGCACCGGGCCCTTGAGCTCCTTGGCGCGCCTGAGCACCTCGACGAGCTGCTTCACGTCGTGGCCGTCGATAGGGCCGAGATAGGTGAAGCCCATCTCCTCGAACAGCATGCCGGGGAAGAGCAGCACGCGCGCGCGCTTGGCCACGCGCACGATGACGGAGCCCCAGAACTTGAAGCGGGCCAGGAAGTCCTTGATGGACTTGTCGGCGTTGCGCACGGCGCCGACGGTCAGGAGCTTGCTGAGGAACGTGCCCCAGGCGCCCACCCGCTGGGAGATGAACATCTGGTTGTCGTTGAGGATGACGAGCAGGTCGGTCTGGACCTGGCCGGCGTTCTGGAGACCCTCGTAGGACTCGCCGCCGGTCATGCAGCCGTCGGAGACGATGGCCACGACCTTGTTCTTCTCGCCCTTGAGGTCGCGCGCCACGGCCATGCCGAGGGCGGCGGAGATCGCCGTGGAGGCGTGGCCGGCGCCGAAGGTGTCGTACTCGGACTCGCTGCGCTTGATGAAGCCGGAGATGCCGCCGAACTGCCGGATGCGCGCCAGCGCCTCTTTGCGGCCGGTGAGGATCTTGTGCACGTAGGTCTGGTGGCCGGTGTCCCAGACGACCTTGTCCAGCGGCGTGTTGAACACGTAGTGGAGGGCCACGGTGATGTCGCAGGCGCCGAGGCTCGAGCCGAAGTGCCCGCCGATCTTGGAGATCGTGTTGATGAGGTACTCGCGGATCTCGGTGGTCAGCTGGGGCAGCTGCTCCACCGGGACCTTGCGCAAGTCCTCGGGCGTGTCGATCTTGTCGAGCAGGCGCGGAGTGGCGGCGGCGTTCGCGTCGGTCATTAGCGGTCCCTCTGGATGATGTAGTCGGCGAGATCGTGCAGCGGCTGGGCCTTGCGGCCGAACGGCCTGAGATTATCATGTGCGGACCTGATAAGGACCGCGGCCATTTCGCGCGAGCGGTCGATGCCGTAGAGGCGGGCGTAGGTCAGCTTGTCGTTCTGGGCGTCGGAGCCCTGCTTGCCCAGCTTGGCCTTGTCGCCGACGACGTCGAGGATGTCGTCGGCGATCTGAAACGCGAGTCCGACGCATCGCCCGAAGTCCGTGAGGCGGCGGCGATGCGTCGGCGAGGCCCCGGCCAGGATGGCTCCGGCTTCGAGGGAGGCCACCATCAGGGCTGCCGTTTTGTGCAAATGGATGTACTCAAGCGCTTTTTTCGGGTCGAAGCCGTGGTTCTTGGTCTTCCAGCCCTCGGCTTCTATATCGGCGACCTGTCCGCCGACCATGCCCTGCGTGCCGGCGCCTTTGGCGATGCAGCGGATCAGGTCCGCCGTCTGGCGGCCGTCGAGGGCGAGCTCGGAAGCGTTCTGCGCGGCGGCCTCGAACGCGTAGGTGAGCAGGCCGTCTCCCGCCAGGATCGCCATCGCCTCGCCGAAGACCTTGTGATTGGTCGGCTTGCCGCGGCGCAGGTCGTCGTCGTCCATCGCGGGGAGATCGTCGTGGATCAGGGAATAAGTGTGGATCATCTCCAGCGCGCAGGCCGTCTTGAGCGCCTTGCGGGCGGGCAGGCCGCAGCACTCGGCGGCGGCGACGACGAGCATGGGCCGCAGGCGCTTGCCGCCCGCGAAGATGGAGTAGCTCATCGCCTTGACGATCGTCTCCGGCTCCTCGGAGCGGCCGGCGAGCAGGCGCTTGAGCACGACGTCCACGGAGGCGCTCTGCTTGGTCATGTAGCGGTCCAGCGCGGCGGGCATGCTCATAGCTTGGGGAGGAGCTCTTCGAGGAACGAAGCCAGACGGGACATGGCGCGCCCCTGGCGCAGGCCGGTCTTGATCATCAACGGCAGCTCGGAAGCGTTGCGGAAAGCGTAGGAGACGAGGGCGCCGAAGCTCTCGCCGGCCGGGACGTCGGACGGAAGCCTTTCGTCCACGGCATCCAGGACGACGCGCGCGGCGAGGAAGGGCACGCCCAGACGCTCCGCAGCGGCGCGGAGCGAGGCGCTCTCCATGTCGACGGCCGAGGCGCGCTCGGCTTTGCCGAGCGAAACCTTCTCTTCAGGCCGTGAGAGCACTCTGTTCGTATGGGCGATCCGGCCGAAATGGAAAGCCGTCTTCTGCCGGAGCGCGATCTCTCGCGCCATCGGGGGAATCTCGGCGTCCAAGCCCTGCACCTCCAGCACCAAGTCGCCCGAAGCCATGCCCGGCTGCAGCGCGCCCGCAAAGCCGGTGGAGACGATCATCTTGGGAGCTTGCAGGGCGGCCAACGCTTCTTGCGCGTTGGCCGGACCGATGCCGGTCTTGAGCAGGACGACCTCGATGCCGCGCACGGTGCCCTCGAACCGGAAGGCGGAAGCGGCGCACAGGGACCATCGGCGGGCCAGCGGCTCGACCTCCCATTTGGTCGCTGCGCACAACACGATCCTTGTGCCGGTCATCGTGGTCATGGCAAATCGTGCTCAACTGTGTCCGGACACACTTGAGCACGGCGCGGCGACGTCATGCTTTCGCTCCAGCCAAGGCGGCCCGCGGCGCGTAGCCGTTCGCCAGGAACCACTCGGCGGCCTCGGCCACCGCCTCGGCGGCCGGGCGCGTCGTGTAGCCCAGCTCGCGCTGGGCTTTCTCTGAGGAAAACCACATGTAGTGTTTGGCCATCTTCACGGCGTCCAAGGGGGCGATCGGCTCGCCGCCGAAGACGCGCGCGCGCGCCGTGTCGACGGCGCCGAAGGCCAGGGCGATCGGATACGGCGTCTTGAAGCGCACGGGCGGCAGGCCGGTGGCCTGCGCGAGCAGGTCCAGGACCTGCTTGAGGGTGAGGTTCTCGCCGCCCAGGATGTAGCGCTCGCCCACGCGGCCCTTGCGGGCGGCCAGAAGGTGGCCGCGGGCCACGTCGGACACGTGGACGATGTTCATGCCGGTGTCGATGTAGGCCGGGATCTTGCCGTTCAAGAAATCGACGACGATCTTGCCGGTGGGCGTGGGCTTGATGTCGTAGGGGCCGATCGGCGCCGCCGGGTTGACGACGACGACGGGGGCTCCCTTCTTGGCGAGCTCGAGGGCCTTCAGCTCGCCCAGGAACTTGGACTTCTTGTAGTGGCTGACGATCTCATCGACGCCCGCGTAATGCGAGTCCTCGCCGACCGCCACATGCTCGTCGGGCGGCCGCACGGCGGCGACGGAGGAGCAGACCACGATCTTCTCGCAGCCGGCCTTCGTCGCGGCCTCGATGACCGCCGCGGTGCCGTCGACGTTGGCGCGGTACATCGGAGCCGGGTCGGTGACCCAGAGGCGGTAGTCGGCCGCCACATGGAACGCATAGCGCGCGCCGGCGCAGCCGGCGCGCAATGCCGGCGTGTCGAGCAGATCGCCGTCCACGAACTCGACCGTCAAGCCGTCGAGGTTCTTCCGATTATTGCCTTTGCGGGCGAGACAACGGACTGAATAGCCCTCGTCGAGGAGCAAACGGACGAGGTTCGCTCCGACGAAGCCGGTCCCGCCAGTCAGGAAGACGGTCTCAGCCATTACGCCTTGCCGGCGGCCGACTTCTCCAGTTCCGCGTAAGGCCGCCCATCGCGCGGGTACGCTTTGGCGGCCTTGCGCGGGCCTTGAATGGTGGCGTACTCGCGCACCATCGAGAAGAACTTCGACCAGGAGGAGAACATGTCCGTGACCGAGGAGGGCTCGAAGCCGCAGTGCGTCATGCAGTTGGCGCACTTGGGATTGCCCGAGGCATGCCCATATTTCGACCACTCCGTGGTCTCCAACAGCTCTTTATAGGTCTTCGCGTAGCCGGCGTCGGCCATCAGGTAGCAGGGCTTCTGCCAGCCGAAGACGTTGCGCAGAGGGTTGCCCCAGGGCGTGCAGTCGTACTCGCGCTTGCCCTGCAGGAAGTCCAGGTACCAGGGGGAGTGGTTGAAGTCCCAGCCCTTCTTGCGCCAGTCCTTCAGGACCTCGTCGAACCACTTCTTGGTCTGCTCGTTCTTCAGGAAGATGTCCTGCTGCGGCGCCTTCTCATACGCGTAGCCGGGAGAGATCATCATGCCGTCGACGCCCATCTGCATCAGGCTGTCGAAGAAGCCGCGGAACTCCTCGGCGTCCTCGCCGTTGAAGATCGTCGAGTTCGTCATGACCTGGAAGCCCTTGGACTTGGCGAGCTTGATGGCGGACACGGCGGTCTTGTAGACGCCTTCCTTGCAGACCATCCGGTCGTGCGTCTTCTCCACGCCGTCCAGGTGGATCGAGAAGATCAGGTTCGGCGAGGGCTTGAACTTGTGCAGGTTCTTCTCGAGCAGGATCGCGTTCGTGCAGAAGTAGATGAACTTGCCGCGGGCGATCAGGCCCTCGACGATCTCCTGGATCTCGGGGTGGATCAGCGGCTCGCCGCCGGCGATGGAGACGATGGGAGCGCCGCACTCTTCGACGGAGTCGAAGACTTCCTGCGGCGACAGGCGCTTGCGCAGGATATCGGTCGGATACTGGATCTTGCCGCAGCCGGCGCACTCGAGATTGCAGGCGAAGAGCGGCTCGAGCATCATCACGAGCGGATATCGCTCGACGCCCTTGAGCTTCTGGGTGACGAGATACTTGAACACGGACATCTGCAGCTGCATGGGCGAGGGCATGGGGGTCTCCTAACGGGCGGCGGCGGCCTGCGGCGCGCGCTTCAAGGATTTCTTGTAGGCGCCGAGCGCCATCAGCGGGAAGTACTGACGATACATCGTGTACTCGAGATAGTAGACCTTGGGGAAGCCGGTGCCGGTGTACTCGGTTTCATCCCAGGTTCCGTCGTCGCGGAGGGTGGACAGGAGGTGGTCCACGCCGCGGCGGACGGCGTCGTCGGTCGCCGGGCAGCCGGCGGACAGCAGGCCCATCACCGCCCATGCCGTCTGGGAAGGCGTCGACGGCCCGCGACCCTTCTGCGAAGGGTCGTTGTACGTGATACACGTCTCGCCCCACCCGCCATCGGGCCGTTGCACGCTCTTGAGCCAGCGCACGGCCTTCTGGACGTAGGGCTGGCGCATGTCCTCGCCGATGGAGTCGAGCCCGCGCAGGACCTGCCACGTGCCGTAGATGTAGTTGACGCCCCAGCGGCCGAACCAGGAGCCGTCGGCTTCCTGATCGCGGCGGATGAAGCGGATGGCCTTCTGCACGCCGGCGTAGGACTTGTCGTAGCCGATGTGGCCCATGAGCTCGAGCACGCGCGCCGTGATGTCGGAGGTCGGCGGGTCGATCATGGCGTTGTGGTCGGCGAAGGGGATCTTCGTGAGGATGTCTTTCGTATTGTCGCGATCGAAGGCCGCCCAGCCGCCGGAGGGGTTTTGCATCGACCAGGTCCAATTGATGCCGCGCAGGCAGGCCCGCTCGCGCTTCTGCGCCAGCTCGCCTTCCATGTGGGCCAGCCGCAGCGCCAGCATGACCATGGCCGAGTCGTCGACGTCGGCGTAGTAGACGTTCTGGAACTGGAAGTGCCAGCCTCCGATCGGGCCCTCGGGATTGGTGACCTTCCAGTCGCCGCCGATGCGGATCTCCTTGGAGATCAGCCACTCGGCCGCCTTGACCAGAGCGGGGTGGTTGCGCTCGAGACCGGACTCGGCCAAGGCAATGGCCGAGATCGCCGTGTCCCAGACGGGAGAGCGGCAGGGCTGCACCTCAGCGGAGCGGTCGCCGTCGTAATGCAGCTCCAGTCGGTCGAGGACCTGCAGCTGCTCGACCAGCCGAGGGTCGGTGTCGGGATAGCCGAGGCACTTCATCGCCATGATCGTGTTCGCGATGCCCGGGTAGATCGCGCCCAGGCCGTCGGAGTCCTGCAGGCGCGTGAGCATCCAATCCTCGGCCAGGCGCAGCGCCCAGACGCGGATCCAGTGGCCGCCCTTGCCCTCGA
>CAZZGQ010000136.1:0-8276 GCA_964653765.1 uncultured Elusimicrobia bacterium | reverse complement strand
CGATTATAGGCATTTTTTTCGTATAATGGCTCACTATGCTACCTACTTACCGTCCGCACAACCGCAAGAGAAAGAAGAAGATCGGTTTTCGCGCGCGCATGTCCACCTCGGGCGGCCGCGCCGTCCTCAAGCGCCGCCGCAACAAGGGTCGCCACACTCTGCTGACGGCCTAGGATTGACCGCCCCGAGCCTCCGGTTCGGGCGCGACGCCAAGATCGGCTCCCGCCTGGACTTCCAGCGCGTCTTCTCCGACGGCCGCAAGACGCCCGGCCGTTCTTTCGTGCTTTGGTCGCGCCTGGGAGAGCGGACGGAGCCGGCCCGGCTGGGCCTTTCCGTCGGCGCGAAGGTCGGCACCGCGCCGCGCCGGGCCAGGCTCAAGCGGCTGACGCGCGAGACGTTCCGGCTCAACCGCGCTCAGCTGCGTCCCGGAGCCGACCTCGTCGTCAACATCCGGCCCGGCTGCGGCTGGAAGACGCGGGCCGATGCCGAGCGGGATCTGCTCGACGCTTGGCGCCGCGCGGGGCTGCTGTCATGACCAAGAAAGTCGTCCTCGTTCTGCTGCGCGCTTATCAGCTGGCGGTGCGGCCGGCGCTGCCGGCTTGCTGCCGCTTCCATCCCTCGTGCTCCGAGTACGCGATGGAAGCGGTGCGGCGCTTCGGCCCGGCTCGCGGCTTGGCGCTGGCCGCGCGGCGGCTGGGCCGCTGCCATCCCTTCAACGCGGGCGGGCTCGACGCCGTGCCCGAGACCCTCTCCTAAAAATCCCATGGACAAGAACCTCTTCCTCGCCGTCGCGCTCTCCATCCTGGTCTACGCCGCCTGGTTCGGCTTCGTCGAGAAGAAGCTGATCAAGCCGATCCCGGCGCCCAACGCGGCGCAGCAAGCGCTCAGCCCCAAGGCGCCGCACGCGCCGGACAACATGGCTCCGCCGCCGGCGCCGGCGGCCGGCGGGGCTCCCGACTGGCAGAAGGTCGTCACGCACGCCAAGAAGGACGCGGGAGCGCGCTATGTGGGCACGATCGGCAACGCCGCCGTGCAGATCCGGCCCGCGGGAGCGGCGATCGTCTCTTGGAAGTTCAAAGGGCCCAACGGCAACGAGATCGAGCTCGTCAAGGATCAGGAGCCCGGCTTGCTCTCCACGTTCCCCGAGCTCGAGTTCCGCCAGATCGGGCGCCCGGACGGCATGATGTTCGCGGCGACCCGCGCCGACGGCGCCCGCGTGATCAAGGAGTTCCTGCCCGGGGGCGACACGACGGTCCCGCGCGTGAAGATCACCATCGAGAATCCGGGGAAGAAGCCGCTCGACTCCGGCGCCTGGACCCTCTCGCTGGGACCCGGCCTCGGCACGATCCCGACGGAAGAGAAGGACAACGCCAAGATCACGCGCACGCTGGCTCTCGAGCCCGCGGAGCGCGGGCTCAACGGCAAGGTGGACGTCTTCAAGAATCCCGGACCGGTGTCCACCGACTACCGCTGGATGGGCGTGGACAACCGCTACTTCCTGGCCGCCGTGCTGCCGCAATCGGGCGACTTCGACAAGGCCGCGGCTCTGGAAGGCCATCAGCTCGTGCTCACGGTCAAGGCCAAGGAGATCGCCGCGGGCGCCAGCGCCTCGTGGGACGTTCCGTTCTACATCGGCGCCAAGGGTCATACGTGGCTGTCGCGCTACAAGCTCGGCCTCGAGCGCTCCATCGACTTCGGCTTCTTCGCTCAGCTCGGCCGCGTCGTGCTCCGCGTGCTGTACTGGCTGCACAACGCCACCGGGAACTGGGGCTGGTCGATCATCATCCTGACCGTGCTGATCCAGGTGATCATGTTCCCGCTGACGTTCAAGAGCCTGAAGTCGATGTCGGCGATGCGCCGGCTGCAGCCGGAGATCGCCAAGCTCCAGCAGCGCTACTCCAAGGATCCGACGAAGCTGAACACCGAGATGATGGCGCTCTACAAGAAGCACGGCGCCAATCCGCTGGGCGGGTGCCTGCCGATGCTCGTCCAGCTGCCGATCTTCTACGCGCTCTACAACGCGCTGCGCAACGCCTGGGAGCTGCACGGCTCGGCGTGGATCTTCTGGATCCACGACCTCTCCGCCAAGGATCCCTACTACGTCCTGCCGCTGGTGATGGGCGCCTTGATGTACTTCCAGAACAAGCTCAACCCGGCCGCCACCGATCCGACGCAGCAGCAGATGATGACGTTCATGCCCATCATCTTCACGGTGATGTTCATGAACTTCCCGTCGGGCCTCGTGCTCTACTGGCTGACGAACAGCCTCGTGAGCACGCTGCAGCAGCTGGCGCTGCGCAAGCAGCTCGGCCTCACTCCCGCCTGAACAGGAGCCTCTTCCCATGCCCGAGATCGAAACCGAAGGCAAGACGGTCGCCGAGGCCGTCGACAACGCCCTGCGCCTCCTGGGCCTGAAGCGCGACGACGTGGAGGTCCAGGTGCTCCACGAAGCCAGCGCCGGCTTCCTGGGCATGGGCGCCAAGCCCGCGCGCGTGCGCGTCGCCAAGAAGGGGGAGGGCGCTCGCCCTCCCGCCGCCAAAGCCGCGGAGCCGCGCCAAGCGCCGGCCGACACGGCGCTGGCGTGCACGGAATCGAAGGCCCTTCTCGGCGAGCTCCTCGGCCTCATGGGCTTGGACGCTCGCCTGACTTCGGCCGAATGGGACGGCGTCCAAGAGCGCGTCTGCTGCCGCGTCGAGGGCAGCGACTCCCCCAAGCTCGTCGCCGGCGACGCGCGGCCGCTCGAGTCGCTGCAATTCCTCGTCACGCTCGTCGTCAGCCGGAAGGTCGGCTCGCCGGTGGCGGTGCAAGTGGACGCCCACGGCTACTGGAGCCGCCGCGAGCAGGAGATCATCGGCCAAGCGCAGAAGGGCGTCGATGAGGCGAAGGCCTCCGGCAAGGCGGTCCGCCTGCAGCCGATGGAGCCCGCCATGCGGCGGCTGATCCACCGCCATTTCATGGATCATCCCGAGGTCCAGACCGCCTCCGAAGGCGAGGGCGCCTGGCGCAAGGTCGTCATCCGGCTGCGCAAGCGCTGAGCTCCGCGGTGGACACGATCGCCGCCGTCGCCACGCCCGCGGGAGAGGGGGCGCTGGGGATCCTCCGGATCGCGGGGAAGGAGGCGCTGTCGATCGCTCTCGAGATGAGTCGCCTCGCGGCTCTTGCGCCGCGAAGCGCGACGAAGGTCAGCCTTCACGACGTAGCGGGCCTGATCGACGATGGGATCGCCGTCTACTTCCCCGCCGCTCAGAGCCCCGTCGGCGAGGACTTGGTCGAGCTGACTCTGCACGGATCCGACTACATCTTGTCGCGCGCGCAGTCGCGCGCCCTCGAGCTGGGGGCGAGACGCGCTCTCCCCGGCGAATTCACCCAGCGCGCCTTCCTCAACGGCAAGCTGGACCTGGCGCAGGCCGAGGCCGTCTGCTCGCTGATCGGCGCCCGCTCGCGCTCCGCGCACGAGGCGGCGCTGCGCCAGCTGCGCGGCGGCTTGTCCGAAGCGGTGCGCCGCTGCCGCGAGCCGATCTTCGATCTCCTCGTCAGGGTGGAAGCCTGCCTCGATCATCCGGAGGAGGACATCCCGAGCCTCGCCGCCGCCGAGGCGGCGGCGGCGATCGCGCGCGCGCGAGCCCCGATCGAAGCCCTGGCCGACTCGTATCGCCACGGCCGGCTGGCCGCCGATGGGGCGCGTCTGGCCCTCGTCGGCCGCCCCAACGCCGGCAAGTCCAGCCTCTTCAACGCCTTGCTCGGCCGCGAGCGCGCCATCGTCAGGCCCGAGCCCGGCACCACCCGCGACACGATCGAGGAGGGGGCCGAGCTCTGCGGCCGCCGCGTGCTGCTCGTGGACACCGCCGGCCTGCGCGAGGCGCGAGACCCCGCGGAGAGCGAGGGCGTGCGCCGCGCCGGCTCCGAGCTCGAGAGCTGCGATGCCGCCGTTCTGGTGGTCGACGCCGCGCGCCCGCCCGACGACGACGACCGGCTCGAGCACCGGCGCGTGCTCGAGTCCGCCGCCCGCCGCGGCGTCCCGCTCGTCTGCGCCCTCAATAAGTCCGATCTCGGCAACACCGAGGGTCAGACCCCCGATTTTACCGACGGCGTGCCCGTCTCGGCGGCGACGGGGGCGGGACTGGAGGAGCTGCGCCGCCTCATCGCCGGACGCCTGGCGCCGCGCGAGGACGCCGGCGAGGCCTGCGTGACCTCCGCTCGGCACCACGAGGCGCTACGCCGCGCCGGCGCCGAGCTCGCCGCGGCCTCCGAGACGGTGACGGCCTGCGGCGCCCGCTGGGAGGACCGCGCGGCCTTCCACCTGCGGCAGGCCGCGCGCGCGCTCGGCGACATCCTCGGGGAAGACGCCTCGGAGCAGGCTCTCCACGCCGTCTTCTCCCGCTTCTGCGTGGGGAAATAGACATGGCCAAGAAGAAGACCAAGCCGACCAAGCGCGGCAAGGCTGGCCCGACCGCGCCGCCGCGCACGCCCATCGCCGACATCACGCCGGAGCAGCAGATCGTGGGCGCGGCTCTCCTCGGCAAGGTGCGCCACTACTTCGCCAAGCCCGGCGTGCTGACGCTGCTGCTCGAGGCCGCCCTTTCCGTCGGCGACACCATCCGCGTCAAAGGCCACACCACCGATCTGACGCAGCGCGTCGAGCGCATCGAGCTCGATCATGTGGGGGTGCCCAGCGCCTCGGCGGGCGAGGAGATCGCGCTGGCGGTGGCCGACCGCGTGCGGGAAGGGGATGCCGTCTATAAGCTCTGAGGCGCTCGCCGCCCCGGCGGCCGACGGCCGCGGCGCCCGCGCCGCGCGCTGGGCCCTGGGCGTGCTGCTCGTCGTCAACCTCCTCAACTACCTCGACCGCCAGATCCTCTATTCGCTGCTGCCTCTGATCCAGGGCGCGCTGCGCATCACCGACGCTCAGGCCGGCCGGCTGGCGTCGGCGTTCATGGTCGTGTACATGGTCGCGGCCCCGCCCATCGGCTGCTGGGCCGATCGCGGCGGCCGCAAGATCTGGATCACCGTGGGCGTGGCGCTGTGGAGCGTCGCCACCGCCTTCTCGGGCATGGCCGGCAGCTACGCTTCGCTGCTGTGCGCGCGCGCCGCGGTGGGCATCGGCGAGTCCTGCTACGGCTCCATCTCGCCCGCCTTCGTCGCCGAGCACTTCGAGCCGGCGCGGCGCGGCTCCGTGCTGGCGCTCTTCTCGATGGCGATCCCGGTCGGCAGCGCCTTCGGCTACATCGCCGGCGGAGCGATGGGGCAGCATTTCGGCTGGCGTCCCGCGTTTTGGATCGTCGGCGTCCCGGGCTTGGCGCTGGCCGCTCTTTGCGCCAAGCTCCCGGAGCCGCCGCGGCCCGCCGCCGCGCGCGAGTCCCTTCCGACGGGCTGGGACTACCTGCGCCTGTTCCGCATCCCGAGCTTCACGCTCGTCACCCTGGCCGGCGCGGCCATGACGTTCACGCTCGGGGGCTTGGCCGTCTGGATGCCCAGCTTCTTCCACCGCCAATGGGGCCTGAGCGTGGCGCAAGCCGGCACGTACTTCGGCGGGATCACGGTCCTGGGCGGCATCGTCGGCTCGTTGGCCGGAGGCTGGCTGGCGGACGCCTTGCTCAAGGTCACCAACCGCGCGCACTTCCTCGTCTCGGCCGTGGGCCTCATCGCCGGCATGCCTCTCGCCCTCGCCGCGCTCTCCGCTGCGTCCTTCCATTCCGCCGCCGCCCTGCTGCTGGGCGCGGAGATCCTGCTCTTCCTCAATATGGGGCCGCTCAACGCCATCATCGTCGCCGTCACGCCGGGGCGCCGCCGCTCGATGGCCTTCGCCGCCAACATCCTGATCATCCACGCCTTGGGCGACGCCGCCTCGCCCTGGATCATCGGCGCATGGTCCGACCGCATGGGCCTGCAGACGGCGCTGCGCCTGGCGATGTTCGGGCTCGGGCTCGGCGGAGCGTTCTGCCTCTGGGGGATGAGACACTATGACCAAGACTGCCTCGAAGCGGCCTAGCCTCTTCCAGTACGCCTGGCGCTGCCTGTTCGCGCCCTCCGCCGCCGCCGAGACGGCGCGAGAGCCGGGCAGCCTCGCGCCGGCGATCCGGCTCTACGCCGCCTTCCTGCTCGCCACGGCGCTCTTCTATGCCTGGAAGCCCTTCGATTTCCCCGACCGCAACGCGCCGTTCCCGCGCGACACGCAGAGCCTCTGGTTCTGGCTCAAGGTCATGGCCTGGCAACCGCCGCTCGAATGCGCCTGGGTGATCTGCCTTCTGGCCCTGCTGCGCTGGCTGAAGGAGGGCAAGCTCTTCTGGCGGCTGCTGGGCGGCCTCGTCGCCACGGCGATCCCGTTCATCCTCCTCGTCTATTACAGCCAGAGCGCGCTCTCCAAGCCCGCGTACGCCGCGGTCCTGGCGGCCTGGCTGCTGCTGGTCCTGTACTGGGCGCGGCAAGCCCCGCGTGACTCGTGGCGTCCCACCTTTTCGCTGATGCTCGCCCTCAACGCCATCGGCCTCGTCTCGCTGCTGCCCATGGCGCTCTCGGTGCCCCTCGAGTCCGACACGCTGTTCAAGGCCGGCCAGATCGGCGGCGGGCTCTGGGTGCTCGTCAGCGGCACGCTGGCGCTGCGCTCGCTGACCGGGCAGCGCCTGCCGCGCTGCTTCATGGCGGTGCTCTTCTCCATGTTCATGCAGATCGCCTTCGCCTTCTCGCTGCACATGCTGGGCCTCGTGCCCAAGGACATCCTCAAAGCCCTTCTGTATGCCTGATCAGCGCGAGTTATCCACAGCGTCCATCGAGATGACCCACCCGAAGCGCTACGACGTCATCGTCGTCGGGGCAGGTCATGCGGGCTGCGAAGCCGCTCTCGCCGCTTCGCGGCTCGGCTGCGCGACGCTGCTGCTCACGCAGAACCTGGACACGCTCGGCGCCATGTCCTGCAACCCCTCGATCGGCGGCGTGGCCAAGGGGCAGGTCGTGCGGGAGATCGACGCCCTGGGCGGCCAGATGGCGATCAACACCGACCGCACGGGGCTGCACTTCCGCACGCTGAACACGAGCAAGGGCGAGGCCGTCTGGTCGCCGCGCGCCCAGTGCGACAAGAAGGCTTACGCGCTGGAGATGAAGAAGACGATCGAGGAGCAGCCCGGCCTCGACGCGCGGCAGGACGAGGCCGCCGGCCTCTGGATCGACGGCAGCTCGCTGCGGGGGGTCGTCTCCAAGCGCGGCACGCGCTACGAGGGCCGCAGCGTCGTGCTCACGACCGGCACGTTCTTGAACGGGCTGGCCCACGTCGGCCTGCAGACGTTCTCGGCCGGGCGCGCGGGCGAGCCTCCGGCGGCGTCGCTCACGGCCAGCCTGACGCAGCTCGGCTTCGAGGTGGGGCGCATGAAGACGGGCACGCCGCCGCGGCTGCACGCGCGCTCGATCGACTGGGCGCGCTGCGAGCCGCAGCCCAGCGACCGCCCGCCGATCCCGTTCTCGCACCGCCACGAGCGCATCGACAACGTCCTGCTCGACTGCCACATCACCTACACCAACGCGCGCAGCCACCAGGTCATTCGCGAGCACCTGGACCGCTCTCCGCTCTATTCCGGCGTGATCAAGTCGATCGGCCCGCGCTATTGCCCGTCCGTCGAGGACAAGGTGGTGAAGTTCCCGCAGAAGGAGCGGCATCAGATCTTCCTGGAGCCGGAGGGCTGGCGCACGCAGGAGGTCTACGTCAACGGCCTCTCCACGAGCCTGCCCGAGGACGCGCAGCTCGCTCTCGTGCGCACCATCGAGGGCCTGGAAAGGGCGGAGATCATGCGCCCCGGCTATGCCATCGAGTACGACTACTGCCCGCCCACGCAGCTCTCGCCCACGCTCGAGACCAAGAAGGTGCCCGGCCTCTTCTTCGCCGGTCAGCTCAACGGCACGACGGGCTACGAGGAAGCGGGCGCCCAGGGTCTCGTCGCCGGCGTCAATGCCGCGCTGCGCGCTCTCGGTCGCGACCCGCTGATCCTCGGACGCGACCAGGCCTACGTCGGCGTGCTGATCGTCGACCTCGTCACGAAGGGCGTCGACGAGCCCTACCGTCTCTTCACCGCGCGCGCCGAGCATCGCCTGACGCTGCGCGCCGACAACGCCGATCTGCGCCTGATGGAGACCGGCCGCGCGCTCGGCCTGATCCCGGAGCCGCTCTTCGACGCCTTCCGGCGGTATCGGGACGCTGTGGAGGGAAAAGAGAGCTTCTCGGACGAGGCTCTGGCGCCCTGGTCCAACGAGAAAGCGCGCCGGCAGCGCGAGATCCAGCGGCACTACGC
>CAZZGQ010000135.1:0-8396 GCA_964653765.1 uncultured Elusimicrobia bacterium | reverse complement strand
TAGAGCAGTCCGCTCATAACGGATTGGTCGCTGGTTCGAGTCCAGCCGGGGGCAGCCGATTTCCGTCGAGAACTGCTGCAGAAGTCCTGCCGCGAACGTCCAAAGTCGCTGGCACGGCATCCCAAAAAAGGGCATGTGACCGTGCTAACTAGCGCCAAGTAGGGGACGTACATGGGGACCGTGGCTGTCGTCTCGCTCAAGCCGGAAGACCTCCAAATGCCCGCCGCGGCGGCGGGCTGTGAAGTAGCTCGTGGCGCTACTTCTTCTTTTTCTTCTTGGACTTTCCCTGCCCGCGTGGCGCGCGCTTGTATGGCGCTACATGCTTGCCGTTCTTCTTCGTGTATCCTCTGACTCGCTCGGTGCGTTCCGGGTGGCTGCCGGATGACCGCGTGCTGCCTGAATGACCTCTCGCGATTCCGAGCCCTGGTGAGGCTAAAATTAGAGCGAGCACGCATGCCAAGAAGACCCTCATTTTGGAACTCCTAGCGCTAGACCGCCTGAATGCGTTCGCACACTTCCTGACCCAGTGTCGTAAGGCGGTTGCGCTGACCCCATATGAGGACGTTCTGGCTCTCGCGTCCAGACTTGCCGGCAGCCCGCGGATGGATCAACCGCTTGCGATCAAGCGACTCTTCGACCTCTTCTACGAGCTCGAGGCGCAGCAATCCGCTCTTATTTGCGACCTCGGTCAACCACGATATTGCTGCAACCCCGGCACTGCCGCCCATCTGATAGATAGCGGCAAGTGCGACGATCTCTCCTGCTGAAAGACCGTAGATGACGCGCAGCATCTGCTGTGAATAAGGCGCATCGTGGCCAGTCGTGCCCTGCTCCATCGTCTTCAGGAATGCCCTGCGCATCGCGTCGAGGCGCTTCGGATCCGGCGACGTCTTGTCGATCGCGTCGAGCAGGTCCGCGAAGCAGGCCTTCGCCGGGTCGCTCTTCAAGTAATCTTCGCGGATCGCACCGGCCTTGCGAAGTCTCTCGAGCTCTACGAGCAGCTGACGCAGGAATTGCCCTTTGAGAGTTGCCTGGAACATGCGGATGGGCCCCGCGGCTTGCGGAATCAGCGTCGCGAGTAAGCCGGCCAGGATTTCAGGGGACTCCTCGCCGATCGCCTTCATGGCGCCCTTGAAGGCTTCGAGGGCATCGGTGGAGTCGGCAGCGAGCGTAATTTCCTTCGATGGCTGCTCATTCGATATGATGAGCAGATTCTAGCAGCCGGAGCGGGTCTCCGTCGAGAACGGGAACTTTCCAAGCCTCGCGATCGTATATACGTCCGGATGAGCCACCGGCGTCGAGGACTCGGCACGACACTGTCACGGCGACTGCAACCTGGCGCGCTATCATCCGGTCGAGGGGAACCGATCATGCCCAGGACAAGGAAGGCAGCCAAGCGGCTCCGGGTCCAACGACCCAGCCCCAGGCGAGCCTTTCGCTCCTTCACCAAACCGTCAAGGGTTTGTTATAGTCGGGTTGGTGCTCCGTCAAGGACCTCGCCGAGAGCCCGTAACATGCCCACTCTTGCGCTCGAGCGGATTCCCGCTTACCCTTCGTCGCATGAAGCAACAGCGGAGCCCGCACTAATGCCCGAGGCGATTCAGTTTCCCTTCGACGCCAAGAAAGCAGCTCAAGTTGCTGCGCGCCTAGTCGACAAGCGTGGCGGCCAGCTTGAGTATCTTCACGTCATGAAGATGCTCTACCAGATCGACCGCGTGGCTCTCGGCAAGTGGGGCCAACCCGTCATCGGCGGCCAGTATTGCTCTTTGCCAAAGGGACCCGTGATCAGCGAAGCATTGAATTTGATGCGCGGAAGAAACTCCGATCCCGCTTGGAGCAAACACCTTCAGACCACGGGTCATAAGCTGGTGCTGAAATCTCCCGCTGGCACCGATGAGCTGTCGCGTGCCGAGGTCGATCTCGTCGATACCGTGTTCCAGATGCTTGGGCATCGCAATCGATGGAACATCGTTGACGAGATGCACGACACCTTCAAAGAGTGGAAGGATCCCCGCGGATCCAGCAAGCCCATCGCCGTCGAGTCCATCCTTGAAGCCGTTGGAACCAGCGAAGACACCATCAAAGAAATCGCCCGCGAGACAGCCCACCTTAACCGCATAGATTCCGCCCTCGGCCGCTGATCCGTGGTCAGCAAGGCCGGCGACACCTTCACCTTCACGATGGACGGCAACCACCTCTGGGTTGCCTTGACAGCACCAAAGGGCGCAAATGGGGTCTTCATCGCCGTCAACCTCACGTCGGTCAAGAACGGCCAACCGATGGACGATACCTGCATCCTTCAGAAAGGCGACCACCCCTGGGTCCACCACCCAACAGAGGTGTATTACATGAAGGCCCGCGAATGGCAGGTGAGCGGATTCGACAGCCTGGCGAGCTATGGCGAGAGTTGTAAGGCAGAGAGGCCTATGCCAAAGGCCACGCTTACACGCATCCAGCAGGGCGCGGTGAAGTCGATCCACATGAAGGAACGCTTCGCCGAAGAGATCAAGAGGGCCATCGGCTCGTGAACACTTTGGACGTCTAGCCGCATGACTTCAACCGCGCTAACTTCGATGCGCGATAGCGCAGAAACGCAGGAGGCTCTCGACGTAGAATAGTCGTCGACGCCCCCGTAGCTCAGTCGGTTAGAGCAGTCCGCTCATAACGGATTGGTCGCTGGTTCGAGTCCAGCCGGGGGCAACGCTTTTAGAGCGGGGTGAGGACGACCGCCCGGTCGCCCTGCCGGAACTCGATGGGGCGTTCCTCGAGGAGCTCGCTGAAGTCGCGCGCGGGGCCGAAGAGCGTGCCGCCCCCGTCGAAGAGCTCCAGGACGTCCCGGAACTTGCCGTTGTGAAGCAGCCGCACGCTGCGCACGCCTTCCCGGAACACCGTGGCGTCGGAGGTCCACTCGCGGGCCGAGGGGTTGACACGGCGGTCGCTGGCCTTGATCAGGCGGGCCATAGTGTCGCGCAGCCGGCCGTCCGAAAGCTCGCCCCGGTCGTAGCGCTCGTAGAGGTGGTTGATCAGGCGGTTGCCGTCCCGATAGTCGAGATACTTGAGGTCCTCGTTCACGCGATAGGCGCGGGCGGCGACGCGGACGGCGAGGGCGCCGCGCGGCGAGCGGACGGCGGCCCGGAAGAAGGCGTCGTAGCGCTCGACGAAGCGGCGCGCACGGTCGCGCAGGCTCGCCAACGCGGCCTCGCTCTGGACGCCGTGGCGGCTCAGGAGATAGTCCCGCGCCGCATCGGAGACGGCGTCCGAGGGCGAGAGCCGAAGCGCCCCGTCTCGCGGCGGGCGGTACAGGAGAGCGAAGGCCTTCTCGGGCGTATACGCGCCGGAGAGACGCAAAAGCGGATAGAGCCGCATGAAGCGGGAGAAGTCGAAGACGGCGGGGCTTTTCTCGGCGCCGGCCCAGGCGCCCAGGGCGGTCAGGTCCGGGTAGAATTTGCGCGAGAGGCCGTCGAACTCGCGCACGAGCTCGGCGTAGCGGGGATTCGCCGGCGACGCCGCGCGCGCGCCGGGCAGGCCCATGAGGTCCTTGAAGCGGCGGGCGATCTGCCTCTTGCGCGCGCGGTCCATGCGCTCCACGAGCTCCGCGCCCGACGCGCCGCCCACGTTGATCCGCGGATCAGCCGCCAGCGCCTCCAGGATCTTGGCCTGGCCCAGCGACTCCAGGCCGAAGTAGTTGGTGACGTACTTGCCCGTCAGCGAGTATTGCGGGTGGCGCGTGCGCACGGCCGCCACCGTGTCGAAGTCGATCATGTGGCCGCGCGTGGAGATGTTGCCGACGGACCAGGCGCCGTGGAGGATGCGCCCGATGAACTTCTCGCCTTCCTGCCGGCCGAAGGCGTCGGCGATGCGCAGCAGCGCGCGGCGGCTCAGCGGCCTGCCTTCCTCGAAGAGATGGGCGGGCCGGTCCAGCGCCCCGTCCTCGTCCAGGCGGACGACGGAGGCGGCGCGCAGCGGCTTATCGCTGAAGGGCGGCGTGAACGTGACGCCCTGATCGAGCACGCCGGCGACGGGAGCCGCGCCGGTCTCGAGGTTGCGGTGGACGATGTTGGCGGCCAGCATCTCCCAGAGCGCGTTGGGCAGATCGACCTTGCCGGTGCGGTACGCCGCGCTCGAGGAGACGGCCAGCGGCGTGCGGCCGATGCCCTTCACGTTGGCCTTCTCCTTGAGATAAGCCGACCGGCCGGCGCCGCGGTTGCCGTTGAGGCCCAGGTTCATCGGGTCGGCCTGCTTGTCGACGTAGGTCAGGACGGTCGGGCGCGGGTCCGCCGCCTCCTCCGGGTGCAGCGTCACCCCGTAGGTCGTCTTGAAGCGCTCTTGGTCGCCGCCGGCGAGCTCCGGCTGAAAGCCCACCACGCGGACGCGCGCGGCGTCCAGCGCGTACGCCGGCGCGCTCACGAAGAGCGTCTTCGGCCAGCGCCGCGTCGCCGCGGGCGACGGGTCCTGGAGCAGCGCCCAGCGCGTGCGGTCGATGAGGTGGCCGTCGCCCGGATCGACCGCGTTCCAGCCGAGCTCCGCCCGCAGCCGCGAGACGATGCGAAAAGCGTGCTCGTCCGGGATCGCGAAGCCTTCCTTCTTGAAGTAGCCGCTCGGGTATTGCGCCAAGCCGAGCAAGCGCGGCGCCACGCGCGCCAGGAAGCGCTTCCAATCGTCAACCAGGTCCTCGCGGTTGCGGGCCAGGGCGGCCGGGGCTCTTTCCGCCGCCTCCCAATGCTTTCGGACGGCCTCGAAGAACTCGTGGCCGTAATCCTTGGAGAAGACCTCCTTCAGCTGGCTCGGCGTGAGGAACTTGGCCAGCAGCATGTCGTCCATCGGGTGGTTGGCGACGACGGCGTCGACGCCGCGCGGCAGATTGTCGGCCGCCTCCTGCATGGTCGCCTGCACAGGGACGATCCGGGCGCCGGGCAGCATCGCGCGGTAGGCCTTCGTCACGGCCCGCAGCGCCTCGGGGGAAGGATCGACGACGTAGAGCGAGCCTTTGAACCCGGCCTCTTGCAGCCCGCGGCCGACCTTGCTGACCGGGCCGGGGGCGACCTCCACGACGACGCCGTCGTCGGGCAGGCCGGCGGCGGCGAACGCCCGCGCCCAGCGCGAGCCGACCTCGCGCTCCCACTGCTCGGGCTCGAGGGTGAGCCAGCCGCGCGGGGCGGCGGTTTCGGGCGACGCGGAGGGGACGCCGGCGGCCTCGGGCAGGGAGCCGGCGGCCGCGGCCGGAGGAAGCGCAGGAGCAGGCGCCTCGGCAACGGCGGGCAGCGCCGGCGGTAGAGGATGCTCGACCGGCGCGGCGTAGATCGGCGAAAGCGCCGCGGCCAGCAGCCAGAGCTTCAACGCGGATCCCGGACCGGGCGGAAGTAGCTCGAGATCGGGATGCGCCGCCCCGAGCCGAAGGCCTTGGGCGTGACCTTCAGGATGATCGGGGAGAGGCGGCGCTTGAACTCGTTGCCGCGCACGATGGCGATCGTCTTCTTCACGTAGGCGCGGTCGAAGCCGGCGGCGACGATCTGGTCCTCGGTCAGCTGCTTCTCGATGTGCATCTCGAGCACGGGATCGAGCTGCGACCAGGGGCCGAACTTCGCCTCGTCGGTCTGGCCCGGGGCGAGCTGAGCGCTGGCGGGCTTGGTCAGCACACCGTCGGGGATCAGGCGCTTGCGTGAGTTGATGTAGCGCGCCATCTCATACACGCGCGTCTTGAAGAGGTCGCCGATCGGAGCCAGCGCGCCCGACATGTCGCCGAAGCTCGTGGTCTGCCCCACCGCCAGCTCGCTCTTGTTGCTCGTGGCGAGCATCAGCATGTCGTAGCGGTTGGCCGCGGCCAGCAACAGGATCGCGCGCAGGCGCGCCTGGATGTTGTCCTCGGTCGTGTCGTCCTCGGTCAACGGAAGCGACCGGTCCAGGTCCGCGAAGCCGGCGTCAAGGCCTTTCTTGATCTCGTCCACGCCGCCCTGGATCGGCAGCGTCATCGTCTTGATGCCGAGGTTCTTGGCCAGAAGCTCGGCGTCGGTGATGCTGTCGTCGGAGTTGTAACGGCTGGGCATCAGCACGCCCACGACCTTGTCGGCGCCCAGGGCGTCGACCGCGAGGGAGGCGACGACCGAGGAGTCGACGCCGCCGGAGAGGCCGAGCACGGCCTTATCGTAGCCGACCTTCAGGAAGTAGCCGCGGATGCCCTCCACGAGCGCGCGGTGCAGGACGGCGATCTCGCTCTCCTTCGTCTTGGGCGCCATCCCGCGCCAGCGCCAGTCCCGGGCGCTCCATTCCCACTGGCGGGAGGAGCGCACTTTCGGCGCCAAGCCCAGCTCGAGGTCGACCAGGCCCAGGCCTTCCTTGAAGCGCGGCATCTCGTAGAGCACCTCTCCCTTGCGGCCGTAGACGCGGCTGCCGCCGTCGAAGAGGATGTCGTCCTGGGCGCCGACGCTGTTGACGGCGACCACCGGAGAGCCGGCCCGCCGCGCGAAGCCGCCGAAGACGTCCTCGCGCCTGTCCTGCTTGCCGATCTCGTAGGGCGAGGCCATCACGTTGAAGTGCAGCGGCGCGCCGCGCAGCGCCAGCGCCGGGTCCGGCGCGCGGTAGAGCCTGCGGCCCGCGCGCAGCACGGCGTGCCAGGCGTCCTCGCAGATCGTGAAGGCGAGCTTGCCCCACGGAGACGCCCATAGCCTGCTGACCCGGCCCGGCTCGAAGTAGCGCACCTCGTCGAAGACGTCGTAATTCGGCAGCAGCCGCTTGGCCTGGGAATGGACGACCTCGCCGTCGTGGATGACCAGGGCCGAGTTCTGCAGCGGCCGCCCGTTGCGCCCGGGCGTGCGCGTGACGCTGCCGAGCACGATCGTGCGCGGGACGTCGGGCATCAGCCGCACCTCGCGCTGGATCGCGGCCAGCGCCCGCTCGCTCTCGTCGGCGAAGCCGGGCGCCTCGAGCAGGTCGCGCGGCGGATAGCCCGTGAGCGCCAGCTCCGGGAACACGACCACGTCCGCGCCGGCGCGGCCCGCTTTCTTGATGAAGCGGATGATGTGGCGCACGTTGTAATCGAAATCGGCGACGGTCGTGTCGATCTGGGCCAGGGCGACCTTGACCCGCGTGCCTTCGCCGGCAGGCCGCCGGGGTCCTGGAGCGCGCGTCTCGCGAGTCGCGGCGGAAGGCTCGGCCGGGGATGCCGCCGCCTCCGGCGCGGCTTCAGCCGCGGGCGCGGGCGCCGGGGAGGCGTCGACGAGCGGACCGGAGAGCGCCGAACCCGGCATGCCCGCCGAAGTCGGGACCGCCGCGGAGGGCGCCAGCGCCGGGAGGGCCTCCCTGGCCGGCTCGGCCGCCCGCGTCTCGGCGGCCGATACCGGCGCGCAGAGTCCCAGCGCCAGGATCCAGGCGAGGCTCAGGCGGCTGCTCATCCTTAGAGTAGACCGCATTTCCGTCCTCGCGAGGAGAGTCCTCCGGGCTCCCGCAGCGAGACATTTTGGCCCGGGACGGCGGCCCCGATGGACCTACCTCGAAACTTATAGAATCCACGCCCATGAGCGGTCCCGTCCCGTGGCGCCCGACCCGCAAAGAGCTGGAGGCGGCGCGCCGCAAGACCGTGCCGGACGTCATCCGGCCCGGCCTGGACATCCTGTGGGTCGGCATCAATCCCGGGCTCTACACGGCGGCGATCGGCCATCACTTCGGCCGGCCGGGCAACCGCTTCTGGCCCTCGCTCAACGGCTCCGGGCTGCTGAAGGAGCCGATCACCGCTTGGGAATCCGAGCGGCTGCTGGAATCGAACATCGGCATCACCAACGTCGTGCGGCGGGCCACGGCGACGGCGGACGAGCTCTCGCGCGACGAGCTGCGCCGCGGCGCGCGCATCCTGCGCGCGAAGATCCTGCGCCACGAGCCCAAGCTCGCCGCCTTCCTGGGCTTGGGACTCTACCGCGACGCCTTCGACCGGCCCAAGGCCAAGCTCGGGCTGCAAGAGGAGAAGATCGGCAAGACGCTCCTCTACGTCCTGCCCAATCCGAGCGGTCTCAACGCCCACTTCCAAGTCCCGGACTACATCCGTCTGTTCCGCGAGATGGGCAAGCTGGTCCAAAGAGCGGCCTGAGCGTGTCCTACTGTGTCCGGACACAGTCGAGCACGGACGCTGACCACTGTGGTCAACCACGGTAGGTCAGCGTGCCTGCCTCGTAAGCAACTACGGTCGACCACAATTGCTTACGCTCCCAATAGGACCATCGCCACGCCGACCTTGGGACTTCCGGCTCATACCGAAGCAGCCCGCTGTTGCGACAATAGCCGCATGAAGAACCTCGGGCTCTCCCTCGCTGTCGTCGCCGCCGCCGTCGTCTCCGCCGCCGCCGCTCCCGTCCGCTCGATCTGCACGTTCCAGGCCCCGCAGGGCCAGGGGCAGGCGATCTTCTCCA
>CAZZGQ010000134.1:0-8414 GCA_964653765.1 uncultured Elusimicrobia bacterium | reverse complement strand
TCCTGCGCGTAGCTCGAGATCTCGACCGACGGCAAGAACCTTATAGTTTCGCCGGTGACCGATGCCGCTCGCGAGAAGAAGTTCAAGGCCGCGCTTGGCCGCGTCGCCAAGAAGCACTATAAGACCTTCGCGAAGCTCGCGCGGTGAAGGAACCGGCGTTCCTCACGCTGGCCGAGGTTCTCGAGATCCGTCGCGTCCTGATCGAGCGCCACGGCGGCAACCCATCCATCCGCGACCTCAGATTCCTCGAGTCCGGGCTGGCGGTTCCCGAGTCCAGCTTCGGCGGCGATTTCCTTCATCGCTCGCTGTTCGCGATGGCGGCCGCCTATGCCTACCACATCGCCGAGAACCAGCCCTTCGTGGACGGCAACAAGCGGACGGTTAGGCGCCGCGCTGGTGTTTCTCGAGCTGAACGACGTGACGGTCGACGATCCTAAGGAGCGGCTCTACGATTCGATGATGGAGATCGCGTCGGGGAAGCTCTCCAAAGACGGATTTGCCGCGCGCTTGAGCGAGCTGGCTTAAGCCTGGCCGCAAACGATCACCGGTCCGGCAGATCAAGGATCAGCCGCAATCTTGCGACTAGCAGCTGTAAAGTGGCATAATCGCTTGTCTTACGGCGGACCTCGGCGAAATCTCGACAAAGATCTCGACAGAAAGTCCGCGGCGTTGTTTCCGAAGCCCAGGCGAGGCTCAAGATTTCGCCTCTGTTCTAAAGACTTTTCTTGCTTTTGGCGAGGTAGCTCAGTGGTAGAGCACCGGTCTGAAAAACCGGGTGTCGACAGTTCGATCCTGTCCCTCGCCACCACTTTCATCCCGACGGGCGATGCGCCGCTGAGTCATTCAGCGGCGTTCTCCTTTTACAAGGTCGTTACGCGTCTTTCGCTTCTTCTTCGCAGGCGGCCGATAGAATCTCCTGGACGCAAGGGAGGGGCCCATGACCACGAAGACGTTCGACGTCCTGATGGTGGAAGACGACCACGAGCAGGCGGACTTGATCATCGATACGGCGCGCCTGTGCCGCTCGGAGATCCGCTGGTCCGTGGCCGAGGACGGCGAGAGCGCCCTGCAGCGCCTGCGCGAGGAGGGCCGCTTCTGCCGCTCGGGCCGGCCTGATCTCGTCCTGCTCGACCTGCATCTTCCCGGCGTCGACGGCGTCGAGGTGCTGCGCGCGATCAAGGGCGACAGCACGCTGCGCTCGATGCCCGTGATCATCATGAGCCAGTCGCGCGAGAAGACGGACATCGACGCGGCCTACGAGCTGGGCGCCAACGGCTACATCGCCAAGCCCGGCTCCTTCGAGGGCCTCTGCAGCCTGGTCCGCTTCCTCGAGGCGTTCCTCTCCCTGCCGCACGCCTCGCCGGACGAGAAGTCCGAGACGCCCTCGCCGAGCTCGAGCTCCCAGGCGCCGACGGTCAACTGACCGGCGGAAGCAAGAAGGGCACGGCCTTCGGCAGCGCCTCGAACGTCGCCGGCAGGACGCCGACGGCCTCGCCGTCGATGTTGAGGTAGACGCGCTCGCGCGAGCGCGCCTCAAGGCGGCGCACCAGGCGGTGCGCCACGCCCGGGGCGCGGAGATGCGTGCCGGCGTAGAGCGCGGGCATCCGGCGCAGCAACTGCAGGCGCGGAAGGTCCCCGACGAGGACGAGGTCCAGGCGCCCGTCCTCCGCGTCCGCGCCCGGGGCGATCCTCATGCCGCCGCCGGTCGTGCTCGTGTTCGCCACCGACACCAGGTGGCGGCGCTCGAGCGGCAGCGCCTCCCCGTCGGCGATCAGGTCGATCTCCCGCGGCGGCGTCGTGAACAAGGCGGACAAGGACGCCGCCAAGTAGCTCAGCGTGCCTCCGAACGGCTTGCCGGAGTCGCGCGCCTTGAGCGCCACCTCCCCCGCCACGCCGAAGGAAGCGACGTTGAGGAAGAACCGCCGCGCCGCGGCGCCGTCGAGCGCGGTGAAGGAGACCACGCCCGCGTCGATCGGCCGCGGCCGCCAGGTGAACAGGGCCGCCAGCTCACCGGGCCGGCCGCGCAGGCCGAAGTGCCGCGCCAGATCGCAGCCAGAGCCGGCCGGCCAGACGCCGAGCGCGCAGCCGCCGCGGCGCTCCGCCGGCTCGGACAGAAAACCGTCCGCCACCTCGCCCACCGTGCCGTCGCCCCCGACGGCGACGAGAGCGGCGAAGCCCTCCGCCAGGCCCTGCCGCGCCAGGTCGGCGCCGTGCCCGGGCCGCTCCGTGAAGCGCGTCTCCCAGCCGCCGCGCGGCAGCGCCTTCGCCGCGCGCTCCCACCGCGCGCGCCCACGCCCGTGCCCCGCCGCCGGATTGACGATAAACAGCGTCCTCACGCGCCTACTCTCCCAAAAGAGAGGCCCCGGGCGCAACGCGCCCGGGGCCTCGGTAAAATCGAGGGTCAGACCCCCGATTTTACTGGCGCAGGGAGGCGACGGTCTCGGTGCGGGTCAGCTTGCCCGCGTCGATCATGCCGAAGCCCTGCTCTTGAGCCGTGAGGTTGGGCAGCGGCGTCGCCGCCTTGCGCAGCGCCTGAAGGATGCCGTCGGGACCGTCGAGGCCGCGCCAGCCCTGCGAGAACGCCAGCGCCGCCAGGCCCGTGACGTGAGGCGTGGCCATCGAGGTGCCCGAGAAGCTGACGTAGTCTCCGCCCATCTGCGACGACACGATGTCGACGCCCGGAGCGATGAACTTGACCTCGTCGCCACGGCTGGAGAACGCCGCGATGTTGTCGTTGGCGTCGCTGGCCGCGACGCAGATGACCTCCGGGTACGCGCCCGGGTAGCCCACCGAGCCTCCGGTGTTGCCCGCGGCCGCCACGACGATCACGCCCCGCGCCTTGGCGTAGCGCAACGCGCGCTGCATCGTCTCGCTGGGCATCGGCGAGCCCAGGCTCATGTTGGCCACGTTCATGCCGTTGTTGGCGGCCCAGATGATGCCCTTGATGACGTCGCTCAGGCTGCCGGAGCCGTCGGCGTCGAGCACCTTGACGGCGTAGAGGCGCGCCTTGGGCGCCACGCCCACGACGCCGCGCCCGTTGCGCGTCGCCGCGATGGTGCCGGAGACGTGCGTGCCGTGGCCGTTGTCGTCCTGCCAGCACTCCCGCCGAGAGCAGTCGGTGATGGCGTTGTAGCCGCCGTCGACCTTGCCCTGGAGCTGCACGTGCGTGGAGTCGATGCCCGTGTCGATCACCGCGACGCGGACGCCGGCGCCCTCCGTATAATCCCAGGCCGCCGGCGCGTTCACGCGCTGGATGCCCCACGGGATCGCGCCGCGCAGCGACGCCTGGTGGAAGAGCGAGGATGTCGAGCCGGGCGTGAACTTCGTCAGGCCGAGGTCCTTGAAGCTGGCCGATGGAGCGGTGAACTCCGGCAGCGCCTCGATCCAGCGGATCTGGTAGTCTTCCTCGACCTTGTCGATCGCGGAGTCCTTCGGCGGGGCGGCGAGGGTCATGTTGCCCTCGGCGACCACCGCCGAGAACGAGTGCTTCGTGTCGTTGCTCAGGATCTCCGTCACCGGCGTGGCGCCGAGCGCCTGCAGCGCCTGATGACGCTGCTCGGCCGTCGTCCCCGACTTGAACGTCACGATCAACCGCTTGCCTTGCGCCTGAGCATGGGCGGACGGGTTGCCCAGCGCCGCCAGCGCGATCAATATTCCGATCCAGCTCTTCATCGCTACCCCCTGTGGCCCGAGAGGGGTCGGGCCTTGGTGCGTCTTTCTACGGCGTTCGGAACGTCGAGGCTGGAGATCTCTGTCCCTGGGACTCCAGCCTCTGCGTCAACGGCGCTACTGTTATTGGACGAGCCGGACGGCATCGATCATGCCGTGACCCTGCTCGACCGCGGATAAACCGATGATGGGCGTCGCGGCGCGCGTCAGCGCCGCGCGCACGCCCGCCGGGCCCGAGGCCCCGCGGGCGACGGCCAGCGCGGCCAGGCCCGCGACGTGGGGCGTCGCCATCGACGTGCCCGAGTAGACGGCGTAGCGGCCGTCCGGGACGGTCGAGTTCACGTCCACGCCGGGCGCGATGAACTCAACTTTCGGGCCCCGGCTCGAGAACGAGGCGATGGCGTCATGATCGTCGCTCGCCGCGACGGCGATCGTCCCGTCGTAGGCCGCCGGGTATTGGACCGAGCCGCCGCTGTTGCCGGCCGCCACGACCAGCGTGACTCCGTGCGAGGCCGCGTACTGCACGGCCAGCCGCAGGAAGACCGAGCCGATCGGCGCCCCGAGACTCATGTTGGCCACGTCAATGCGGTTGCGCGCGCACCAAACCAGGCCTTTTATGATGGAGACGATGCCGCCCCCGCCGTTCTTATCCAGGACCTTCACGGCGTAGAGGCGGGCCTTCGGCGCCACGCCCACCACGCCCCGGCCGTCCAGGCGGGCCGCGATCGTCCCGGCCACGTGCGTGCCGTGCGAGTTGTCGTCGAAATAAGGCTGGCTCGGATCGAGAGCGTTGTAGCCTCCGGCGATCTGCCCGGCGAGATCGGGATGCCGGGCGTCGACGCCGGTGTCGATGACGGCCACGCGCACGCCGTCGCCTTGCGTGACGGCCCAGGCCGCGGGCGCGTCCACGCGGCGCACCCCCCAGGGGACCTCGACGGGCGAGATGCCGGCCGGCACCGGCATGAGCGGCGCGACGGCCGGGCGGGAGAAGCGCGGGACCGCGGCGCGCACTTGCTCCCACGAAGGCAGCTCCATGGAAGGCGTTTGCACGAGCCAGTTCTGGTAGACGTCCTCCTCCACGCGCCCGATGCCCAGACTGCTCATCTCGCCGGCGTCGAGCGACTCGACGCGAGCGGGGTCGGAGACGTCGGCGACGACGAGGTCCAGCTCGTCGACCGAGCCCGCTTCCGCGCCGCCGAGCCGGCTCAAGGCCGCCGCCTTTTGCGCGGCCGTCGCGCGCGGCGCGAAGGAAATAAGATAGCGCCTGGCGCCCGGGGCCGCGCTCGCGCGAACGCCGAACGCCGCGATGAAGACCGCCAACGCTAAACCTAGCCTCATGTTCTCCCCCAAGAACGTCGTCAGGTGTTCCGGACTCTAGCATAAAACTCCCGAAAGGCCTACATGCTTGTAGGCCTAAAGGGCAAGATTTTTTTAGGCCTCCTGTCCCGCCGCCGTGACGGCGGATTTCTTAGAATCCGGGCCATGCTCGCGCTCGCCCTGGCCCTCGCCCTCGCGCCGCGACCGGCGGCGGCCGCGACGCTCTGGCTCACGCGCTTCGACGGCGCGGCCCCCCTCGCGCGGCGCGAGCTCCCGGCGACGGAGACATCCTGCGCGACGGACACGAGAGCCGCCGTCGTCGCCGTCGACCCCGCTTCGGTGGCGCAGCCGGTGGACGGCTTCGGCGCGGCTCTCACGGAATCGGCGGCGCTCGTGCTCGACGCCCTGCCCAAGGCCGAGCGAGAGCGCGCGCTCGCGGAGCTCTTCGGTCCGGACGGCGTTCGCTTCTCGATGCTGCGCGTGCCCATCGGCGCCAGCGATTTCTCGAGGTCCGATTACTCCTGCGACGACCCGCCGTCCGGCGCCGATCCCGCCCTGAAGTCTTTTTCGCTCTCGCGTTGCGCCGGACCGATGCTCACCTATTTAAGGAAGATTCGCCGGATCAATCCGGCGCTGCGGCTGGTCGGGTCCCCTTGGAGCGCTCCGGCCTGGATGACGAGCAACGGGACGATGGAGAACGGCACGCTGAAGCCTGAATATGAGGACGCGTACGCGCGCTATCTCGTCCGCTTCGCGGCCGAGATGAAGCGCGCTGGCGCGCCGCTGGCGTATCTCACGCCGCTCAACGAGCCAGTGCTCCACGAGCGTGTCGAGAGCTACCCGAGCATGACGATGACGGAGGACCAACAAGCGCGACTAATCAGCCGGTTTCTCGGCCCGACGTTGAAAAAAAACGGATTCTCGGACCTGAAGGTCCTCGGGTTTGACCACAACTGGAGCAGCGCGGTTTACGCGTCGGCTCTCCTTTCGGATCCCTCGGCGAGCAAGTACTTGGCCGGCGTCGCCTTCCACTGCTACAGCGGCGAGCCCGGCATGATGGCGCCGATCGCCGCCGCGCACCCGGACAAGGAGATCCACTTCACCGAATGCGCCGCGGGAGATTGGGAGAAGCGCTTCGCGCAAGCGTTCGGCTGGTCCGTCGAGAACTTGATCATCGGCAACCTCGCCAACGGCGCTCGCAGCGTCATGATGTGGAACCTGGCGCTCGACGAGAAGGGCGGGCCCACCAACCACGGCTGCCTCGACTGCCGGGGCGTCATCACGGTGAATCGCTCGTCGGGCACCTACGAGCGCTCGCCCGAATTCTACGCGCTCGCTCACGGCAGCCTCGCCGCCGATCGCGGCGCGCGGGTCGCTGCGTCCAAGCTGAGCGGGGACTCCGACGGGCTGAGGGAGGTCTCCCTCAGCAACCCGGATGGGACTCTGGCCGTGATCGCCCTCAACCTGTCCGACCGCGCGCGGCGCGTGCAGCTGCGGGCCGGCCCAAGCTGCCTGGCCTACGACCAGCCGGCCGGCTCGGCCGTCACGCTGCGCTGGAAGGCAGCCCCGTGAGGCTGCAGACGCGCCCCGATTTTCATTTGATAGAATCCGGCACCTAAGCCCAGGAGACCCCTATGCGCTCACTCCGCCTCGCCCTGACCCTGATCCTCTCCACGAGCGGCGCCTTCGCCGCCGCCCCCGCCCTGCCGGTCAAGGCGGCGACGCCAAGCGCCCCGCGGCGAGGCCCCGCGACGGCGCTCTATCGCGATCCAGCCGCCGACGTGGAGGCCCGCGTCGACGACCTGCTCCGCCGCATGTCGTTCGACGAGAAGGTCTCGCTTTTGAGCGGGTCCCCGGATGGGATGTCCCTGCCGGCGATCCCCAGGCTCGGCATCCCCAGCCTCAAGATGACGGATGGCCCGCTAGGCGCGCGCGTGGAGACCGGCGACAAGGCCACCGCCTTTCCCTCGGGCATCCTTTCGGCCTCGAGCTTCGATCCCCAGCTCATGCGGGACGTCGCCGCCGCCATGGGCGACGAGGTCCTGGCGCTCGGCCGCGACATGCTGCTCGGTCCCTGCGTCAACATCGCGCGCACGCCGCTCGGCGGGCGCAACATGGAGAGCTTCGGCGAGGACCCGTTCCTCGCCGCGCGCATGGCCGAGGCCTGGGTGAGCGGCCTGCAGAGCCGCAAGGTGCTGGCCAGCGTCAAGCACTTCGCCCTCAACAATCAAGAGACGCGCCGCATGAGCATCGACGTGGTCGCTAACGAACGCGCCATCCACGAGATCTTCCTGCCGGCCTTCCAGGCCGCCGTGCGCGCGGGCAGTTGGACGGTGATGACCGCGTACAACAAGATCAACGGCTCCTTCGGCTCGGCCAACGAATACTTGATCACCGAGGTCCTCAAGAAGGGCTGGGGCTTCAAGGGCTTCGTGGAGTCGGACTGGGACGGCACCCATGGCACCGTGGAGCCCGCCAACGCCGGCCTCGACGTCGAGATGCCGGGCCAGGTCTATTTCACCGGCAAGTTGAAGGCGGCGGTGACGGAAGGCAAGGTCTCCAAGGCCGCCATCGACGACAAGGCCCGCCGGGTGCTGCGCGCCATGATCGGCGGCGGCGTTTTCGACCGCAAGGATGCGGATCGCCCCGCGCGCTCGGTGATCGGAGACGCCGAGCACCGCGCCCTGGCGCTCAAGATGGCCCAGGAAGGCATCGTGCTCCTGAAGAACGACGGCCTGCTGCCGCTCAAGAATGTGAAAAGCATCGCTGTCATCGGCCCCAACGCCGCAATCGTGCGCGCCGGAGGCGGGAGTTCCTCGGTGCCGCCGACCGTCGACGTCGGGCCTTTCGAAGCCCTGCGCCAGGAGCTGGGCACGACGGCGGAGCTGCGCTACGCCCAGGCTTTGGGCTTCCCCGAGATCTCCCCGATGCCTTCGTCGCAGCTGTTCCCGCCCGCCGGCAAGGGCGAGGGCCACGGCCTCTACGCGGAATATTTCACCAACCCCAATCTGGAGGGCCAGCCCGCCGTCACGCGCATCGACCCGGCGGTCGACTTCAACTACGACAAGGTCAGTCCCGACCCCAAGATCCCGCGCACGAACTTCTCGGCCCGCTGGACCGGCCGCGTCCGGGTGACCAAGACCGGCGACTACGACATCGCGGCCCGCGCCGACGACGGCGTCCGCCTCTGGGTGGACGGCGTGCGCGTGATCGACTCTTGGATCGGCGAGCCTCCGACGACCTACGCCGCGCGCGTCCACCTCGAGGCCGGCCGCGACCACGAGGTGAAGGTCGAGTATTTCCAGGGCAGCCTGGGCGCCATGATCCAGCTCGGCTGGATGGCGCCGCCCAAGCCCAACTACGAGGCCGCCGCGGCCGCCGCGCGCGGCGCCGACGCCGCGGTCGTCTTCGTGGGCGTCAACGACCAG
>CAZZGQ010000133.1:0-8417 GCA_964653765.1 uncultured Elusimicrobia bacterium | reverse complement strand
CGTTGCGGTAGTCGGCCTGGAACTTGTGGTGGAAGTTGTGGTAGCCCTCGCCGAAGGTGAAGACGCCCAGCCACCAGCTGTCGCGTGCCGTGTTCTCCTCCGTGTAAGGCCGGGTGCCGAACATGTGCGCCGCCGAGTTGATCAGGAAGGTGGCGTGCTGCACGGCGACGACGCGCACGAAGCCGCCCCAGAGGAGGCCGCCGAGCGGCCGGCCCGCGAGAGCGCCGATCAGCGTCGGCAGGCCGAAGCCCACGCCCACGACGAGCGGCAGATAGTACTTCTCCTGCCAGCGGACCAGCGGGTCCTTCATCAGGTCGGGGATGTTGGCGTAGGTCATCGCCTTGGGCCGCGTGTCCTTGTAGAAGATCCAGCCCATGTGGGCGTAGAGCCCGCCGCGCAGGACGTTGTAGGGGTCTTCTTCCTGGTCGACGAAACGGTGGTGGTAGCGGTGATCGGAGCACCAGTGCACGACGGAGTTCTCGACGGCGGCGGCGCCGAAGAGCAGGTAGAACAGCTGCAGCGCCTTGCTGCAGTCGTAGGTGCGGTGCGAGTAGTAGCGGTGGTAGCCGCCCGTGATGCCCATGCCGGTGGCGAGGTACATGCCGACGAACAGGGCGATCTCGAGAGGGGTCACGCCGTAATGCCAGGCGTACCAGGCGGTGCCGAAAAAGGCGATGAGAGGGCTCAAGACCAGGAACGAAACGTTGATCCAGTCGAACGGCCTCTTCGCGGCGGCGGGAGCGTCGGGCATCAGTAAAACCTCCTAAGAATCTTCTGAAGGACTCGAAGACCCCCTATTTTACCGGTTAATGCCTCCCCGCACAAGGGCCGTCAAACAAAGGTCACAAGACCGTCAAGGGCGCCTTTCTTTGAATTTGGCGGCGCTTTCGTGGTATGCTGACCGAGATGAAGCCGCTGACGCCGGCGCGCAAGATCTCGTACGGCCTCTTCGCGACGGCCGTCGCCGCCGCCTGCCTGATGCAGCTGGGCCCCGTGGTCCTGGCGGGGCTGTTCTCCTATATGCTGCTCGATCTGACCGACCGGCGCCTCTCCACCTGGATGCCGCCCGTCGCCGCCCGCGCGCTCTCGGTGCTCATCTTCTTCCTGACGGCGGCGTCGATGTCTTGGCTCTTCATCCAGTTCGTGCGGCTGAGCCTCCAGCGCCTGCCCGTGATCATCAGCTCCGTCCTGCCCGCTCTCGACGCCCTGGCCGACCGCCAAGGCGTCGAGCTGCCGCTCGACAACCTCCAGACCGTCAAGACCGCCCTGCTGCACGCCCTCACCGAGAACGCCCGCTCGGTGACCCAGGCCAGCGGCCTCGTGACGCGGGACGTGTTCCAGATCATCGTGGGCGTCTTCATCGCCGTCGCGAACTTCCTTTCGACCTCGGCCTTGCAGAGCATCGGCTCGTTCTACGACGAGCTCGGCCGGGAGTTCGACAAGAGGATGCAGCTGTTCATGTCCTGCTACGAGAAGGTGCTGGGGGCCCAGGTCGTGATCTCCCTGATCAACACGGCGGTCACGGCCCTCTTCGTGGCCATCCTGGACATCCCGTACCTGCACTTCCTGACCCTGTCCACCTTCATCCTCGGCATCATCCCCATCATCGGCAACGTGGCCACCAACGCCATCATCGTGGGCGCGGCCCTGACCGTCTCGCCGCAAAAGGGCCTGGCGGCGCTGATCTTCCTGATCGTCAGCCACAAGGCGCAATACGTCCTCAACAGCCGGATCATCGGCTCGACGCTGAAGACGCCCATGTGGATGACCTTGCTCGGCCTGCTGATCGGCGAGGTGGTGATGGGGATCCCGGGCCTGATCCTCGCCCCGGCCGTGCTCGCCTACGTGCGCGAGGAGCTGGCGACGCTGCCCGCGATCAAGCCGGCTTCAAAACCGGCCTGACGAAAGCGCGGTACGCCCCGGCCGCCGTGACGTACCGCGAGTCGTTGCTGGGCGCCTGAGCCAGCAGCTCGACGAACTGGCCCTCGAGGTCGCGGCCGGAAGCCTGCCGGGCCAGCTCCATGGCGCGCGCCGCGTACTTCAGGTTCTGCGCCGCTTCCAGGCCGGACACATCCGCGAAGAACCAGGCGCAGCTGGTGAACATGAACATCGAGAACTTCTGCATCTCGAGCAGCCGGCGCGCGTCGCCGGCCCGGCCCTGCGCGCCGTTCTTGAGATGCCGGCGCCAGAATGCCTGCTCGTTCTGCGGCGAGCCATCAAGCAGCAGCGATATATAGTCGTTGCGCGCTTCCCACGGGCCTTTGAAAAGCGCCGCTCCTTCTCCTTCGAAGACGTTGGCGAGCCGGCGCCGCAGCCAGTCGAGCGCTTCGCGCAGCGGGCGCCGCCACAGCGTCTGGCCGCCGTTTTCGACGCCGCACGGACAATCGGAGCACCAGCGCGCCACGCCGTGCGCGCAGCTCCAGGCGGTGCCCAGGCCCTGCGGCCCGGTCTTGAGCTGGACCTCCCACGTCGGCGCGTGGCGCGACAGGTACCAGCCGAAGTTCACCGGCTGAAGTCCTTTGGCGGGCGTCGCCTCGTAGAGGAGATAAGCCAAGCCCATGTCGGCGAACTTCTCGTGGTGGCCGTAGCTCTCGCCGTCGGTGGCCAACGCGACGAGCTCGGGAGCGGGGGGGTCGTCGGAGAACCGGCGGACGATCTGCTCGGCCGCCCGCCCGGCGTCCTTCATTAGCCCGCCGAACGCCACGGCCTGCGACAGCGAGCCGTCGTAGAAGAAGAGATCGATCGAGGGGGAATCGCCGGGTTGGCCCGCCCACCAGCGGTACGGCTGCCGCGTGTCGATGCCGCCGCCGGAGACGTCGTTCCAAGCGCGCGCGCCGACCGGCCGCGCCCGGCGGGCTTGAGCGGGCGAGAGGATGGCGTACTTGAGGCCGTGCTCGCTGAGCAGCCGCAGGACGCGGTCGTCGACGGCGCATTCCGGCAGCCACATCGCCTCGGCCTTGCGTCCGAAGCGAAAGGCGAAGTCGGCCAGGCCCCACCGTATCTGCGTGGCCTGGTCCGCCGGCTCGGCCAGCGGGAGGATGACGTGATTGAAGGCCTGGGCGATGGCGTTGCCGTGGCCGTCGAGACGCTTGGCGCTCTCGGCGTCGGCCTCCAGGATCTTGGCGTAATCAGCCGGGCGCTCGCGCTCGAGCCAGGCCAGGAGCGTCGGCCCGAAATTGAAGCTCATGCGCGCGTAGTTGTTCACGACGCGCAGAGTCTCGTTGCGGTCGTTGACGATGCGCGCCCTCCCGTTGGGGCCGTAGCACTCGCGCGCGATGCGGACGTTCCAATCGTGGTCGTCGCCGGCCGAGGGCTGGCGCTCGACGGCGCCGGTCCACGGGTTCTCCCGAGGGGGCTGATAGAAGTGGCCGTGCACGCAGACGTACCGGGCGCTCATCCTCCATATTATGGACGATGTCGAGAGGTTTGCCAACCGTTTGACCTCGGCTGACATTCCGATCTCTTGACAATGGTTGGACACGGCGGTAAACTCGGCCCATGCAAAAAGCGATCGCCATCCTAAGCGTCGTGTCCATCTTCGCCGCCGCCCCCATGCCGGCTCTCGCCGAGACCGGGGTCACGGACACCGAGATCACCTTCGGCTCCTGCGTGCCGCTGAGCGGCGGCAACAAGATCAACGGCGTCGCCTATTCCAACGGCGCGAAGGCCTACTTCGGGTACGTCAACGCCGAGAAGGGCGGCATCAACGGCCGCAAGGTGAAGTTCGTCCTCAACGACGACGGCTATGACGCCGAGAAGGCCATCGCCTGCTACAAGCAGCTCATCGACGGGGGCGTCTTCGCCACCGGCCTCGGCATCGGCACGCCGACGGCGGCCAAGTACGTGCTCATGGCCGAGAACAACAAGATCCCCTACATCGCCAACGCGGGCGGGCCCAGCCTGATGATCTCGCCGCTGCGCAAGTACGTCTTCGCGGTGCGGACCACCTACGCCGAGGAGATCAGGGCCGGCGTCTCGCACATCTGGAACGACCTGGGGCTGCATAAGATCGCCGTCATCTACCAGAACGACGCGCTCGGAGCCTCCGTCCTCGGCGGCCTCAAGGAAGCCCTCTCGCCGCTCGGAGGCCAGATCGTCGCCGAAGGCGCCTACCCGCGCAACACGACGGACATCGACGCGGCCTACGCTACGGTGAAGGCCGCCAATCCCGACGTCGTCTACATCGGCGGCGTCACGGTGCCGATGGGCGCCGTGCTGAAGAAGGCGAAGGCCGACGGCTGGAAGCCCCTCTTCGTGCCGCTGCCCGCGCGCGACCTCGAGCTCATCAAGGTGGCGGGCGACGCCACCGAGGGTATCGTCATCGGCAACGCCGTGCCGCTCGAGGGCGATGAGAAGCTCCCGACCATCGCCCTCTACAAGCGCTCGATGAGGAAGTACGTCCCGGGCGCCGAAGCCAGCGGCCTGAGCCTGCTCGGCTTCGTCGACGCCTTGGTCGCCGGCGAGGGCATGAAGCGCGCCGGCAAGGACCTGACGCGCGACGGCCTCGTCTCCGCCCTCGAAGGGATGAGCGACGTGGACGTGGGCCTCGGCCCCGATTTCAAGGTGACTTATGGCCCGCAGGACCATGAGGCTTTCCACACCGTGGCTTTCTCGACCATCAAGGGCGGCAAGGTCATCCCGATGAAGGACTGGAAGGCCGACTTGGGCCGGTGATCGCGGGCCTGCTGCTGGCGGCCGCGGCGTCGTGGGGCGCTGCCGCCCCGACGCCCCAGCGCTTCGACTATTTCACGCTCGCGCTCGACTGGCAGCCCACGTTCTGCGCCCGGGTCCCCGACGCCGTCGAATGCCGTCAGGCGTCGCCGAAGCTGACCCTGCACGGGCTCTGGCCGGACCGCGCTGGCGATCCCACTCACTCGCTCGAGTTCTGCGGCGTCGACCAAGCCTCGCGCCAGGCCGACCGCCCGGAGCGATGGTGCATGATCGCCCCGGTGATCATGTCGAGCATGACCTCCGCCGCCCTCGACGCGGAGATGCCGGGACGGGCGTCCTGCCTGGAGCGCCACGAGTGGCTGCGGCACGGGACCTGCTCCGGCCTCTCGTCCGACGCCTATTTCTCGGCGGCGACCGGGCTCGGAGCGGCCGCCATGCGCCTGCGCTGGGCCGACTATCTGCTCGCCCACGCCGGCAAGAAGGCCAAGGCGGCGGAGCTGCTGGACGCCCTCGCCGCCGACTTGGGCCCGGCGGCCCGCGACTCCGCCGGGCTCTATTGCCGCGCGGTCAAGGGCCAAAGCGCCTTCTCGGAGCTCAAGCTGCGGCTGCGCCGGCCTTTGCCGCCGCCCGAGGGGCTCAAGGACGCGCTCATCCCGGCCGAGCGGTCCGACCGCGGCGACTGCCCCGCCGACTTCCTCGTGCCCGCCGCCGCGGCCTTGCCGGCCTCCAAGGCGTCTGATATCCTGCGGCGATGAACGACCTCGGCGCCGTGCTCGGCGGGCAGCTGATCACGGTGCTCGGCCAGCTCGGTTACGTGCTGGCTTTCCGCGACGCCTTCGAGCGGCAGACCGACGTGCTGCGCCGCCGCCCGTGGGCGAGCTTCGGCTGGGGCTTCGGGCTGCTCGTGAGCTGGACGCTCGTGAGCCAAGCCGGCACGAAAGCGGCGCCGAGCCTGATGGACCTCTTCACGACCCCGCTCTTCCTGGCCGCGGCGGCGGGGGGAGCCGTCTGTCTCTCGGTCATCGTCGCGCGCCTCCTGGGCTTGGACGTGCGGGAGCGCCCCTACCTCTGCGTCGCCCTGGGACAGGCGCTGGGAGCGGCGCTGGCGCTGCTGCCCAAGCTCGCCGTGCCGCTCGTCACGCTTTACGGCTGCGCGGGGATCGGAGCGATCGCCCTGGGTGAGTTCTCCGGCCGCGATCGCCACGACGCGCGGCTGGGCCTGCCGGGCCTGGCCTGCTTCGTCGGCCTGACGCTCTTCCTCGGCTTGGCGATGTCGCGGCTGCGCTAAGGCTTGCTATGATGCGCGCCATGCCCTTCACCCTCGCCGCCGCCTGCCTCGTCGGCTGCGCCGCCGCCGCGCGCGGCCCCTTCCAGCCGCCCAGCGACGCCCAGGTGCAGCGCGAGCTGCGGCAGGTCCACTCGCATCCCGCGCCGCTCTCGCGCCGCGTCGAAGCGGTCAGCGAGCGCTTCCTCGGCACGCCATACAAGCTCGGGCCTCTCGGCGAAGGCCCCGACGGTCGCTTCGACCGCGACCCGCTGGTCCGCTTCGACGAGTTCGACTGCACCACCTTCGTCGAGACCGTCATGGCGCTCTCGCTGGAGAGCGACGTGGCCTCCGCCGAGGCCACTCTTCAAAGGATCCGCTACAAGGACGGCCAGATCGGCTACGCCACGCGCAATCACTTCACCGAGCTCGACTGGGTGCCGCACAACGTCTGGGCGGGGTACCTGAGAGACATCACCAGCGAGGTCGCCGGCAGCGACGCCGTCGAGGTCGCCAAGACGATCTCCAAGCGGCAGTGGTACGAGAAGAAGACGCTCGCCGACTTCAAAGGCCGCTTCAGCGAGGACGAGAAGCGCCGCGCCCTGCCCGAGTGGCAGGCCCTGGGAGCGCAGTTCCAGGACGAGCGCGCCGCTCTCACCATCCTTCCGATGGCGGCGCTGCGCCGCGCGCTGCCGCGCATCCCCTCGGGCACGATCGCCAACCTCGTACGGACCGACCAGCCGGACAAGGAGACCATGGTCTCGCACCAGGTCTTCTTGATCAAGAAGAAGGACGGCTGGTACGTCCGGCAGGCCTCGTCCAGGCACCACGTCGTGGAGGACGAGCCGCTCGACGCCTACTTCGCGATCTACGACGGCTCGAAGTGGCCGCTGCTCGGCCTCAACCTCAACGTGCTGCGGGATCCGAAGGCGCCCGAGCTGCCCCGCTAGCCGCGGCCACCCGCGGAGAAGCGACGTCCGGGATTTCGACGCCGTGGACGGCGGCGATCCGCCTGAACAGCTCCAGGTGCGGGATCGAGCCGTCCTCGGTCATCGACGCCAGGACGACGTGCATGACGGCCGTCGGCACGTCCTTGGGCTGGCTGAACAGCGTCGTCGGGACCGCGAGACGGGCCGCGTAAGCCGCGCCCACCGCCTCGCCCAAGGCCTGCTCGAGGGCCTTGCGCAGCTTCCACGTGAAGCCCATGTAGGCCTCGCCTTGGGCGTGCGGATCGGGGTTCTTCGGGTCGTACTGCGTCTCGTTCTCGCCGGTGCGGATGAAGTTCGGCCGGCCCTTCGGGGCGTTCTGGATGAAGCCCTCGCCGACCAGCGGGCTGCCGCGCATGTACATGGAGACGGTGTCGGCGATCGCTTCGTTGACGCCGCCGTCCATCACGGGCTCGACGATCTTGGCCACGAAGCGGAAGGCCTTCGCGGCGAGCTGCTTGACGCTCAGCCACAGCTGCGAGAAGATCTGCACCGCGCGGTGCGTGCCCTCGTGCAGGATGATGGAGGGCTGCGCCGTGTTCTCGCCTTGGATCACTTGGCCGCTGCGCGAGCGCACGGTCTGCGCCGCCTCGAGGTTGAGCGTGTCGTTGGCGGGGTTGTAGTAGGCGTTGATCGGCTGGTCGGTCTTGTTGACGATGAGGCCGGCCAAGCGCTTGGCGACGCGCTCGTCGTCGATGCCGCCCGGCCCCATCAGCCAGGCCACCAGCTTGGTGTAGTAGACGTAGCCGTTGACGACGGCGACGCGCTCCGGATTTTCGCCGACGGGCAGCTCCACGGTGGCCGTCTCGCCGGGCTGCACCGTGACGGTCGTCTCGATGGGACCGTTCTGCTCCTCGTGGTTGTCGATCACGCGCGGCGTGAAGCGGCCCTCGAGGCGAAACGTCACGGTCAGCGCGGCGCCGGTGGCGTTGGTGAAGGAGCCGTTCGCGTCGGTCTCGACGACCTGCTTGCCCGACCGGTCGAAGCCGTACGTGAAGGAGAGGGGCAACGGCTGCACGGGCCCGTGATCGCCGCCGGTCTCGGAGAGGGCGTTGCCGTTGGCCACGAGCTTGGAGGCCGCAGCCTCGAAGAGGGGGGATTCCGAGCGCAGCAAACTCTGCGCGCTCCAGGCGAAGGCCTCGCCGCTGTGGACGTCGACGCCGACGATCACCGGGCGGCCTTCCAGGTCCGAAGCCTGGTAGATGTTGACCGCGCGCCAGCGGCCCTCGACGTTGGCGATCTGGCGCGTCAGCAGCCGGGGCCCCGAGTCGTCGTCGCCGCCGCCGGAGATCCGAGCGCGCATGCGCGCGAACCAGCGCCAGAAGCGCTCCGAGAGCGAGTCCGGCGGCGACTGAAGCCGTTGGGCCGCGATGCGGTCGAGCTCCTTGTCGCTGTAGCCGGGCTTCATGATGGAGGCGTCGACGCCCGGGTAGAGGCGGCCCTCCGTGGCCATGATCGCGGGCTTGCCGTCGAAGACCTTGATGACGAAGGTCAGC
>CAZZGQ010000132.1:0-8421 GCA_964653765.1 uncultured Elusimicrobia bacterium | reverse complement strand
GATCATGACCTCAACCGAAGGCTACGCCAATTTCCACAGCTTTCGGGACACCGCCAGGAGTGGTTCTCGCGGCCGTCTTTTCGGGATTAGTTGTTGGGGCCACACGAACTCGTCGGATGATTGATGTTCTCCGGCTCTATCCATTTGCCTATTTGGGATTGCTGATCGCAATTGTTGTTCTCGTCGTTTCTGAGTGGACGCTTAGAGCGGCGTATCGTGGCGACCAGGGCATGATGGTGCTTGTCGTTCCGATTCTGATGGTTTCTTTGGCGCCATGCCCAATCATTGGTGAGATTCTTGGTTGGGCTTTGGTCGGTCGGTTTTCCGGCGATACGACGCACTCTAACTAACCGCTGGAGCTGGCGGCGTCCTGGAGGAATGCTTACGCAGGCACTACACTCGGGGTTCTTGAAAGCCGCCGCAGCTCAGCGGCGGCGTTAGGCGAACATCATGAAAAGGATTCAAGTCAGCGCTTGCTGGTATAGTCCTGCTGTCATTTTCGGGGCATCTGGGGCTGGGTTGTTCCTGGCGTCCTGCCTCGTCCTCCAGGATATTTTCAGAGGACAGCATGACATCGAGCTGGTTGTGGTCGCAGTTTTGGGCTTTATCGCTGCTGTTTCCCTGGGCGCTGTTTATCTCGCATCGGTCACGCAGACTCTTGTCTTCGACGGAACTCGGGTCTTGTCTAGGTCGCTGTTTGGCGGCGAGAGAGTGGTCGCCATTGAACGCATTTCCGACGTTTCTCTGCATTGCGTCATTTCATGGGGAGCCCAGAGGCGCTCGGTCTCTTGGTGGCTATGCTTTTGGAATAGCGGGGTCCCGGTAAAGGAATCTGAGGGGACGAGTTCTCTGCTTAAGCGAATGTGGGGCGAGACCCCTAAGCCTGCACCCCCAGGTGCGGAGTTGCTTCTGCAAATCCCGTTGGATTCATTTTGGGACGAACAGATCGGGATATTCGTAGCGGCATTGAGGTCGGCAGCTTCTCGTATCCGAGTGGATGGTGGCGTTCAAAGCAGGTTTCTTGGAGGCTTGGCGTCAGGGTCGCCTAACTAACCGCTTGAGCTGACGGCGGCCTGGAGGAAAGCAGTTGCAGGAGCTACGCTGGAGAATCTTGATAGCCGCCGCAGCTCAGCGGCGGCGTTAGGCACACAAACACGCTTAGGAAGATGAGTGACTTAGCGAGGGGAACAGCTCAAACGGCCACGTATTCGGCCGTGGCGGTATGCCGAGGGATCGGCATGTGCTCTTCTTTGAGGCCTTCAAGATGAAACGAAATCGCCTCGCGAATATTCTTTTCGACTTCGCGCTTCGTCTTGCCCGTGGCAACGCACCCCGGGAGATCGGGGCAATATGCAGAGAAGTTCTTTTCCGCCTTTTCGATGATCACGAGGAATTTGCTCATTTTAGCCCGGCCTGTTTTAGAATGCTATTCAACGTCCCTGGCGCCAAATCGTGTCCTGCTTGACCGGCAATGGTTACCAAACCTGGCTTAGTCGAATGCTTGAACTGGCGATGGCTTCCCTTCGTTCGGGCGAGGAACCATCCGTCTTCTTCGATAAGCTTGATTACGTCCCGAACTTTCACGAGTGTAACCTGGGGGTGGCTAAACGTCAATGGCCGGAACGTTTGAATTATACCACGGGGCTGGTGCCTAACTAACCGCTCGAGCTGACGGCGGCCTGGAGGAAAGTAGTTGTTGGAGCTACGCTGGAGGGTCTTTTAGAGCCGCCGCAGCTCAGCGGCGGCGTTATGCGGTCTTTGGAGAGTGTTCGCTGAAACGCGCTGGGATAGTTGTTCTTGCCTTGGTTGCGATGGGCGCAGCTCTCGAATTTATTGCGCCCTTCGTCCCTTTTTCCCTGAGCTGGCAGTTTCTTTCCAACAAGAGGGCGCCCGGACGAACTTTAACGGCGGTGGAGGTCAGCTCGATGGACGATGGAGTCGGGCCTGCCCCGTATGGACAGCAGATCTTCCTAACGCCTTGGACCTTTCAACGATACCCGGGCTACTCTGGTCAGATTGTTTTTGGTGGCTACTGCGACTCGTTGGACTATGAATGGATCAATGGCCACGAGGTCAAAATATCGTGCACAACAAACGAGCCGAAAAAGGCGATCGTACGGCAAAGGGAAAAGTACGGTGACGTCATCATTCATTACGACATTAAGCGCGCCGTGACGCCGCATAACTAACCATTAGAGCTGACGGCGGCCTGGAGGAAAGTAGTTGTTGGAGCTACGCTGGAGATTACTAAAAGCCGCCGCAGCTCAGCGGCGGCGTTATCGGCACGCGCGAGCACGGCAAAGCGCCCTCGATTATTCACCCCTTGTATCGTGACTCGCTTACGGGCTACACTAAGGCCGCTATGACCAAGGTCCAGCTTCTCGAGAACGAGGTTCGCAAGCTCGATAAGGCCAGCCTTCGCGTTTTCCGCGACTGGTTTATGGAATTCGATTCAGCTGGTTGGGATCGCCAGATCGCTCGTGACGCCCGCTCCGGAAAGCTGAAAGAGGTCTTCGCCGAAGATCTCGCTCAGTATAAGGCGGGAAAGTCGCGGCCGCTTTGAAGCACTCCACTTCAGACAGGTTTTGGCGCTGTTTTGATGATCTTCCGAAGACCGTTCAGATTTTAGCTCGGAAGAATTTCGAGCTCCTGAAGTCTGATCCTCACCACCCATCACTGCACTTCAAGAAGGTTGGAAAGCATCGCTCAATCCGTATTGGCATGAAGCATCGTGCGTTAGCGCTCGAGGTTCCCGATGGCTTTCTTTGGACATGGATTGGGACTCATGCCGAGTACGACAGGATCACGAACTCGAAGAGATAGTGCGGGCTTAGCGGCGGCGTTAGGGCCACTAAATTTCATGGAGAAGCGCTTTTTGCGACTAGATCGGGAGCCGGTCTATCGCCGCATCCTCTTCGTGATCGCCATGTGTCTTGTGCCTACTCCGGCCACTCCGATCACGGGAGTTGTGCCGGCTATTTTCCACGTGCCTCTTCTGATCACTCCATTCATTTTCCTGGAGGTGCCTCATTTGTTGATCTTTGGAGGTGTCTTATACCTGCTATCGGTTGTCTTGTCGAATTTCATCATCCGTCTACCGTCGCGGCGTTATCGATTGCTGGCCATTGGAATGATTCTGGCGAGCATAGGATTGCTGTCTGCATCAGAGGTCTATCGTCCGCTCTCTCATTCGAATACGAATTTGCTTGGACTGTTATCGGGCGAGGTGCTATCGGGCCCTAACTAACCGCTTGAGCTGATGGCGACCTGGAGGAAACTAGTTGTTCGAGCTGCGCTGGAAAATCTTGATAGCCGCCGCAGCTCAGCGGCGGCGTTAGACGCACCATTTCGTTACCGAGAAGGCCCTTGACGAGGCGTACGTCTTCCGGTACGCTTTGCTCAATGACCACTCTTACGGCTAGCGTTGCCCGGGCCAGGCTCTACCGCTTGCTCGATCAGGCAGCTTCTTCCCATGAGCCAGTTCAGATTACCGGCAAACGCTCCAGCGCCGTCTTGATTTCTGAGGAAGACTGGCGCTCGATCCAGGAGACCCTCTATCTTCTTTCGATCCCTGGAATGCGCGAGTCCATCAGGAAGGGGCTCAAGACTCCGGTTAAGAAGTTATCGAGAAAGCTCACTTGGTAGCCTGGCGGCTGGCTTACACCAGGCAGGCGCAAAAGGACGCCAAGAAGTTGTCTGCTTCGGGTCTGAGGAAGAAGGCGGAAGCTCTGTTGGAGATTCTTGAGAAGAATCCATTCCGGAACCCACCTCCATACGAAAAGCTTGTTGGAGATCTGGCGGGCGCCTATTCGCGTCGGATCAACATCCAGCATCGGCTTGTTTACCAGGTCTTGCCGGAAATTCGGACCGTCAAGATCATCCGTCTCTGGACGCATTACGAGTAAGCGGGCGTCTAATACAGTTAGCGCGACACCCCGGGACTCATTTCTCCCCGGTGCGCCGGCTCAAGAAGGGTCGGAAGATGCCGACTAGCGTGGCCCTCGAGGAAGAGACCATCAAGGAATTGAAAGCGCTCGCCCAGTGGCGTCGAGGGCTACCGCGCGCTAACTAGCCGCTTGAGCTGGCGGCGGCCTGGAGGAATGCAGTTGATGGAGCTACGCTGGAGAATCTTGATAGCCGCAGGTGAGCGGCGGCGTTAGGCGAATTATGGAAAATCGAGGTTAGCTGGCGAGGCGATCACGTCGGCTGTTTTCTGGGCAATTGTTTGTCTCACCTGGCGGCGAATACTGTTTCCAAGGAGCGTGGCAGGTGGCGCCTAACCAGCGCGCTTCAGCGCGCCGCCCTTGCGATTTCCTCTACTCGGGGAGCGTGCGATAGCGCAGGTTGACGACGGCGCCCACAGGCTTTGCGGCGAATGAGACGTCGAGCGTCGGAGTGGGTTTGGCGACGTCGCCGAAGTACCAGAGGTAGGTGTTGGGTTCGGTCTTAGAAGGCCGACGGATCTCGTGAGTATCATAGGTGGACTGGGGGGGCAGGTCCGGGAAGGCGCTCGCTGCGGCCTCTGTGAAGCGTTCGAGGGGCAGAGGCGTCTTGAAAGCGAGGTCGGCGTAAGCGCGATACTCCGGATAGCCCACAAAGATCGCGGACTCCGAGAGTCGGCCCTCTTCAGTGTACCCCAAGGGCGCCGCGAGGGCTTTCAATCGCTCAAGGGCCGCCCGGCTCTTGATGGGCCCGTCGACCCGCGCGCGCCAGTTCTTGTAGCCCACGCTGCCGACGAAAATAACGTAGATCGCGACGGGAGCCAATGCGGCCAGTCCGAGCGCGGCGGCGATTCGCCGGTTCATGGCGCTCTCGCGCCGCGGCTAGCGCCTGGGCAGTAAGCCGTGACAGCGAGGCGGTTATCGAGGTATGCCAGCCACAGGGCGTTTCGGCCGGCGACATAGGCGATGACCGTTAGGAAGATCAGCCCCAGCGCATACGGCAGCATGAGCAGCCCGAATAGCGACTGGCCCTGGCCGCGGAATAGTTTGACGAACAGCGCCAATCCGGCGCCAATCGTCCCCAACGGCAGCGCCGCGATCAGCGCGGCCAAGAGCAAGCACGCGGTGTAGTTGCGCTTGCCGAAGGTCGCGGCGGCCGAAAGTGCCGCGCCCGCGCCGAGCCCATCATGATCGGCCAGCAGCGGCGGTACCATCATGACGAACGGAAAGGGCGCTACGAGGATCGAGGCTAGATGGTGGAGCCAAAGCGCAACGTCTATTTGGCCCACGTTCTCGGTGTCGAAGAGCAGGTCGTCGTAGGTCGCGGCGAGGTTGCGCCGCTTGAGCGCCTTGTAGTAATTGACGGTCGGCGAGGCCGTGACCGCCGAAGGCAGGACTTCCTCGGCGACGGCCGCAGCGAGCGACTCCGTGTAAAGCATCGGGTAGGTGCTCCAGGCGAGCGCCCATCCGTTCCAGACGTAGTCGAGATAGCGGAAACGGGCCGGCGTGCCGGTTTCGTCGGGCATGCGTTCCAGTCAGCCGCCGCGGCTGCTGTAGAAAGATGCCTTCAGGGCCAGCCCGATAATAAAGCAAAGTCCCATGGCGATGCCGCCGGTCCATAACAGCGGCGGTGATATCCGGGAGACCGGGACCGTGATCGCGTCGAATTTCAAGTTCGGCGACCTGTCGACCGGAGTCATAGAGGGTTCGCGCGGCGTAGCCGCCCACGGCCAAGATCGAGGCTGCGGCCGCCAGGGTATTGGAAGCACGCAGCATCCAACGCGCCTCGTCATGTATTTCGCCCGTTCAAGCTCGACGAGTGTATCCCCGGAAGCAGGCGTCGTCAAGGACAGGCTCCGGACAGGACGCCGGGCAGCAGTCGGCTTACGTCTTCCAGTACGCTTTGTTCGTGACCACCCTAACGGCTAGCGTTGCTCGGGCCAAGCTCTATCGCTTGCTCGACCAGGCGGACGGTCTAGCCATGTTCGCGCCACGCTCCCCTGGAAGAAATCGGGTGCCGGAGCTACGCTAGCGGCGGCGTTAGGCCGAAATCTAAAGGAGGCGACATTGACCGTCAAGCGGATGGACAACGTGGGCATCGTGGTCGAGGACTTGGATGCCGCTATTGGGATTCTTCGCTGAGCTCGGCCTTATCCTTGAAGGCCGCATGCCGATCGAAGGAGAGTGGTCCGGCCGCGTCACCGGGGTGCGCGGCCAGCGCGTCGAGATCGCCATGATGCGCACCCCTGACGGCCACAGTCGGCTCGAGCTCTCGCGCTTCGACGCGCCCGCCATCGCGTCCGACCACCGGAGAGCCCCGGTGAACTCGCTGGGCTACCTGCGTGTCATGTTCACGGTCGAGGACCTCGACGACACACTCGCCAGGCTCAGCAAGCTCGGCGCGAAGGTGGTCGATCAAGTCGTCGATTACGAAGGCATCTATCGGCTCTGCTATATCCGGGGCCCAGAAGGGATTCTCATCGGCCTCGCCGAAGAACTCGGGCCTGCAAAGCAGAGTAAAGGAAAATGAGATGGGCGCCGGCAGGTCTTATGCGCTTGGCCTTGCCTCTAGCCGGCGCGCTCGCCATCGCTTTTCCGCTCGAAGCGTCCGGCTGTCGCCTGGCCTTCGACGCCCTCGTCCTGCTCGAGGATGGACGGCCGGTCAGCGCTCCGATGAGCTATATGATCGCGGAGGAGAAGGCCGCGCCCCAGAACGGCGGCTGGCTCCCTTGCATCGATAGGTCGTGCGGCAAGCGTCGCGACCAGGCGCTGATATTCGGCGATGCCAACGACGCCGTCGTGTGCGTTCTTCCCGGAGCCAAACCATTCTTTTCCTTTGAGAACTGGTCGACCTTGATCGACAGTCCAGCCCGCGTCTGCGAAAAAGCCGCAAAGAAGCGGCGGTGCGAACACGCGCTCTATGTCGAGTATGTGCAGGAAAAGGGGAGATCCTGCCGGAGGGTGGTTGTACCTCTGCCGAAGGGCGACGTGGGCGTGGTTCCCTACCGCAAGAGCAGCACCGTGTCAGGGGGCCCGGGCGAGTGCGTGCTCCAGGACCGCTGCTTCCAGCTGGACGTCGTGAGGAAAATAACGCGCCCCTGCACGCGCGCCCAGATCAAGGACCGTTTTCAGGGAGTCGAATTCACGCAGTCTCTTGCAAGGACCGCCCCGCGGCGCTAAACTCCAACCTCGAATGAGGCTCCCGGACGACACGGCGGTGCGCGTGGCCCTGTGGCGGGCGCTTCATGTCCTGGCCGACGCGCCGCCTCACGTCTTCGAGGACGAGGTGGGCTTGGCGCTCGCCGCGCCGGACGAGGGCTGGCGCGCGCGGCCGGACATGAGCGCGTTCACGCGGCCCTTCCGCGCCTCCATCGTGGCCCGCGCGCGCTTCATCGAGGACCTGGTCTCGGACCAAGCGGCGCGCGGCGTCGCGCAGTACGTGATCCTGGGCGCGGGGCTCGACACGTTCGCGCAGCGACGCGGAGACTTGGCCTCCCGCCTGCGCGTCTTCGAGATCGACCGGCCCGGGCCGCAGGAGTGGAAGCGCCGGAGGCTCGCCGAGCTGGGCTTGCCCGCGCCGACCTTCGTCGCGGTCGACTTCGAGGCTGGGGACGCCTGGTGGGAGAAGCTCGCCGCGGCGGGCTTCGACGCGCGCCGGCCGGCCGTCGTGGTCTCCACCGGCGTCAGCATGTACCTGACCGAGGAGGCGAACCGGGCGACGCTGCGGCAGGTCGCCTCGCTGGCGAAGGGCTCCACGCTCGCCCTGTCGTTTCTGCTGCCGATCGAGCTCGCCGATCCCGAAATCCGCCCCGGCATGGAGCGCGCCGCGGCGGGGGCGAAGGCCAACGGCACGCCCTTCATCAGCTTCTTCACGCCGCAGCGGATGCTCGAGCTGGCGCGCGAGGCGGGCTTTTCGCAGGCGCGCCACGTCTCGGCGGCCGAGCTCGCGAAGCGCTACTTTTCCGGCCGGACGGACGGGCTGCGCCCGCCGAACAACGCGGAAGAGCTGCTGGTGGCGACGACGGGAGGCGGACCATGAGCGACAAGCCGATCCTGAAGGTGGCGGTAACGGCCGACGGAGCGATCTCCATCGACGGCGCGCACGCCACGATCGATTCGCTGCGCGAGGCGTTCGCGGCGCTGGCGGCGCAGAAGGGCGCGGTCTGGTATTACCGCGAGAACGGGGCCGGCGAGCCGCCGCCTCAGGCCATGCAGGTGATGGAGGCGATCGTCCAGAACAGGCTGCCGGTGCGGTTGTCGACCAAGCCCGATTACTCGGACGCGGTCGGTCCGGACGGCAAGCCGATCGCGGCCTCCGGCCAGGACGCCGTTGAGGCGGCGCTGGCGCGCGCCTACGCCGATCCGAGCGAGCGCGACGGCTTCTACCGCGCGCTGCTGGCCAACCCGCTTTTCTTCCTCACGCCCCAGCCGCCGCCCGGAGGCTCCGGCGTGACCAAGGAGGAGACGAACCTGCCGATCG
>CAZZGQ010000131.1:2511-8429 GCA_964653765.1 uncultured Elusimicrobia bacterium | reverse complement strand
GCCGCCGACGCGGCCCCGCCGGCCTTGGTCGCGCCCATCGGCGCGCCTCTCTCCGTGCCGGACGCGCGGGTCGGCGCCGAAGCCGGAGTCCCGGCGGCCGAAGCGGCGGCGCTGCCGGAGACGCTCGCCGCGCCGCTGCATGCGGAGGCCGCGATGACTGGAGGGGACGCCGCCGCCCAGGCCGTCATCCCCGCGGAGAAATCGGAGGCTTCCGCTCCCGCGGCCGCCGATGAGCGCGGCGCCGGCGAGGCGGCCTCGGTCGACTCCGAGGGCTTGGCGCTCTTCGACGGCGGCGCGACGCGCTGGATGAGGCCCGCCGGCGCCTCCGACTCCGAGCCCCGGGGCGGTTGGCTGGCCCGGGCCTTGTCGGGGGTAGGGCTGCGGCGTTGGAACGCCTCGGCGCCCCCGGGCGTCACGGCCTTCGACCCGCGCACGGCCGAGCAGCTGCGCGAGCTCTCATCGCTGCCGCCAGGCGAGGCCGACGATCTGATCGCCTGGCTGGGTCGCGTGCAGATCCCGATGCGCGGCCGCCTGCCCTATCCCGAGGACACGACGTTCTCGCTGGAGCTCGAGTTCCTCGCCAACCGTCAGCTCACGGCGGCGGACATGCGCTACCTTTTCCCGCGCGGCCAGTTGAGCGAGGACGACTGGGGAGACTGGAAGAGGTCGGGATGGCTGCCAAAGCGCGCTTGGCGCAAGGCCAGCCGCTTCGTCCGCAAGCGCGTGGAGCGCACGCTGCCGCCCGGCTGGTCCGTCGAGGACGTGGGCGAGAACGGCAACACCCTCGAGCTGCACACCGCCAATCGGGGCGGCGTCTACAGCGAGAACACGCAGGGCGACTGGGAGGAGCTCGTCGCGGGGCTGCGCCGCGCGCAGGAGGCGCTGCCCGGCGGCCTCTACAGCGCCCACATCCACATCGGCCGCAAGTCGCTGACCCGCCGCATCGGCACGGTCATCAGCAAGGACCGCGAGCTGAAGATCGACCGGGCGCGCTTCGCCGTCGTGGCGCTCACCTTCGAAGGGCCGTGGCGCACCCTGATGGGCCATCCTCCCGACCTCGCCTCCAGCCGCGTGCCGAGCGCGGCGGACCTCGATCCGCGCAACGCGAAAGGGAGAAGCAGCAGCCTGGGCACTCACAGCCATTGGCTCAATATCCCCTATTACCTGCCGACGGTGGAGAACAAGTCGGTGACGCAGCTGCTGCGCAAGGACGCCTCCGGGGCCGCCTACCTGGACCCGGACTCGCTGCGGCAGGACCTCTGGCCGGCTTTCGCCTTGTTCGACATGATCGCGCGCGGGGAAGAAACGCCGCTGGCCGCGCTGGGCCTGCCCGTGCCGAGCGGGCGCCGGCCCACGCGCAAGCAGCTGTTCCGCTTCCTCGACGCGGCCTACGGGAGCGACCTCGCCGGCAAGGCGATCGCCTTGCGGAAGCTGACCGCCGCGAGCACGCGCGGGGACGATGCGAAGGAGGCCTCCGAGGTCCAGCGGTCCTTCCAGGACCTCCGGCGCGTGGAGCGCGCGCGGAAGCTGGAGGACGCGTACAAGAAGCTCGGCCTCGAGGTCGTCTACGAGCTCCACGCCCGGCACGACGGCTGGGACGACAAGCTCGCCGAGCATCTCCTGGCGCGGCGGGGGAAACTGATGAAGCGGCTGGCGCGCGATCTGCGGAAGGCACGCCTGAGCGTCGATGACGCGCAAGCCCTCTTCCCGCCGGAGCTGCGCGAGCCGCTGGCGCGCGCCATGCGCAAGCAGTATCCGGTCGTCCCTGGGCCCTCGTCGCATTGAGTTGAGGGAAATTTCAGCGCCGGTTTCTTGCCTCCGTTTTTGGGTTTTGGGTTAATTAGTTGTCGCCGGTCCCGGACCCCTCAGACCTTCCCTCCGGCGGCGACAGCACGGCACCGCGACGTCCGCGGCTCGAAGGTGTCACCTGGCCGTGCACACTAGGCCCGAGGAAGGTTCCATGAAAAAGACCGCACTCAGCGCCGCTGCCTTGCTGTTGACGCTGGCGACGGCCGCAGTATCCGCGCATGCCGAATACAACGACGTCATCCTTGCCGACAAGCCCGTGATGTTCCTCGGCATGGACACGCCGGGGTCCGCTCAGTCCGACTTGAGCGGCAACGGCAACTCCGGCTCCTACGTCGGAGGCACGCCCGGCTCGGCCGCGCTGCCGAACGGCGACAAAGCCGCCGACTTCAACGGCTCCAGCCAGTACCTCACGGTGCCGGCCTCGCCCGCGTTGTCGGTGCCGACGAGCAAAGCGCTCACGATCGAGTCGTGGATCAGGCCGGACGTCCTCAACTTCTCCCACACGGAGAACGAGGGCTTCGTCTATTGGCTCGGCAAGGGCAATCCGGGCCAAGGCTACGAGTACGCCAACCGCATGTACTCGTACGCCAACACGGCCGGCCGTCCCAACCGCATCTCCGACTATCAGTGGAACGCGTCGGGAGGCCTGGGATCCGGGGCGTACTTCCAGGAGCCGGTGACCGCCGGACAGTGGATCTACGTCGTGGATACCATCGACATGAGCAAGGGCACGATCGCCATCTACAAGAACGGCGTCCTGAAGGGGACCGTGCCGTTGAGCCAGTACAACGTGACCCCGGCGACGACGCAGTCGCCGTTCAACGTCGGCACCCGCAACAACAACAGCTACTTCCAGGGCGCCGTCGGCAAGGTCGCCGTCTACAACCGCATCCTGACCTCCGCCCAGATCGCCGCCCACTACTCGGCGATGATGAACGGCGGCGGCTCCACGCCTCCGCCGGTCGCCTCGGCGCCGGCGATCACCAACGTCGCCGCCTCGGCCGTCGCGCAGAACTCGGCGACGATCGGCTGGACCACGGACAAGGTGAGCGCGTCGCAGGTCGAATATGGCCTGTCGACCAGCTACGGCTCGCTGACGCCGCAGTCCAGCGCGACGAGCTCCTCGCACAGCGTGGCGCTCACCGGCCTGACGGCCGGCACGGTGTATCACTACCGCGTGAAGTCTCTCGACAGCGCGACCGGCCTGACCGGCGTGTCGGGCGACAACACGTTCACGACGTCCGCCGCCACGGTGGCGTCGGCTCCCGCCATCACGGCGATCCAGGCCGCCGGCGTGACGCAGAACGCGGCGACGATCAACTGGACCACGGACCAGGCCAGCCATAGCCAGGTCGAATACGGCCTGACGGCCTCCTACGGCACTCTGAGCTATCAGTCCACGGCGACGGGGACGTCCCATCAGATCCCGCTATCCGGACTGCAGGCCGGGACCGTGTACCACTACCGCGTGAAGTCGCTCAATGATACGACCGGCCTGACCGGCGTGTCGGGCGACAACACGTTCACGACGTCGGCCGCCCCCGTGGCGTCCGCGCCGTCCATCGGCGGCGTCGCCGCCGCGCCCAGCAACACCGGCGCCAGCATCAGCTGGACGACGGACAAGGTCAGCCACTCGCAGGTCGAGTACGGCCTCACGACGTCCTACGGCACGCTGAGCTATCAGTCGGTGGCGACGGGCACGTCCCACAACCTGGTCCTCTCGGGCCTGGTCTCGGGCACGGTGTACCACTACCGCGTGAAGTCGCTCGACAGCACGACCGGACTGACCGGAGTGTCGGGTGATCTCACGTTCACGACGACGGGGGGCTCGGTCCCGCCGCCGCCCGTGGCCAGCAACGTGATCAGCAACGTCACGGCGAGCGTCACGAGCTCGGGAGCGTCGATCAGCTGGAACACCACGCTGGTCAGCCACTCCCAGGTCGAGTACGGCCTGACCTCGGCGTACGGCACGTTGAGCTACGAGTCGACGCACACCGGGACGGCGCATAACCTGGTGCTGAACGGCTTGAGGTCCGGCACGACGTACCACTACCGCGTGAAGTCGCTCGACGCCTCCGGCAACACGGCCGTGTCGGGAGACATGACGTTCACCACGTCTCGGACCGGCGCCTGAGCCGACCGAAGACGAGCCTCCTGGAGGCCCTCCGAAAGGAGGGCCTCCTTCTTTTTGGGGTCCCAAACGGCGCTAGGACTCCTGCCGTCCGCTTCCTTACCCAACCGGCCCCCCGGAAAGCGCTCGGCTTTTCGTACAGTGAGATCGGCGGCCCCCGGGTTCCCTGGCCTGGGGGCCGCTTTCATTGTCCTGGCGGCCTCGTCGACGAATATGGGATAATGAGTCTTCACGAAATGAAGACCTTCCGCCGCCTGCTGCCGTACGTCAAGCCGTACCGCGGCCGCGTCATCCAGGCCCTCTTCGTCATGATCGCCGTGGCCGCCCTCAACGGCGCCACCGTCGGCCTCGTCAAGCCGGCCATAGACCAGGTCTTCGCCAAGGCCGACCCCAAGCTGCTCTGGGAGGTCGTGGCGCTCATCCCGGTGGTCTTCCTGTTCAAGCTCATCTTCATGTACTCGCAGAGCTACTTGATGAGCTGGCTGTCCCAGCGCATCACCCAGGACCTGCGCGAGGACGTCTTCACGCACCTGCATGACCTTTCGATGGACTTTTATTGGAGGAGCAAGAGCGCCGATGTCCTCTCGCGCCTGACCAACGACATGACGCGCGTGCAGGACGGCCTGCAGTTCGTGCCCCTCTATATCGTGCGCGACTCCGCCACCGTCGTGGTGCTGCTCGGCGTCATGTTCTACATCAACTGGCGCTTCGCCTCGATCGCCCTGATCGCCATCCCGATGGCGGGGGCGGTCCTGGGCATCCTCGGACGCAAGCTGCGCTCCTCGGGCCGCCGCTCGCAGGAGATCATGGGCGAGCTCTATCACCGCTTCCAAGAAAGCCTGCAGGGCATGCTCGTCGTGAAGGCCTTCAACTACGAGAAGGGGGCCATCGCCAAGTTCCGCGAGGAGAACGACTCGCTCTTCGGCCAGATGATGCGTTACTACCGCGCCACGGCCCTCTCCGGCCCGCTCATGGAGTTCCTGGGCAGCCTCATCATGGCGGCCATCGTCTACCAGGGCGGCAAGCAGATCATCGCCCAGCGCATGACGCCAGGCGACTTCTTCACCTTCCTGGCCTCGTTCTTCGCCGCCTATGGCCCGATCAAGAACCTCTCGCAGCTCAACGCCAGCTGGCAGCTGATGCTCGCCTCCACCGAGCGCGTCATGGCCATCATGGACGAGAAGCCCTCGGTGATGGAGAAGAAGGGGGCGCTGCCGTTCCGCTCGCTCGAGACCGCGCTGCAGCTGCAGGACGTCACCTTCAAGTACCCCAGCCGCGAAGAGCCGGCGCTCAAGGCCGTGAGCATGACGATCAGGCCCGGCGAGGTCGTGGCCGTCTGCGGGCCCAGCGGCTCGGGCAAGTCCACGCTCGTGCACCTGCTGCTGCGGCTGTTCGATCCGGTCTCCGGGCGCGTGCTGATCGACGGCGACGACCTGCGCGATTTCTCCGTGTCCTCGCTGCGCGACCGCATCGGCCTGGTGACGCAGGAGACCGTCCTCTTCAACGACACCGTCGCCGGCAACGTGGCCGTCGGCAAGCCCGGCGCCCCCGAGGAGGAGATCAAGCGCGCCCTCGAGGTGGCCGACGCCTGGGACTTCGTCTCGCAGATGCCCCAGGGCCTGCGCACGCCTCTCGGCGACCGCGGCGTGCGGCTCTCGGGCGGGCAGCGCCAGCGCCTGGCCATCGCGCGCGCCGTGCTCAAGAACCCGCCCATCCTGATCCTCGATGAGGCCACCTCCAATCTCGACGCGGCCAGCGAGAGCACGGTGCAGAAGGCCTTGGAGCGCCTCTTCCCGGGCCGCACCGTCCTCGTCATCGCCCACCGGCTCTCGACGATCCAGAGCGCCGACCGCATCGTCGTCCTCCACAAGGGCGAGGTGGCCGAGACCGGCCGCCATGCCGACCTGCTGGCCCAAAACGGCCTCTACGCCACGCTGTACAAATACCAGCAGCTCCAACCCGGCGCCTTGGTCTAAGT
>CAZZGQ010000131.1:0-2411 GCA_964653765.1 uncultured Elusimicrobia bacterium | reverse complement strand
GGGTTTAAGGAGCTCCTTGATGATATTCGGCGAAGACGCCTACCGGTGGCGCTCGCTTCGTCTTCGCCGAAGGCTTGGATCTCCATCGTCTTGCGCCGCTTCGGCCTCGCTTCTTCCTTCGACGCCTTGGCCTGCGCGGACGACGTGCCTCCCGGGAAAACAAAGCCCGAGCCGGATCTCTACCTCCTCGCTCTCAGGGGCCTCGGCCTGAAGGCCGAGGAGTGTATCGCCATCGAGGATTCCGCGTTCGGCGTGCGGGCGGCCAAGCGCGCCGGCCTGACGTGCGCGGCCCTGCGCAACGGCGCCAACCAGGCGCAAGATCTTTCAGAGGCCGATTTCGAGCTCGCCGGCTTCGGCGACGTGACGCTCGAGACGCTGCGCGGCCTGGCTCAGCGCGCGACAAAATAGGCTCGCCGGCGTCCGCCCGTCGTCACCGGTCCCTTTCTATAATGCGATCGTCGTCGACGGGACGAGGAGGCGCTCGCCATGGCTCCGTTCTACGACTCGATCTTCAAGGGCCTCTCGCAAGAGCAGCTCGAGCAGCTGTCGCCGCACCTGCAGCTGACGACCTACCAGCAAGGCCAGGTGATCGTGCTGCGCGGCGAGATCCTCAACCGCTTCTACGTGATCCTAAGCGGGCGGGCCACCGCTCAATACCGCTTCAAGCGCGGCCAGCCGTCCTTGCAGCTCGGCACCGGCGATTTCTTCGGCGAGACGGCCGTCCTCGAGGAGCTGGCTTGCGACGCCCTCGTTCGGGCCGAGGAGGACGGGACCACGGCGCTGGCCATAGAGCTGCCTGCGCTCAAGGAGCTGCTGGAGCGCAGCCCGTCGCTGCGCCATAGCCTGCTCGACGAGACGGCCAACCGCCGCACGCTCTTGGGCTGCGGCGTGATCGGCCTCAACTGAGGCGGCGGCTGAGCGCGGCCTGGGCCTCGACGAAGGCCCGCCAGGACGCGGCGAGGGCCGCGGCCTCCTCGCGAGGCAGGCGAGGCTCGAAGACCTTGTCCACGCGCGGCGCGGCCAGCCGGCCGGCCCAGGGACGGCCCGCGCGCTCCGCGGCCAGCGCCGCCGCGCCGAAGGCCGTGGCTTGTCCGCCCTCGCAGCGCGAGAGCGGAAGGCCGAGGATGTCGGCCTGGAATTGCATGAGGTGCGCCGAGCGGGAAAGCCCGCCCGACACCCGCGCCGCGGCCGGCCGCGCGCCGCCCGCCCGCATCGCGTCGACGATGTCGCCGATGAGGAACGCCAAGCCTTCGCAGACGCCTCGCACGAGGTCCGCGGGCTTGGTGCGGCTGCTCAAGCCGAAGAAAGCGGTCTTGGTCCGGTAGTCCCAGCGAGGCGCGCCGAGGCCGCCGATGGCGGGCAGCGCCCAGACGCGCTCGGTGGAGGCCCGGCAGAGCGCGTCGATGCGGGCGTTGTCGTCCAGCAGGCCGAGGTTGTCGCGCAGCCAGTCGAAGGAGGTGCCCGCGGCGTGCACCGTGCCTTCCTGCAGGAAATGGGCCGAGCGGCCCTCGATGCTCCAGGCCACCGACGTGAGCAGCCCCGGGATGCGCTTCTGCTCCGTGCCCGTGTTGTGGAGGAAAAAGGCCCCCGTGCCGTAGTTGGCGACGGAGGAGCCGGGCTCGGCGGCGCCCAGGGCGAAGGCCGCCGCCTGCTGGTCGCCCAGGGCCGCGAGCAGCCGCACGCGCCGCCCTTGGCGCTCGAAGACGCCCCAATCGCCGGCGCTGGGCCGGATCTCGGGCAAGGCCGCGCGCGGCACGCCGAAGAGGGAGAGCAGCTCCGGGTCCCAGTCGAGAGCGCGCAAATCGAAGAGCATCGTCCGTTGCGCCGTCGTGGGATCGGCGGCGAAGACGGCGCCGCCGGTCAGGCGCCAGACGAGCCAGGTCGAGACCGGCCCGATCCGCAGCGTCCCGGCGTCGGCCAGCCGCCGCACGGCCGGCACGTTCTCCAGGAACCAGCGGATCTTGGGGGCGGAATAATAAGGCGTGAGGTACAGGCCGGTGCGCTCATGCGCCCAGGCCTGGCGGTCCTGCAGCGGCTCGACCACGGAAGCCGCCCGGCCGTCCTGCCAGCTGGGCGCGCGGGCCGCGGGCTTGCCGGTCTTGGCATCCCAGAAGACCACCGTCGACCTCTGGCAGGCCAGGCCCGCCTCGAGCTCCGCGCCGCGCGGCAGCGCGCGCAGCACCTGGTCGAGCGAGCGCTCGAGCGTCGTCGCCAGCTCCAGCGCGTCGTGCTCGAACCACCCCGCGCGCGGATGGTGCGTCTTGACGGGGCGTTGAGCGGAGGCCAGGACGCGCCCGGCGGCGTCGAGGGCGAGAGCGCGGGAGCTCGAGCTGCCTTGGTCGAGGGCGAGGACCACGGCCCCGCGGCGGCTCAAAGCGGCTTGACCTTGAGGTCCGGCGTCTCGACGCGCT
>CAZZGQ010000130.1:0-8529 GCA_964653765.1 uncultured Elusimicrobia bacterium | reverse complement strand
CGGCGTCGAGGTTGGCCGTGGCTTCGTCGAGGATCAGGATGGACGGATCCTTCAGGATGAGCCGGGCAATGGCCAGCTTCTGCCGCTGGCCGGCGGAGAGCGGCGGGGTCGTCTCGCCGATGCGGGTCTGGTAGCCGTGGGGGAGGCGCTCGATGAACTCGGCGGCGCCCGCGAGCTGGCAGGCGCGCTGGACCTCGGTGAGCGTGACGACGGGACGGCCCAGAGCGACGTTCTCCAGCACGGTGTCGTTGAAGAGCATGGGGTCCTGGGTGACGACGCCGATCTGGGCGCGCAGCGTGCGCGCATCGAGGTGCCGCGCGTCCACGCCGTCGAAGAGGATCGCTCCGCGCTGCGCCTCGTAGAGGCGCAGCAACAGCTGGGCCAGCGTCGACTTACCGGAGCCCGAGGGCCCGACGATGGCCGTGCGTCGGCCGGCCGGGATCGTGAACGTGCAGTAGGAGAGCGCGTCGTGGGAGCGCTCGGGATAGCGGAAGGAGACGCCCTCGAAGCGGATCTCCTCTTTGAGCTCCGTGAAGGAGGTGACGGCCTCGCCGGGCAGCGCCGACGCGGGCCGTTGGCTCAGCGGCTCGAGGACGCGCTCGACCGAGGCCAGGGCGCGCTGGAGCTCCGAGTGCGAGCGCGCGATGTTCTTGATGGGGGCGTAGGCGGCGAAGAACGCGCCGAGGAACGCGAAGAAGGCGCCCGGCGTCAGGCGGCCCAGGATGACCTCGCAGCCGCCGAAATAAAGGATGAGCGCCGCCACGAGGCCGCCGCAGAACTCCATCAGCGGCGTCGAGAGCGCGGTGGCGCGTAGGTAGCTCATCGTGGGCCCGAAGAAGAGGTCGTTCTCCTCCTGAAACTTGGCCAGCATGCCCTCGTCGTAGTTGAAGGCCCGGATCAAGCCCATGCCCTGCACGGACTCGTGGAAGCGCTGGTGGAGGCGGTCGAGGCGCCCCTGGCTGGCGAGCGAGGAGGAGCGCATCTTGCGACCGAGGATCAGCAGCACCACCGCCGTCAGCGGCACGCCGACGAGCGAGAGGAAGGCGAAGCGCCAGTCGAGGTAGAAGAGCGAGATGAGCAGGAAGAACACCGTCATGGTGTCGCGCACGAGATAGAGGGGCAGCGAGGTCAAAGCCGTCTGGACGACGAGCAGATCGCTCGTGACGCGCGAGAGGATCTCGCCGCTGTCGTGCAGGGCGTAGTAGTCCATCGGTAGGGCGTGCAGCTGGCGGAAGAGGTCGCCGCGCAGGTCCTGCGCCACGCGCTGGCCGAGCCAGCTCATCAGGTAGTTCTGCGCGTAAGAGGCCACCGTCTTGAGGACGACCAGCAGCGGCAGCGCGGCCACCGCCAGCCACAGCATGCGCGTGTCCTTGGCGATGAAGATGCGGTCGACGATCGGCTTGAGCAGGAGCACGGACGTGCCGTTGAGCAGAGCCACCAGGGCCATCGCCGCTCCCGCCCAGGCGATGCGGCGGCGGTGCGGCTTGAGGTAGTGGAGCAGGCGGCGCTGCACGCTCACGCGGCCGCCTCCTGGAGGATCGTTTGCGCGGCGCGCTCGGCGGCGCCCGGCTCGCCCAGGGAGGCTCGCACGGCCAGGAGCTTGCGGCGCACCTCCGCGTAACGGGCCTTGTCCTCGAGCAGCCGGAGAGCTTCCTCGGCCAGGCGCTCGGCGGTGGCGTCGCGCTGAATGAGCTCCGGCACCAGGGTCTCGCCCGCGAGGATGTTCGCCATGGCGATGTGGCGCACCCGGATGAGGGCGCGGGCGATGCGATAGGTCAGGTAGGACATCTTGTAGAGCACGACCATCGGCACGCCGAGCAGGGCGTTCTCGAGAGTGGCGGTGCCCGAGCAGCAAAGCGCCAGATCGAGGCCGCGGCGCTGGTCGTAGCCCTTCTCGCGCACGATATCGACGTCGGCCGCGCGCGCGGCGTCGTAGGCCGAGTCCGGGGCGGCGGGCGGGGCGAAGACTTGCACGCGCAGCTCCGGATAGACCGCGCGCAGCTTCTCGCAGGCCTGCAGCAGGATCGGCAGATGGCGCGCGATCTCGGAGCGCCGGCTGCCCGGGAGCAGGCCGACCCGCGGCGGCCGCGCCGGCGCCTTCTTGTCTTCCGGGACGGGCATGAGGTCGAGCAGCGGGTGGCCCACGAAACGGCAGGGCACCCCAGCCTTCTCGTAGACGGCGACCTCGAACGGGAAGATCAGCAGCATGCGGCGCACGAGCTTCTTGAGGGTGTTCACGCGCCCGGGGCGGCTGGCCCAAACCTGCGGGCTGATGTAATAGAAGGCCGGCACGCCGAGCGGCCTGGCCAGGCCGAGCACGCGGCGGTTGAAGCCGTAGTAATCGACGCAGATGAGCGCCAAAGGCTTCTTCTCGCGCATGAAGCGCTTGAGCCTCAGGCCGAGCCTGATCATGAACGGCAGCTTGAGTACCGGTTCCCAGAAGCCGGTCACTCCGCGCGACGCGAGGTCCTCGATGAATTCGTCCGCCTGAGCCTTCATGAGCGGGCCGCCCACCGCCGCTACGCGCAGCGACGGCCCGCCGCGCTTCTTCAGGGCGCGGATCAGGTGCGAGGCGTGCAGATCTCCCGAGGGATCGCCGGCTACGATGAGGATCGTCATTCGAAAGGGTGATGCGGACTATCCACGTGGATAGTCGGTCCGCCGCGCCTCAACTACGAAGGATGTCTTTGCCGACGGTCTTGGCGATGCGGCCGAGGTCCTGCGCCCATTCGGGGATCAGGGAGCGCGTCCCCTGATAGTCGGACACCTCGTAGCGCTGCAGCTCGTCGGAGATCTGGAGGGCCAGCTTGAGGGCCTCGACGCCGCGCTCGCCGCTGGGCCAGGGCTTGCGGTTGTGGCGGATGCAGTCGAGCCAGTGGTTGTGCTCGTTGCGGAGCGGATCGGTCTTGTCGAGCCTGGGCGTGAGGATCTCCACGTCCTTGAGCGACTTGATGACCGGTCCCTTGCGCCGATACACCTTGAGGGAGGAGCTCCCGTAGTCGACGGACACGTAGCTCTCTTTCTGGAAAATGCGCAGCTTGCGGCTCTTGGCCAAGGACACGCGCGAGGCGGTGACGTCGGCGATGCAGCCGTTCTTGAAGCGGACGCGGACGTTGGCGATGTCCTCGTGCTGGCCGATCAAGTGAGCGCCGACGGCCTCCAGCGACTCGACCTCGGAGCCCACGAGGGTGAGAAGGATGTCCAAGTCGTGGATCATCAGGTCGAGCACGACGCCGATGTGGGCGACGCGCGGGTCGTACGGCCCCAGGCGCTCGACCGTGATGAAGCGCGGGCTGCGGATGTGCTTGATGGCCTCGAGCACGGCCGGGTTGAAGCGCTCGATGTGGCCGACCTGGAGGACGACCTGCTTCTCCTGCGACTTGGCGAGGAGCTGGCGCGCCTCCTCGACGGAGGAGGCCAGCGGCTTCTCGATCAAGCAGTGCACGCCGCGGCCCAGCGCCTCCATGCCCACCTCGAAGTGCTGCGGCGTGGGCACGGCGACGACGAGAGCGTCCACGCGCGGCAGGACGTCGCGGTAATCGCGCGTCGCCACGGTGTTGGCCTGCCAGGCGGTCAGCTGGGCGCGCCACAGGTTCATGTCGCAGACGGCGACGAGCTCGACGTCGGGGGTCTTGCTCAGGATGCGGGCGTGGTGCGTGCCCATGCGTCCGGCGCCGACGACGGCGACGCGGATCTTGGAATCGGGGCTCATTGCGGACCCTCCGGCTTGTAGCCGACGATGGCGAGCTTCTGGATGTCGGCCGCTTTGAGGAACTCGGGCTTGTCGAAGATGAGGGTCGTGCCCGCTTCGAGGGCGAGCGCGCTGACGCCGCACTCGGCGAAGACCTTCAGCGAGTCGAGCCCGAGCACCGGGATGTCGAAGCGAAGGTCCTGCTTGGGCTTGGCCACTTTCACGACGGTGAGCGGGTATTTTTTCTTCTGAGATGCGGCCAAGTCCTTGGCTCTGCGAATGCAAGCGTCGGTGCCTTCCATGCCTTCGAGAGCGACGACGGCGCTGTTGCCGCAGACGACGGTCTGGCCCACGTCGAAGCCGGCCAGCGCCTTGGCGGCTTTCCAGCCCAGGCGCATGTCGGCGAGCTCGGCGGCATCGGGCTTGCGGGCGCCCTGGACGCCTTCGTTCACCAAGAGATGTCCCAGGTAGCCCACCGAGGACTGCAGCTCGATGCCGTCCTTGGCGAACTCGTCGGCCACGGCCTTGAGGATCGTGTCCGTGCGCTTGTCGGGCAGTCGCGCCAGGACCTTCGCCGCGCGCAGGTCCGGCAGGATCCCGCCGAAGACGGAGACGTGCTGCACCTTGCCGGCCATGACGGCCTTCGAGACCCCGGCGCCCTTGAAGGTCTCGATCGCCTTGCTGAGCTGGCCTAGCTTGAAGTAGTGCATCTTGCCGACGGCCGGCTCGAGCGCGGGATCGGTCATGCCCTGCATGCCGAGGGCGACGACCTCCACGCCGATGCGCTTGGCTTCCTGGGCGATCAGGATCGGAAAGCGGCCCGACCCGGCGATCAACCCCAACTTCTCCATGGCGGGCGTTTAGGCGGCAACCTCTTCTTCGGCTTCCGCGCTCGTCGGCGGGCGCGTGATGCCGCGCTTGGAGCCCTCGATGAAAGCGATCATGCCCTGCACTTCCTTGGGCTGGGCCTTGCTCTTGAGCTCGGCCAGGGCGTTTTCCTGGGTCAGGCCGCGCAGGAAGAGCGTCTTGTAGGCCTCGCGCACGGCGGAGACCGTCTCGCGCGGCAAGCCGGAGCGGCGCAGGCCGACGACGTTCAAGCCGCGCAGCGTGGCGCGATCGCCCTGCGCCATGCAGAAGGGCGGGATGTCCTTGCCCACCATCGAGCCGCCGCTGACCATCACCATCGGGCCGATGCGCACGAACTGGTGCACGGCGGAGATGCCGCCGAGCACGCAGTAGTCGCCGACCTCGACATGGCCGGCGAGCGCCACGGAGTTGACGAGGATGACGTGGTTGCCGATGCGGCAGTCGTGCGCGACGTGAGAGTACGCCATGAAGAGACAGTTGGAGCCGATGCGCGTCTCGCCCGTGTGCGTGGTGCCGCGGTTGAGCGTGGCGCACTCGCGCACCATGTTGTTGTCGCCCATGACCAGGCGCGTCTTCTCGCCGGCGTACTTCAGGTCCTGCGGGGCGACCCCGACGTAGGCGCCGCCGAAGATGCGGTTGTTCTTGCCCATCGTCACGCATTCCACGATCGCGTGCGGTCCCACCGAGCCGCCTTCGCCGATCTCGACGTCCTCGCCGATGACGGCGAAGGGGCCGACCTTCACCGACGGGTGCAGCTTGGCCGACGGATGGACGGAAGCGCGGGGATCGATGTTCGACATGTTATGCCGCCTGCGCCTGAGCCTTGTCGACGAGCGCGAAGGTCATCACGCCTTCGGCGGCGAGCTTGCCGTCCACGTAGGCTTCGCCGCGGAACTTGCCCGCGCGGCCCATGCGCAGGATCTCGACGTGCAGCTTCAGCACCATGCCGGGCAGCACGGGAGCGCGGAACTTCACCTCGTCCATGCCCATGAACATGGCGAGCTTGCCCTCGGCGCCGCCCTTGGAGAGCATCATCGCGCAGCACGCCTGCGCCATCGCCTCGACGATCAGCACGCCGGGCATGACGGGCTGCTCGGGGAAATGGCCCGTGAAGTGCGGCTCGTTGACGGTCACCATCTTGGTGCCGATGGCGGCCTTGTCCTCGATGAGGACGTCGACTTTGTCGACGAGGAGGAACGGGAAACGATGAGGAATGGCGCGGCGAATGGCCAAAACGTCGAGGGAACGGACGGGTTTGGCATTCCAATCAATGGTTCCGGCCGCTGAAGCGGCCGGGGCTTCGTTAGTCATTTGGCCTCCAGTGCAGGCGACTTCCGCATCTTCAAGGCAGCATCGCGAAGGCGCTTGGCAAATTCGATGTTGTGGGCATGGCCAAGGCACTCGGCCTCGACGCGCATCTTGAAGAGCGGCCGGCCGATCAGCGTCAGATCGCCGATGAGATCGAGCGTCTTGTGACGCACGAACTCATCAGGGTAACGGAGGCCTCCTTCATTGGTGTGGAATGTGTCTTTCCCGATGACGATGGCGTTGTCCAAGCTGCCGCCTTGAGCCAGGCCCTGCGACTTGAGGAACTGGACCTCGTGCTCGAAGCAGAAGGTCCGCGCGCGCGCCACGGCGTCCAGGTAGCTGCCCGTGTCGACGCTCATCTCGAGGGTCATCTTGGGCATCATCGGGTGGTTGTGGATGAGCGTGGCCTTGATCTCGAAGCGGTCGGAGGGAACGGCGCGGTACTTGGCCGAACCGTCCTGATAGACGACCTCGCCCGGCAGGTGCAGCCAGCGCTTCGGGGCGTCGGGATAGTGCGTGATCCCGGCTTTCAGCAGCGCTTCGACGAACGGAAGCGAGGAGCCGTCCATGATCGGCGGCTCGTTGGCCGAGACGAGGACGTCCACGTTGTCGATGCCCACGCCCGTGCAGGCCGAGAGGACGTGCTCGACGGTGTGCACCTTCGCCTCGCCGAGGCCCAGATTGGTGCCGCGCACCGTGGCCACGACGAAGTTGAGCCGGGCCGGGATCATCGGCGTGCCGGGAAGGTCCGTGCGGAAGAAGCGGATGCCCGTGTTGGCCGGGGCCGGGCGGAAGGTGAGCTTCGACTTGCTGCCCGTGTGCAGCCCGATGCCCTCGAGGGTGACTTCCGATCTTATCGTCGCCTGCATGGGCTCCATTACGCCTCCGTGATGCCTAACTTCTTCTTGATTTCTTTCACGGCGTCGAACAGCTCCGGCAGGCGGCCGTAAAGCGCCTGCAGCTTGAACGCCTCGCGGTGCGGCCGAGCGGGAGAGCCGAAGAGGATCTTGCCCGGCTCCACGTCGGCCATCAGGCCGGACTGCGCCCCTACTTGGACGCCGTCGGCGACCTTCAAGTGTCCCGCCAAGCCCACCTGGCCGCCCATCACGACGTGGTTGCCGATGACGCAGGAGCCGGCGATGCCGACTTGCGAGACGATCAGGCAGCTCTTGCCCACCTGCACGTTGTGGCCGATCTGGACCAGGTTGTCGATCTTGGTGTTGGGACCGATGAAGGTGGAGCCGACCGTGCCGCGGTCGATGGCCGTGTTGGCTTGGACCTCGACGTCGTCGCCCAGCACGACGTTGCCGAGCTGGGGAATCTTGCGCAGGTGGCCGGTCTTCTTGTCCGGCGAGAAGCCGTAGCCGTCGCCGCCGAGGACGACGCCGGGCTGCAAGATGACGCGAGCGCCCAGGACGCAGCCCTCGCGGATGACGACGCGGGGGTAAATCTTCGCGCCCGCGCCGATCTGCACGCCCTGGCCGACGAATACCTGGGGATAGATCTGGCAGTCGTCGCCGATCACGGCGCCCGCTTCGATCACCGTGAAGGCGCCGACGGAGACGTTGTTGCCGAGCTTGGCCGACGGGTCCACCACGGCCGTCGGGTGGACGCCGGCCGGCCGGCGCGGCCGTTGGGAGTCGACCAAGACGAGGACCTGCGCGAAAGCGAACTGCGGATCGTCGATCAGGATGCGGTTCTTGCAGAGACCGGGAGCTTCGGCGGCCGCGGGAGGCAGCAGCAGGCAGCCCGCCTTCGAGCTGGCGGCCTGCGCCGCGTACTTCGGATTGCCGAGGAAGGAAAGATCGCCCGGTCCAGCCTCCGCCAGGCCCGAGAGCCCCTCGATGCGGAAGGAAGAGTCGCCGATCAGGCGGCCGCCCACCAGCGCGGCGATCTCGCCGGCGGTCTTGTTGACGGCCAAATCCCGGGTCATCGTCTGGGTCATCAGATCCCCTTGAGTCGCTTCATCACTTTGTCCGTCAGATCGACGGCGTCGTGCCCGTACAGGATGGAGCTCTTATCGACGACGACGCTGACGCCCTCCTGCTTGGCGACTTCCTGCACGGCGCGGTGGATCTTGCCGAGCAGCATCTCGGTCTTGCGGCTCTCGAGATCGAGCAGGTCCTTCTCGGTGGACGCCTGCTGCTCCTTGAACTCCAGCTCCTTGGCGGCCAGCTCCTTCTGCTTGGCGGCCAGCTTGGCGTCGAGCTCGGCGAGCGCCGGGTTCTCGTTTTCCGTCGCGGCCGCGGAGGTGGACGTTTTTGAAGAAGAAGCGATCGCCGGGGCAGTCTGGGCGGATTGCTTGGCCGGCGATTGCGTCGGCGGTTGCACCGTGATCGGCGCCGTGCTGACGCCGGGGATGTTGATGATCAACGGTTCCTGCTGCCGCGCCTGGGCCGCTTGCTTGGCCTGCTGGGCGGCCTCGCGCGCGTTCTCATCGGTGGGCGTTGGGGCGGCCGGAGCGGCCGGGGCCGGAGCTCCGGCGGCGCCCTGCTGCGCGGCGGGCGGCTGCTGGAAGCCGGGCAGGTTCGAGATCGAGGGGCGGGTCAGGTCGGTCTCCGGCTCCTGGTCGCGCCGGCCGCCGGGCGCGGTGGCGGGAGCCGGGGCCGCCGGAGCGGGCGTCGCCGGCACGGCCGCTGGAGCGCCGCCGTGGACGACGGCGG
>CAZZGQ010000129.1:3405-8591 GCA_964653765.1 uncultured Elusimicrobia bacterium | reverse complement strand
GGCGGCGGGGCCGCCTCGCCCAGATCCGGCGACGGGCCGGCCCCCATCGAGTCGAAAGCGTCCTTCTGCCGGTTGTCGAGCAGGGCCCGGATCGCCGCATGCGTCCGGCGCCGGCGCTCCTTGAGCTTGGCGAGCAAAGGGCCTTCTTCCGCGGCGGAAGCATCGAGCAGGCGCGCCACCTTCGCCGACTGAGCCGGGCTCAACTCGAGCGAATCGGCCAGCCGGCGGGCTTCCTCCGAGGCGGCCCGGCGGGCCGCAGCCGTCTCCCGCGAGGCCGCGGCGGAAACGGCGCAAACGGCGGCGAGGAGGACGGCCAAGGAAAGGAAGAGCGGGCGCATGGGCCCCGTATATCAGGGCCGTGTTACAGCCGCAAGTCCCGGCCTAGTAGACGTTGATCAGCTCGACGGAGAAAGACCGGTCCTTGCTGTCGCGGACCGTCTTCACCGTGATCTTGTCGCCGACCTTGAACTGGTCGAGCGTGTTGTAGAGATCGTCGTAGTTCTTGATCTTCTGGTCGTTGATGCCGACGATGATGTCGCCCAGCTGGTAGCGGCCGGTGGCGTCGCGCTTGATCCCGCGGATTCCGGCCTTGGCGGCGGGCGAGTTGGCCGAGACGTCGCGCACCACCACGCCGTCCACGTCGCCCAGCAGCTGGTACTTCACCTGCTCCGGCAGCACCGAGACGCCGATGCCGGGCTGGATCGTGTGGCCGTACTTGATGAGCTGGGGCACGATGCGCCGGATGAAGGAGACGGGCACGGCGAAGCCGATGCCGGCGCTGCCGCCGCTCTCGCTGTAGATCATCGTGTTCATGCCGATCAGCTGGCCCGAGGAGTCGAGCAGCGGGCCGCCCGAGTTTCCGGGGTTGATGGCCGCGTCGGTCTGGATCATGTCGTGGATCGTCACGCCGCCGATGCCCACCACCTGCCGTCCCAGGGCGCTGATGATGCCGGAGGTCACCGTGTCGTCGAGGCCGAACGGGTTGCCGATGGCGACCGTCTTCTGGCCGACCTGAAGGGACTCCAGGTTGCCCAGGTGGACGGGCTGCAGCTTCTCGAAGCCCTTGGTGACCTTCAAGACGGCGATATCCTTCCTGGGCTCGACGCCGATGACCTTGGCCTCGAGCTGGGTCTGGTCCTTGAGCGTGACGAGGAAGGCGTCGCCGCCGCGCACGACGTGATAGTTGGTGACGACGTGCCCCTCGCGGTCCCAGACGAAGCCGGAGCCCGTGCCCTGCGGCACGGCCAGCTCGTCCATGAAGACGTTCTGGCCCACGGCGATATTGGTGACGTAGACGACCGAAGGCGAGACGTCCTTGACGATCTTGATCGTGTTCTCCTCGTCGGGCAGCAGGGCGGCGCGGACGGGGGAAGCGCAAAGGAGGAAGGCGGCCAACCAGGCGTTCTTCATGGGTCGATTTTATATAATTGACCTCACGTGACACAGCCCGCCACGCGCTTTTCCCCCCAGGCGAAGGACCAGGACCGCACGCCGCCCCGCTGCGTCGTCTGCGGCGGCGACCACGTGGCGCGGGCGTACGACTCCGTCGAGCCGGGCTTCTCCGTGCTCGTCTGTCCCGACTGCGGCCTGGGGCGGACCTGGCCGGCCTTGCCCGGCGACAAGATCGGCGCCTACTATCCGCAGGAATATTACGGCCGCGAGAACGTCCGCTTCAACCCGCTCTTCGAGAAGATGACCCACCTCTTCCAGCGGCGGCGCGCGCGCGTCCTGCACAACCGCGTCTCCCGCGGTCCGGTCCTGGACGTGGGCTGCGGCCGGGGCTTCCTCTTGGCGTATCTGCGCTCGCTGGGCTACGAGCCGCATGGCGTGGAGCTCTCCGAGCACGCGGCCTGGCACGCCCGCAACAAGCTGGGGCTCGACGTCGTCACGGAGGACTTCCTCGCCTCCCCCCACGAGAAGGCCCGCTTCAACGCCGTCGTCTTCTGGCACACGCTCGAGCACTTCCCGCGGCCGGCCGAGTGCATCGAGCGCGCCGGCGAGCTGCTCAAGCCGGGCGGCTTGGTCGCCGTGGCGGTGCCCAATTACGACAGCCTCCAGGCGCGCTTCTTCGGCAAGCACTGGTTCCATCTGGACGTGCCCCGGCACTATTTCCACTTCGGGCCGAAGTCGCTCGAAGCGCTGCTCAACCGCTACCGCTTCCGCATCGTGCAGATGGACCACTTCTGCTTCGAGCAGAACCCGTACGGCTGGCTGCAGAGCTTCTACAACGCCCTGGGCTTCGACAACAACTTCCTGTATTCGATGCTCAAGGATCGCAGCGCCCGCACGGTCCGCATCCGGAATCACCCGATCCAAGCCCTCCTGACGCTGCTGCTGCTGCCGCCTTTGCTGCTGGCCAGCGGCGTCATGACGCTCGTCGAGGCCGCGCTGCGCCGCGGCGGCACGATCGAAGCCTACGCGCTGAAGGAATGAGCCGCCGCTGGGCGCTGGCCTTGATCGTCGGCTGCTCGCTGGCCTTCCATCTGAAGGGCCTGACGGCGCCGCCGCTCGACTACCATTACCACCGGCAGGTCAACACCGCGGCGATCGCGCGCAACTACGCCGAGAACGGCCGCCATTTCTTCTCGCCGCGGATCGACTGGGAGGGACCGGCCTCCGGCCGCGCGGCCACCGAATTCCCGCTTTACATGTGGCTGATGGGCCTGCTCTGGCCGCTGCTCGGGCTCGGCGCGACGTGGGGCCGGCTGCTCTCGGTGGGCTTCTCGGCCCTCGGCGCCGTCTACCTCTACCTGTTCCTCGAGCGGCGCTTCTCGCCCACGGAAGCGCTGGCCTCGGCCGTGCTGTACTCGACCATCCCCGTCCAGATCTACTTCGGCCGCACGATCCAGCCCGAGGCCTTGGCCATGGCGACTTCCCTGGCGGCGCTCTACCATTGGGACGTCTTCGTCGAGAACGCCTCCGACCTGCATTGGTCGCTGGCCCTCGTCGCCGCTTTCTTGGCGATCGCCCATAAGCTGCCCTACGTCTACCTGCTGCTGGTCCTGGCCGCGCTGGTCTACCTGAAGAAGGGTTGGGAAGGCTTCAAGGATCACGCCGTGCTCGCGGCGCCTGTGCTGTGCCTGACCGCCGTCTACACCTGGTACCGCTACGCCAGCGCCGGCGTCTACGTGGTGCCCGCCCATCCGGGCGAGTTCCTGGTGATGCTCCAGTACTCCCGCCTGCTCTATTTCACGCAATACCAGCTCCTGTCGCGCCTGCCCGAGCTGGCGACGACGTGGCCCGGCATGGCGCTGGCCGCGCTCGGCGCGCGCCGGCTGTGGAAGCGCGGCGAGCGGCTGCTCTTCCTCTGGTGGGCGGCCGTGGCCGTCCATCTCGTGGCCGGCGGCGGTTACTCGTTCCATCACGAGTACACCTGCCTGCCGTGGGCCCCGGTCATGGCGGCTTTCATGGGCGCGGGCTTGGCCGGCGCCTGGGCGCGCGTCCAAGGCCTGGCGCGGCCGGCCGCGCCGCGCGCCGCGCTCGCCGCCGTCGTGCTGGCCGTGCCCGTCACGGGGGTCTACCGCATCAAGCGCTGGTACGGCCAAAACTTCCCCTTCCTGTCCCACGCCGCCGCGGCGGCCGACGCCGTCAGCGCGCCCTACGACCTCTTCCTCTGCAATCAGCGCGCTTCCTCGGTCTACCTCTACTACATGCGCCGGCGCGGCTGGTCCTTCGGCTTGGAGGATACCGGCGACGCCGGGCTGCCGCTGATCGCCGCCAAGGCCGAGGCCGGCGCCAAGTTCTACGCCACGGCCGCCGGGGATCTCACCCCGTCCCAGCGCTCCTGGATCGAGGCGCGCTACCCCCGCATCTACGACGAGGGGGGCTTTCAGATCTATCGCATCGACGGCCAAGTCCCCGCCGTCGACATGCTGGGCCTCAACCGGCCTTCCCGCCGCCGGTAGGCCGGCCGGAGCCGTCGAGGTCCGGCCACCGTCGCCGCGCGATGTATGGAAACTGTGTTCGAACACAGTTTCCATACCTTGGAACAAAAACGCCCGCTCGATCGTATCCCTCTCATGAGGAGAACGACGATATTCTTGCCGGATGCGCTCCGGGCGGAGCTCATGAAGGTGGCGCGCCGCGCCCGGGTCAGCGTCTCGGACGCGCTGCGCCTGGCCGCGGAGCGGACGTATGTCGGCGCCGACGAGCCGAGCCTCGCCGAGTTGACAAAACTCCTGCGCGACCGGCGGTTCAGAAACGACCGCCGCTTCCGCTGGAATCGCTCCCATTCCGCGTCGAAACGTGTATGATCGGGCCATGAATACCCGGCCCTTGCTTTCTCTCGTCGCCCTGCTCGTTTTGGCCTGCGGCGTCGCGGCGCAGGGAGGAGAACCCTCGTTCCAGTTCGACCTGAACCAGGCGCGCCGAGCGGCGGCGGCCCAGCCCAGCCCCTCGGGCGCGCCGGCCGCCGGCCAGCCGCGGTCCTGGAGCTTGTCGGGAGAGCAGCGGGCCGGTGATGTCTTCTCCACGCTCAATGACGCGGCGCGCTCGCCGTGGTCCGGCTGGCGTCGTCTGTGGCCTCAGCTGAGCGACTATCAGATCGGCGACGAGTGGGGCAAGAAGCCGGTGACGGCGGCCGCGCTGGCCGCGGGCGGCCCGATCTTCGAGCGCGCGGCGAAGGCGACGGCGCGCTACGGCGGGGCGACGGCGTTCTATCTCGGGCGCTTCAACGGCCGCTACCTCGTCGCCACCAACCACCACGTCTCCGGCTCGAGCTGCAAGGGCGAGGCGGAGTTCCCCCTCCTCGGACGCTCCTTCTCCTGCGAGAAGGTCTACGGCGACTGGCCCGAGGTGGATCTGGCCCTCTTCTCCATCCGCGTGCCGCGGGCCGATGAGCCCCTGCTGGCGCCGCTCGGCCGAGACTTCGCCTTCGACGCCGACATCTATCCCGGCCAGCGCCTGCTCACGATCGGCTTCGGCGTCGCCAACAACGCCGGCCGGCAGATGGTGGCCAACCAGGACGGCGACTGCGTCGTCTTCTCCAAGCGCAACAACTTCCGCCGCCTGGCCGACCCGGACGAGTTCAACCCGGGAGACTATCAAGCCTGGTCCTTCGCCAACGGCTGCGACGTCTCGCATGGCGACTCCGGCTCGGCCTTCATCGACCGCAGGACCGGCGACGTGCTGGGCATCGTCTGGACCGGCCGCTTCCCGAAGAGCGAGCCCGTCGGGCGCTCCTCTTA
>CAZZGQ010000129.1:0-3305 GCA_964653765.1 uncultured Elusimicrobia bacterium | reverse complement strand
GGCGTCACGCCGCCCAGGTCCGCCATGACGCGGGGATCGAGCTCCATCGCCTCGGCGAGCCAAAGGTCGTCGTCGGAATACGGCCGCAGCGAGACGGCGGCGGTCACGGCACCGTCAGCCAGCCGTCCTTGAGGGTCAGGCCGGGCAGGTCGATGGCGAAGGGCGTCTCGGGATTGGGCGCCAAGGAGATCGTCAGCTCCTTGATCCGGTTGATCGCGGCCGTCGGCAGCGGGTTGGGGCCGAGCTTGAGCGTCGCCACGCGCACGGCGAGGACGTTCGGATCGCGCCTCAGCTCGATCGACAGGTCCACGCTCACCGGCACCCCGCGGAAATCGCCCGAAGCCCGGGCCGTGCCGTCGAGCTTGAGCTCGGTGAGATGCAGGCCGTGGACGCGCGCCTCCAGGAAGGCCTTGAGCGAGGCGGCGCTGACGTGGAGCGAGGTCACGGTCAGGCGGCCGAGCTTGAGCAAGCGCACGTCCTCCCAGCCGGCGCCGGGAAGGTCCTGGACCGGGATGAGCAGCGCGTCGTCGAGCTGGACTTGGAGGTTCTCGACGCTCAGGCCGCGCAGCTTCAGCGTCCGCGCCGACAGCCGCGCCCGCGGGTAGACGCCCCGCGCGGCGTCCCAGCGGCCCAGGTCCGCCTCCAGGTCGCGGGCTTGCATGCCGTCGTGATCGAAGTAATCCGAGTGGGCGCGGCGCTCCGGCATCGGCGGCTTCTTGGGCGCGCTGCGCTCGAAGAGGACGGCCTCGCTGCCGTCGGGCAGTGGCCAACGCGCCGCCTCCGCGTAGCCGCGCCGGAACCAGCCGTCGGGGTCTTGGACCGTCTTGGCCGCCTCCTTGAGGCCGCCGATCACGCCCGCCGGGCCCAGCTCGCCGGTCTTGAGGAGGACGAACTGCGACAGCTCGCAGAGCCTCTTGTTGACGCCGCGCAGCCGCAGCCGCGGCAGCCCCAGCGCCCGGGCGCGCCAAGTGAAGGTCGGCCCGTTGAAATAAGGAGCGTTGGCGATCAGCGTGAGATTGGCGACGGGAGCGGCCGGATCGGCGCGCTTGGACGCCTCGGTCAGTATCCGGTCGATGGGCCAGGCCTCGGTCGACGGGGGATGGTTGGGCAGCAACGTGACGCCGCCGATCGGCGTGTTCAAGCCGATGGGGCCGATCCAGCCGCGCATGAAGTTGACCGCCCCGCCCAGCTGCAGCAGCAAGACGGCCCAGATGACGCCGGAAGTGTTGTCGCCGCAGGCCGCCACGGCCAGCGCCGGCAGCGCGGGCATCAAGAAGCGCATCTGCCGGTTGGGCACGATCGTCCAGAAGACGTACGCCGAGAGCGCCCAAGCCGGGATCAGCCAGGACTTGTGCTCGCCCCGCTCGTACTGCGAGACGAACAGCCCGATCCAGCCGACGAGCCAGAGCGCCGGACCCAGGCTCTCCACGCTGAGCATGAGATAGCGGAAGACCTCCGTCCCGTGCCAGAACGGCACGGCGAAGTCCGCGGAGGCCTGGAAAAGCCGCGGCAGCAGCAAAGGCCAGTTCGCCAGGTACCACGGCGCCGTGAGGAGCGCCGCGACGCCGGCCGAGACGAGGGCGATGGCGCGGCTGCGCGGCCGCGAGACCGCCTGCGCCCAGACCCAGAACGCCGGGAGCATGTAGGCGAAGAAGCTCCACTTGTGCAGCATGCCGACGGCGAAGAGCGCGGCGAAGGCCAGCGAAGGCGCCCAGAGCTGGAAGTCCTCGCTGCGCACGAAAGCCCAATAAGCGGCCGTCGAGCAGGCCAGCACGGGAAGATCGACGAGGACGTTCACCAAGAGGTCCTGGACGCCCGGCGAAAGCATGAAGGCCGCCGTGCCCAGCGCGGCGACGAAGCCGGGCCGGTACTCGAAGATCAGGCCGAAGAGACAGAGCGCCAGGACGGCGAAATAGGCGAAGTTGATCCACAACGCCGCGTGCGCCGCGTCGGTCTGGCGCATGGCGGGCTGCAGCGCCAAGTGATAGAGCGGAGGAAAGGCCGGCATGCCGGGCTTGGGCACCGGATGCCAGACGTCGCGCACCCTGCCGGCGGCGAGCGCGTCCCGATAGTCCAGGGCGATCTCGAGGTGCACGGCCTGATCCCAGGCGGGCGGCCGCTTGTCCCCGGCGATCCAAGAGCGCAGGACGAGGGCTTGCCCGGCCAGCAGGACGGCCAGCGCCACCAAGCCGAGAGCCAAGCCGCGACGGCTCCGTTCGCGGGCGGCCTTGGCGGGATCGTATACCGGGAACGCCATTGACGGGGCTATCCTACCTATTTTTTGTAGAATCCGGCGTCATGAAGGCCCTGGTACTCACCGGCGGCCGGGGCACGCGCCTGCGGCCGTTGACCTTGCGCACGCCCAAGCCGCTGTTGCCGGTGGTGAACCGGCCTTTCCTGCGCTATCAGCTGGACGTGCTCGAGAAGCACGTGGAGGAGGCCGTCCTCTGCGCGGCCGATCCCGCTCCCTTCCGCAAGGCGCTGGGCGAGCGCGTTGGCCGCCTGCGGCTGCGTTACGTCGCCGAGGAGCGCCCCCTGGGGACGGGCGGCGCCGTCAAGAACGCGCAGCGCCTCCTCGAAGGGCAACCCCGCTTCCTCGTGCTCAACGGCGACGTCCTCAACGGCCTCGATGTCGCCGCCTTCGTCAAGGCGCACCGGCGATCCGGCGCGCGGGGCACGATCGCCGTGACGCGCGTCCCCGACCCCACGCTCTACGGCCTGGTCCGCGCCGGGCGCGACGGCTCGATCCGCGAGTTCGTCGAGAAGCCCTCCCCCGAGGAGGTCGACGTCAACACGGTCAACGCCGGCGCCTACGTCTTCGAGCGCTCCGTCCTGGATGAGCTGCCCGCCGGCCCGTCCTCCCTCGAGCGCGAGCTGTTCCCCGCCCTCCTCAAGCAGGGCGGCCTTCACTCCTTCGAGTCCCAAGGCTACTGGATCGATATCGGCACGCTCGACCGCTACCTGCAGGTCCACCTGGACCTGCTCGGCGGCCGCACGGGACTGGCCCGGCCGCGCACGCTCCAGAGCCTCGACGGCGGGCGCGTGGCGGTCGGCGCCGGAGCGCGCATCGACGCCACGGCCCGCTTCTCGGGCAACGTCAGCGTCGGGGCGCGCTGCCGGATCGCCGCCGGAGCGATGCTGCGCGACTGCGTGCTGCTCGAAGGGGCGCGCATCGGGCCCAACGCGCGCGTGGAGCGCTGCGTCGTCGGCCCCGCCTGCGAGGTGGGCGAGCGCGCCGAGTTGCTGCGCGCCACGGCCCTGGCCGGCGGCTCGCGCGTGGAGGCGTACAGTCATCTTTAGCTGTT